>NZ_LMED01000011.1:0-77259 GCF_001425285.1 Acinetobacter sp. Root1280 | reverse complement strand
CCATTCAGCCAATGAATCCGCATATTGAGTAAGGGGTAACATCTTTTCTCGAATCGGTTTTAATATGTTGTTTAAAGCCTGATAGCCTTGAGGGCGTGATAAGCCTATCCGTGCCAATTGTGGTGACTCATCAGCTTTAAAAAACATCCCTTCATTAATCAGCTCTAACTGTAATGGCGTATTTGGTTTTTGTTTCTGAATGGCTTGTACTTCATTAAGCTTTTCAAGCCAGGGCTGCCCCAAGTAGACCAACCATGCGGTTGAACGGACACCCTTTTCTAAAGAAGGCTCATCATTTGTCACAGCACTACTTTGAGTCATGTTCTTTTCGATATCTAAGCCAAGAAAGCGATATGCTGCTGCTGTATCAAACACTTGCCAAGGTACTGCTTTAGTGAAATCTAATGGTTGGCCTACACGATAACCACAATAGGCTTGTTCTACTTTAATTTCTTTAATAAATGATTTAAAAAATTCGATACAAGCAAAACGATTTTCGTCTTTTTCAACATAATCAAATGGAAAAATAAAATTCACAGTTGAATACCATTCTCCATCCCCTAATTCAGAACTACAACTTACATCCAATCCAAACTTAGGTGCAAAGTCCATTTTAGGTTGATCTGAAAAGTAATAAATCAAAGAACTCCAAACATCAGCTTTTCTAATGTCGTTTAACCAATTTTGAGGAAACTCTTCTTTTCGGAAGTTCCGTTCACGTTGATTTTTAATCGAAGCTTCACGTTGAAATTCAATACCAGTAAGTTTGATATAATCTAAAACTTTATTGAAAACCTGCTCTCGAATTTCTAAAGTTTCACCTTTGTAGAACCAAAAAGACATCATTAAATTTAGTCGTACTGGCTCAGTTTTTGATTCAATATCGACATAAGGCAAGTTGTAATTTTGTGTCTGCTCAATCTGATCTAACCAAGCTTCAGCTTGTTGAAATAACTCACCCATCATCTATTCCTTTTTTATTTCCAAAGATTTTCTGCATTAGTGACAACAATATCCCAAATTTCACGCATTTTATTGGCTTTACTAGTCTTTTTACCTTGTGGTGTACTATTTGGTTTTTGTGTGTTTTGAGGAACCGCCTTTGTCTTACAACCACAATCACTGTTTTTAGGATTTTCAGATACACAAATCATTGCCAACTTATTATTACCCTTTAAAAATTTGGAATAATCATCCATTTGCTTCCTATTCGGTGGATCTTTACTGTCTAAAAATTTAATTTCAACCCAGTGTAAAATATTATCGACTATAGGGGCTTTCATAATATCTTTAACCACAATGACATCAGCACCTATTCGATGCTCTCCCCCTGGTGTTTCCATAAACTTGTGCCGAGGCGGATTTGCACCTGCAACCATCAACGGTTGTTTAGTCTTCTTGTCATAAATAACTTCTGCTTTAATCGGACACTTATGTTCCATCACAATATCTACGAGTGCAAAAATCACTTGTACTGCTTTTTGTCGAAGATGGCGTAAACCACCCCATAAACTAATCACTTTATCAGCAATTGTCTCTTTTTTCGGGGCCTTACCTGTAGCCCCACCAATTTGGTTACTGAAACAGCAAACCTTACAAATCACCGATTTAAATAAAATCGGTTTTTTAGTATAAATATCATACCATGCACCGACCTTTGAAGCTTGTGAGGGTGCTGTTGGCTTAGTCGAACCGCTCGGTTTAGGTGTTGTTGAATCTCTTTGTTCTTTTTTTATATCAGTTGCAACTTCTGTTGCAAAAGAAAAAATAAACTCTATCAGTTCTTGCGCAATACTGGCGCCTATATCTTTTAAAAAAGGCAGCAAATGTTTCTTTACCAATTCAGTTGTAACTTTAGCAGCCTGATTTAATAATTTTTTGAGGACATAAAGTAAAACTCTTAATAAAAATGCAAGAACAACATATGCAGCTGCGACAACTGGTGCGACCATAATTTCCTCTTATTCTTCTGTATTATCAATATCATCTAATTCATCTTCAGGGTCTTCTACATAAAACAGATCTTCATATGTTTTTTTAAGAAGAGGGGATTCACCTGAACTTTCTTGATAGTCATTTGGCAAATCTGCAATATACACATCAACTTTTTCTCGTTGATCGGTTTGAATCGGTTGAGTTTTCCCTAATTCATCTGTTACTCCTGAAACTTCAAGACCATTCTCAGCAATCAATCTATAGTTATAATTAATCATTGGCTGTTTTGCCTCATTTAAGAAGGTTATAGCAGCTGAATAAGGTTGATCTATTATGAGCGGAAGTGATGGTAATACTGTTTTTATTTTTGAACCGCTTATAAATTTGTGCTGTCCCGCCTTACTCTCAAACAAACCACCAGCCGTTGCAAACACGCCTGAACCATTAATCTTTAATTCTGAGGTATCTGCAACTAATCTAATCTCTTTAGGACTCGTGATATAAATCGCATCTTCAGTTGAAATGATTTGAATGCCTTTACGTGCGATCAAATCCGCACCATCTCCCTGCGCCTGTATCTCAACTTTGCCTTTTCCTGCAAAAAGCCTTGCACCTTCCTGTGCTGCAAATAAACTGATTTTACTTTGTGCATGAGCTACCAAGTTCTTTTGCGTACTTAGGTTAATACTATCGCCTGCGCTATGGCTGATTTGTCCATCTGCTGAAAGGTGAACATCCTCATTCGTACTCAGTGCAATAGAATTTGGTGAAGTCAAAATCATTAAAGCTTGTTTAAATGCTTTTGCCTTAGCTTCACTTTCCTGTTCGATTTGTTGAATAAACTGTTTTAGACCATCTAGCACTTCTAAAGGGTCAGTCTGTTGATTCTTGGCAACTTCACTTAAAGCTTTTGAATTATTCAAACTCGATTCAAGTTGTGATTTTGTTTCAGAAGCATCAAGATGATCGCCACTTGCTGAATCTTGAGAATAGGTAGAAAGCAATAAGCCTTGTTTGGCTCTGAGTGCTCCCCACTGATCTGTACGCAATTCAAAGCCTTCACCTCGTCCTTCGCTGGTGTCAGTTTCTTTAGGATGACTGAGATTACCTAGATTGAGTTGACTTACCCCATGGCTACTCTGTAACTGACTGCTGATCTGGTTGGTCGTGATTATAGCCACTGCCTTGATATTCCTTACTTTTGATTCCTGCAAGTTTTTTGGTATCAGGCAGTTTGCCTTTATCATCAAACTTGGTCGGGCTTCTGTGTGCTTCATGGATACGCCCCACCACAAATGGTCGATCAAGGTTGCCATCAAAGAAGTTTATGACGACAATCTCACCAATACGGGGTAAGAATCGCGCACCATAGCCTTCACCTGCCCACGGGGTCAGGACATCAACCCAAGCTGAATCTGTATCATTGTCATTAGATCCAGCACCACCATCATGGGTGTTGTCTTCATTACGGGTGAATAGGAAACGGACTTTTATACGGCCCCATTCATCCACATGTATTTCTTCTCCACTTGCTCCAACCACTCTGGCACGTTGTGGTGATGCAATTGGTCTATGTTTCAGTGGATTGTATTCTGGAACAATCGCAATATTACGTCGCTGTAGCACTAACTCATTGGCTTGGCGTTCATCACTATTGTTTGTTGTGATGTTGGGCGTTTGCCAATTGCTTTGTTTTAGTAAAGTTTCAATTTGGTTGGTCAGGTCTTTTGGTAAATTATTCTGGTTATAGAAGGTCTTAGATATAATGAGGAACTGTTTATCTGAAGAATCTTTTAGATCGATTGTCGGGTGTTCATTTAGCTCAAAAAAATACCCAACATGTGCATCTCGTACAGTTGAGGTAGCTGTAAATTGTTTGGCTTGTGAATCATAGTAGTTACTGAGGTTTTGGTTAAACTAAACTTTTCAATCTGGCTGTTGCCTGATTTGGTTGCACCATCTTCACCATTTAAGTCTTGTATCCATGCAGGGCTAAAGTGCCATGCTTGTTCTAACCCAAGATTGGCATTGTCATAATTTTCACTATGTTGATGTTTACTTTGAACTGAACCAGCACCTTCTTCTGTTTCTAGTGCATCTGCTTGCCAACGTTGGATATGCACTGCGGTGGGTTGAATGGAACGTAATCCTGTAAATACCGTGATGCTATCTTGCTTTTCTACAGCAGAGCTACGATGAAAACGAATGTTACGTCGATCCAGTGCTTGATAGTGATTATTGCTGTCAATTAATCTTAGCTTTTGGGGTTGGATTGTTTGACTTGAACTAGACACTTTAAGTTGTGCTTCATCAATTAAAGTTGTAATGCCTTCCGAGGCTAGCAATCTTTGAATGAATTCGCTATCCAATTCATTATTCTGCATAATGAATGGTCTTACATCATAGTCTTTGGTTAAGCCACTTTTATCCAAAGTAAGACTTGAAGCAAACAACGGGCTTTTTTCTCTCCACTCCTGAAAGATCAAATCCACGATTTGCACAACAGACTTTGCCATAAATACACGGCTGTTTCTACGATATTTCCACAGTGCTGTCGGGTCTTCTACCGTGAGACGATAAATTGTAAGAGAACCATCGCTTGCGCCAGAATCAGCCTTTGTAACAATACCTGAAATTCGATTGAGTTCTGATTTATCGTTGACGATATCGATTGCAACTTGAGAACCAATAAACTGCTTTAATGGAATTTGAGAGCTGGTTGAAAGGCAAATGAGTTGTAAACTCAGACCTACATTAAGTTCATGTGTTCCATCAATACGTTGAAGGAAAACCTGATTATTCAGTGAGCTATTGCTGAACTGTAAATGTATCGCACGCTTTTTTGCAGTAAGACCTAATTGCTCCAAAGCGGCATAAATATTGTTAGACATAGTTTATTATTTGATTTTAGATTGTGATGTATTTTACTCAAAAACTTAATAATCTGTCTATACAGAGTTGTCTATGATCATTTTTAATACGACAATTTATGTCTCATTTTGTTTCAGCTTTTTGAGTACTCTTAAAGCATGCCTTACTTGCCCTTGAGTCATTTGATATTTGTTTTGTAACTCGACATGGCTTAGCTGTTCCAAATCTGCTTGATGTGCTCTAACCCAAACAATAGCTAATGGTTTTTTGGGGATATTGAGTAGCTTTTTTAAATCTATCCTTGCCCATTTGATTTGCGATTGTGTGAGATTAAACTTTTGAGAAATCTCCTTAATAGTCAAATCATGACTTAATAAAGCGTGTTGATTGTCCAATAACCATTGTTTTCTCTCTGCACTTTTTTGTTTTAATTTTTCGGCTGTTGTCGGTAAATTTTGCTCCATACACATTTGTTTATGAACTCTTGTTGCANAATAACCATTGTTTTCTCTCTGCACTTTTTTGTTTTAATTTTTCGGCTGTTGTCGGTAAATTTTGCTCCATACACATTTGTTTATGAACTCTTGTTGCAGTAGAGACAGCAATATCCATCGCCTCAACCAAATCAATAATTTTATTACATGAAATAATAATGTCTTTATGTGCTAAAACTTTTGCTTCAATTTCGTCTTCAACTTTTCTTGCTCGTTTTCGAGTCCTGATAACGCCAACCTTATGGACTAGATAGCGAACATATCGACCAATGTCACCCTGATTTAATTGATATTTTTCGAACAATACATCGCAACGCTCATAGAGTATTTCGTCATGATGTGCAATGACCCATGCATAATCAGTTAGTTTCCTTCTTATATTAAGACGTTTTCTAAAACGAAGTAACACATCTTTAGAGAATCCAAGCTGTTCAGCTAAAATAAACAATTCCACTGAGTGATTTTGTTTAATAAACTCAGCCAGTTCATGCGTCAGGATAATTTCGGCACAATGCCCATGAAGTCGCTCATAACCTCGACCTTTTAGTAACATTAACCCATTCGGTAGGCGTATTTCCTCATAAACATCCCAGTCTTCCCCCTCCCAATCTTTGATTGCTTTTATTGGGTAAAGTTTATATTTTTTTGCCATAACAACTGAAATTTATTGTGTTGATCAATAACTCTTCTTTTATCAAGTTCAGCTTAAAATTTGAAGTGCTTTTGTAATTAACTTTACAAATTCTATCTTTTGAGTATGGCTATTGATTTTAAAATAAAGCACGTATAATCCGCACTTGCTTTTTTTCTATCTTTTTCAGGTTGACTGTATGTCTGAGCTCCAATCTTTAACGCCTCGTATTTCGGTCGCTCCGATGATGGATTGGACAACTCGTGACTATCGTTTCTTTGCACGTTTGTTTAACCCCAATATTATCCTCTATACAGAAATGGTTACTACAGGTGCCATTATCTACGGTGGAGCAAATCGTCATTTGGACTATAACCATGAAGAACATCCAATTGTTCTACAGCTCGGTGGTTCAAATCCGAAAGATCTTGCAACTTGTAGCAAAATGGCGCAAGACTGGGGTTATGACGAAATCAATTTAAATGTGGGCTGCCCAAGTGACCGCGTACAAAACAATAAGATTGGTGCCTGCTTAATGGCAGAGCCTGACTTGGTTGCAGAATGTATTGCTGAAATGCGTAATGCAGTTGATATTCCAGTTACTGTAAAACACCGCATCGGTATTGATGACATGCAATCTTATGAAGAGATGCTACATTTTGTCGATACAGTTTCAAAAACTGGATGTGATAATTTTATCGTACATGCCCGTATTGCCTTGCTTCAAGGCTTATCACCAAAAGAAAACCGCGATGTTCCACCACTACGCTACGAAGATGTGTATCGTTTAAAACAAGAGCGTCCTGATTTGCTGATCGAGATCAATGGTGGGGTTAAAACTTTCGCTGAAACGCAAGCACATTTAAAGCATGTTGATGGGGTCATGATTGGTCGTGAAGCTTATCACAACCCTTACCTCTTGGCAGAATTAGGTCAACTCTGGAATTTAGATTTACCTGATCGCTTTGATATTATCGATCAAATGCTGCCTTATATTGCCAAACGTATGCAAGAAGGCGCACCTCTATCGATTATTACACGCCATATTTTAGGCTTATTCCAAAATCTTCCCGGTGCGCGTAAATGGCGTCAGGCTTTAAGTGGTGGTAATGCCAAAACATTTGCAGATGTTGAAAATGCCATTATCAATATTAAAGAAGCCATGAAGCGTACAGAAGATTATATTCGTGAACAGTCTGTCTGATCACGACTGAAAATTTCTACGATTCAATACAGTCTTAATCCATAGCTATCTTTTCAATCAAACGATGGTCTTTAAAGATCATCGTTGAAACTGTTTGATCATGTATTCAGTACATCGCTGAATGACACCATCTGCATTTTTACTCCAGACCATCACAACATCAGACCATGCATTTTCAGCGTCCAAAGCAATCAGTCGTACTTGTTTAGGCAGAATATGTCTAAATTCTTCAGGAACAATACAAATTCCAATTTCAGCAGCCACCAATTGCAATTGTGAAATTTTACGGGACTGAACCGCTGCTTTCTTTGGAGAAAAACCAGCACTTAAGCATAGGTTTGCAACCAAGTAACTTAAACCGCCCCGTTCTGCATGTGGTGTAGAAACAAAATTTTCATGCTTTAACTGTTGGATTTTAATACTGCGTTCTGAAACTAAAATATGATTTTGATGAAGTGCAACGTATAAGGGCTCAGGGTAGAGCGTGGTTGCATGTAACTCATCTAAGCGATTTAAGACAGGTGGGCGAATAAAACCAACATCAATATTTCCTTTCATCAGTGCAAGAATTTGGTCTTCAGATGACAAAGTATTGATCTCGAAATTAACATTGAAATGCTTTGAGGTTTGATCAAATACTTTGACTTTTTCTAAGCTCATGCTAATGCTACTTGAGTGTGCAATTTTGATGAGTCGATTTTTTCCATCTGCAATATCTTTAGCATTTTCAATAATATGATCTAAGTTAAGCAAATTATTTTTAATTTGAGCATAAAAGAACTGCCCTGCTTGAGTGAGTTTTATTTTTTTATCACTGCGGTCAAAAATTTCAAATCCTACTTCATCCTCTAAAAGCTTGATCTGACGACTTAAAGCAGATTGGGCAATAAACAACTTTTCAGAAGCTGCAATAAAACCACCTTCTTCCACAATTCTAATCAAATAATTAAATTGTTTGAATGTCGCCATATCCATCTCAAAATTAGATCAATCATGCTTTTTTCTATATTAGATTAGATTGTTTGATTTCACTAGAATTTACTTAAAGCGACTTAAATCAGAGAGAAATAGTATGAGCATATCCAAACAATTACTGGTTTTTATTTGTATTATTTGCGCTGTTGTTTTACTCAATCTTTATGATGGTTTTATCGCAAAACAAACAGGCAAAACGCCCCAACAGCCTGAGTTTATTTATTTACAGGACTGATTCAGCGGAACAGATAAAGTATGTTTTTTACAAACGCGTGCAAGATTTCACTAAAGTATACTTTTTTATATTGGTGACGCATGTTGTGGTGCTTTTTTTAAAATCATATTGGTAAGTAATATACTTGCCAGCAAGCTCATCACTTACAAAGGCCTCTTTTCGAAAATGAGCACGTATAATACAGCCGTGTAAATCAGGTGCTGCATACACGTTTATACTTTCAACATATTTGCTGTGTTGTTGAATATTGACCTCCCAGCCCAACAGTTGCTTGATCTTTTGAATCTCTTCTTGTTTGCTGATCTGTTGGATATTTTGCAAATTACAGACTTGAATTGCATCCGCTTGAGGTTGAAGGATTGACCATCCCAACAAGTTCTGTATATCACGCATTGTCGTTTTAGCTTCATCCAATTGGTTGACCGCCTGAAAATGACGAACCGTTGAATAAAGATAATATCCAATTCCGCCAATCAACAGGATCGCCAATATGCTTATTTTAAGATCGGGGATAGGTCGATTAAAAAGCCGCTTCATTCTCTAAGCTGTCCATGTCTATGGTCTGAATGCTATAGCGCATTTCAAGCGACTTTTCAGCATAGTTAGCGACCAAACTTATTTAAACAACGCCAATATTTATCTTTAAATAGGCTGACATCGATTTCAAAATTGTTCTGATATTTTTCAACCACCTGATCTATAACTTTAGCGGGTTTTCTAAACTCTTTACAAGCAAAATACATGGTTCTTAAGTTATTACCAGTTTCTCGCCCAATATTTAAATACCCTTCAAAATCCTTTAGCTCATCTAATAATTCTTCTTCAATCGCGTTAAGCAACTCATAATCTGTTGCAGACGGCATACCACTTGAGTTCTGACCAGCATAAGGTATTTCAACCAGCATCATCCACGGATGAGAAGCTTTTTGATCCCATGTTAAAAGGGTACTGTTTAAGATCGCCACCAAAGGCAACCCTTCATTGGTCTCCCCCTCCAAACTGATATATTCATCGTCATCAGTACTTGAACGGGTTATTTTGTCTAAGCGAGAAATTTCACTGTTCTTTAAAATTAAAATATTCTTTAAACGATCGATAGGCATTAATTCTTTTTCAGCATCTTGTCTGAATTGTAGCGAAACTTGATCTAGCTTTGTGATCGAATCATATTCACCCAAATAATTATCCAAAAAGATATAAACTGCTTGTAAGAATTCAGCTTTTTGAGCTTCATTATATTGATCATGCACAACCACGAGATCAGTTTCATCTGGATATTCTTCATGGTCTTTTAAATAAAATGATAGCGTTTTTTGACTAAATTCATAACCATGCATACCAATACTGGTTTGCTCAATATCACTTGCGGGTTTAAGTGCGGTAAATTTCCAGCCGGGAATTTCAGGGGCTGCTGCCACCAATTCCTCTACAAATACAATGTTTGCCACAACACCATCTGGCGTTAAGATCAATTCAGCTGTTTGTGGATCAAGCATCCCAGTAAGAAAAAAAATTCCACCATGAACTTTAGCCAATTCAGGCGATAACTTATCAAAGAAATCCGCTTGAATGGTATCTTGATTTAACTCATCCACAATACGGTGAAAATCCTGTTGATGCTGTTCAAACCATTGCCAAAATTCAGCATAGCGGTTTCGATTGATTTGTATTTGTTGTTCTTTCTTTCCAAATAACTTTTTGAAAAAACTCATTTTGATTGTTCTCTGTTATTACGTTTATTTCAGATTAATTTAACTGAATTTTTATGATTTTTAAATGCATCTAAACTTTTACTTAAAAATACCAAGCGCTTATTTGATCCGATCTAACTTTTTCAACACTTCTGCAACAGCGACCATCGCAAAACTAGAAGTCACCACCACAGCCGAACCATATCCACCACAACGCAAGCCTGCACTCGCACACACATCAGCACTGGAAAAAGGATTATCAATTGAATAAACACAAGTAATGCCAAATTTTTCTTTTGGTTTCTTACAAATGCCTTTGGCGCGCAACTGGCTCCGCAATTTTGCAAGCATCGGATCTTGTTCTGTTTTAGATAAATCAGCAACACGAATTTTTAGAGGATCAAGCTTACCACCTGCCCCACCCGAAACAATCAAAGGAATTTTATTAAAACGACAATGTAGCATAAGTGCAAATTTTGCTTTAACGTCATCGATGCAATCTAAAATAATATCGGGAACATTTTCTAAAATTTCTTTCACATTGTCAGGGCTGAGATAATCATCAATCAAATTGATCTTGATCCGAGGATTAATTGAACGACAACGTTCCGCCATGACTTCAATTTTCTCATGACCTAAAGTAGAGGTCATTGCAGGAAGCTGTCGATTGATATTTGAAGCAGCCACTGAATCCATATCGACCAGTGTTAACTCGCCAATCCCTGTACGTGCTAAGGCTTCGACCGCCCATGAGCCGACCCCACCAATACCGATCACCATGACATGACTTTTTTCATAGTGATTGAATGTCTCTTCTCCATAAATTTTGGCTACGCCTGCAAAACGGCGCTCATATTCATCATTTTGGAAAAGTTCAGTCATGTCTAGTATCAACTCAAAAATACCTCGCTATTTTACTCATTTATCGACAGTGTGTCTTGCTCCAACACAATAAAAAAAGCCCTGCATTTTATACAGGGCTTGGAGAACTGAAATATATCGTGATTTATTGATTAGGCTATGAAGCGATTAAATTACGCAGTACATAATGCAAGATACCACCTGCTTTAAAGTATTCCACTTCATTCAAAGTATCAATACGGCATAACACTTTGAAAAGATCTATTGAACCATCGACACGTTTAACCTCCACATCTAAACTTTCATGTGGTTGTATGTCATCAGAAAGTCCATAAATCGACAGTTGCTCATGCCCAGTTAAGTTGAGTGATTGACGGGTTTGACCATCTACAAATTGCAAAGGTAAAACCCCCATACCAACCAGATTTGAACGATGGATTCGTTCAAAACTTTCAGTAATCACCGCTTTTACTCCTAAAAGATTGGTGCCTTTCGCCGCCCAGTCACGTGATGAACCTGTACCATATTCTTTACCTGCAATGATGACCAACGGCGTACCATCTTGCTGATACTTCATCGCAGCATCGTAAATGGCTAACTTCTCATCTGTCGGGATATAGAGGGTATTACCGCCCTCTTCACCATTGAGCATTTCATTCTTGATACGAATATTGGCAAAGGTACCTCGCATCATCACTTCATGATTACCACGACGAGATCCATAAGAGTTAAAGTCCTTTTGATCGACACCTTGTGCTTCTAGATAACGACCTGCTGGACTGTCTTTCTTGATATTCCCCGCTGGAGAAATATGATCTGTTGTGACTGAGTCACCAAGAACGGCCAAGATATTTGCATTGAGAATATCTTTAATTGGTTTCGCGGGTTGATCAATACCGTCAAAGAACGGAGGATGACGAATATACGTTGAGTTTTCATCCCATTCATAGGTTTCAGAATCAGGGATTTGAATTGCTTGCCATTTTTCATCACCATCAAAAACTGCCGCATATTCTTTATGGAACATCGCTGTATTAACTTTTTGCAGCACCTCATCAATCTCGATTTGACTCGGCCAAATGTCTTTGAGATATACTGGTTGACCTTGTTGATCGTGCCCTAATGCTGTGCTGGTAATGTCACTACGAATGGTACCCAATAAACCAAACGCAACCACCAAAGGCGGTGATGCAAGCCAATTGGTTTTTACCAGTGGATGTACCCGCCCTTCAAAGTTTCGGTTGCCTGAAAGTACCGATGCAACATTCAAGTCATGGCACTGAATAGCGTCTTCAATCGGTTTAGGTAAAGGTCCAGAATTACCAATACATGTGGTACAGCCATAACCAACGAGGTTATAGCCCAACTGGTCCAAATAAGGTAATAGCCCTGCTGCTTCTAAATAATCGGTTACCACTTTAGAGCCTGGTGCTAGAGAGCTTTTCACCCATGGCTTACGTTGAATACCTTTTTCGATGGCTTTCTTTGCCAACAAACCCGCAGCCAACATCACACTTGGATTAGAGGTATTGGTACATGAAGTAATCGCTGAAATTACCACATCGCCATCCGTCAATGGATAGCGCTTACCGTCAATCACACAATGCGGCTCTTCATTTTGTAAAGCAGACTGTTTTGAATCAATTGCTGTACCTGCACCACCTTCATTGGCTAAACGTTCTTTTTCTTCACCTTTAGCTGGCTTAAGATCCAGCGCCATTAAGGCACTAAAAGTTTGTGGGATATCAGGCAATGCCACTCGATCTTGCGGACGTTTCGGGCCAGCAACACTGGCTTCAACGGTGCCCATATCCAAAGCAAGCACATCGGTAAATACAGGTTCATCCCCTGTATGACGCCATAAGCCTTGTTCTTTACAATAGGCCTCAACCAATGCAATACGGTCTTCTTTACGACCCGTTAAACGCATATAGCCTAGAGTGATTTCATCAATCGGGAAAAAGCCGCATGTTGCACCATATTCGGGTGCCATATTAGCAATGGTTGCTCGGTCTGCAAGCGGTAGAAATGCCAGCCCATCCCCATAAAATTCAACAAATTTACCCACCACGCCTTTTTTACGTAGCATCTGAGTAATGGTTAAAACCAAATCCGTTGCGGTAATCCCTTCACGCAATTTCCCTGTCAATTTAAAACCAATCACTTCTGGGATCAGCATTGAAATCGGTTGTCCAAGCATGGCAGCTTCGGCTTCAATTCCCCCCACACCCCAACCCAATACACCTAAACCATTGATCATTGTAGTGTGTGAATCTGTACCGACTAAGGTATCTGGAAATGCAAATACCTCACCATCACTTTCACCCAGCCACACTGCTTGAGCTAGGTATTCTAAATTGACTTGATGGCAAATCCCTGTTCCGGGCGGTACCACACTAAAATTATCAAAAGAAGACTGTCCCCAACGGAGGAATTGATAACGTTCTCCATTACGTTGCATCTCAATTTCGACGTTCTCATCGAAGGCATGATCTGTCCCAAAGTGATCCACCATCACAGAGTGGTCAATGACCAAATCTACTGGAGATAAAGGGTTAATTAAATTGGGATCTTTATTGGCTTTCTGTACAGCTGCACGCATCGCAGCCAAATCTACCACAGCAGGTACGCCAGTAAAATCTTGCATCAAGACCCGTGCAGGGCGATATTGGATTTCTTGGTCTGAAGTTTTATTCTTTTGCCAATCGACAATCGCCTGAATATCGCTTTGCCTCACGGTTTGATCATCTTCAAATCTAAGTAAATTTTCCAATAATACTTTGAGTGATTTAGGCAATTTTGAAATATCACCTAAACTCGCTTGAACCTGTTTTAAATTAAAAATTTTATATCTTGTATCCCCTACAGTTAGGTCTTGTAGAGAATTTAAACGATTGATATGACCATATTTTGCCATTGGTTGAACCTCCAGCTTGGCGTTAACTTTCTTATTGGCTACTTGGAGTACTTCTTTAAATCTAAGACAAATATTTATTTTAGGTGTTGTTGATTGGTTATTTTTATTCAAATTTACATCGCTATATGTAAGCATTCATGTGAATTTTTCCACAACACATCTGCCAGTGTTGCTTGATCCATTGCCAAGCTTTCAGCTAAACCTGCCAAGACAAAAGGCAAGTTCACTGGTGTATTACGGGTATGCTGTTGGTCAGACATCTGGCAACACAGTGGTGTCATATCTGGGCAATCGGTTTCTAGCACTAAATGTTGCGCACCAACCGCTTGTACAACTGCATGCAGTTTTTTGGCATTTGGATTGGTAATTTGTCCTGTGACACCCAGTTTAAAGCCTAATTTAATAAAGGCTTTTGCTTCTTCTATCCCCCCACTAAAAGCATGTGCAATACCACCATGTTTAAACTGGTGCAGTTTCAACATTGCAAGCACGTCAGCATGTGACTTACGAATATGTAGAAGAATGGGTTTATCGTATTGCTGGGCAAGTTCAATTTGGGCTGAAAAAAAATCTTGTTGTTTTTGGAAAATTTCAGCTTGTTTATGCTGTTTAAGAAACGTGTCTAAGCCAATTTCACCAACCGCAATACAAGCTTCAGTTTTCAGTATATTTTCCAAAGCATTTAAATGCTCTAGGCGGTGTTGTTCGATATAAAAGGGATGCAACCCCGGCGCAAGATGGCTACGGGGCGCATTATTTAGCTGATTTAAAAATTGCTGAGTGTCAATCAAATCTTGAAAGCGTTCATATAGAAAACCAATCAAAATCAAATGTTCTACACCCACCTTTTTTGCTTGATACGCCAATTGTTCCCGATCCAGATCAAAATCAGCAACATCAAAATGCGTATGCGTATCAAACAAAGGCCAAGGCATTAGGATTTCGCTTTACCACTTGCAACAGGTGTAGAGCTGCTTGGCTGATCAACTTGCATCTCCGCTGGGAAATATTGACTTTTCAGCACGCCTTTTAACTGATCGTAAGGAATCATCAAACGCGGTAAGCCAACAACATAAGGCCCAATATCATATTCACCATATTGTAAAATCAGACCTTGTTTACCCAAATAGAAATTGTCTGATAATGTAAACTTCCACGCCTGTTCATATTCATTGACGTTTTCAGCAAGTTTTGAATCGATGACCCAAGTTTTAAATGCATCATGTGCCAATTTTTCAAATTTAGCTTTTTGATTGGCTTCAATGATTTGATCCAAGCCAACTTGTTTTTTAGTCACTAAATCAAAGTTAAAATAGGTTTGCGCAGATGCCCCATGTGCGCCGCCTAAATAACTACTGGTATTTAATACCACCGTCGCTAAAGGTTTATCTGCGTTTAAAATTTTAGGACTTAAACTAATCGTGATCTGGCCACTTGCGCCTAATGTTTTAAGCTCTTTATCCATCTCAAGAAATGAATTTGCATAAGGTTGTACACGCTCTTGCAATTGCTGAACAGGTGTTTTATTGGCTTGCACCTCACTTGCTGAAGCTTGTGAAGCCGTTTGTTGCTGATCTGCATCTTTTTTCGCTTTACTCAATTGCGCGATATCCAGCATTTTATCCAGATTATCAAGAATCGCTTGATCAATCGTTTCATCTACAAAAGCCTGATTGCTTTTTAGTCTTTCTATAGAAAACTCAGGGCATGTATTGCCATTACACTCGGGCAGAGTCAATTTTACTTTTTCTGTATCGCCCTGTAATAACATTGAAGTATCAGTTACTTGAGATGCAGCACTTTGATCAACTGTTGGTTCTGCTTTTTTCGAGTCAGATTTTTGACATGCAGTTAACCCTAAAGTGATCACCAGAATTGAAAGCGCTAAAGTACTTTTTTGATTTAACATTTCACAAACCTATCCAACGAATCAAGCCAAGATTTTTTAATCTCTATATTCATTAGCCTATTCTTCTCTATACAAATCCTCAATTAAAATTTGTATGAAAATTGAAGCGTTATTACAATACGTGGCTCAAGTTTATTAATCGCTGAGTCAATTCAACAAGGACCAACTGATCTTAACCGCTACGCTTTAGAATCCAGCTAAAATTGGCAGAATGATCAGGATACACCTTAGAACATACGTTGATACACTTCAGGCTTGAGTATTTTTTGCGTCTGTTCTTTGCTCAAATAAATATCCAACTGGGTACCATCTTCGACAATTTCATTGGCGCGATAATGTAACCCAACACCTTCACCATCAAAGAACCAATCGGCTTGCCCCCAATATAACTTTTTAGGCGCATTCTTTTTCACATCGCTATTTTGCTTTTCTAACCATTCCGCATATTTTTCTTGTACCCAGATATTCAGTTGATTCTGATGTTTGGCATCAATCACATCTAAAATACTTAAGCTTTTCTTCAATTTCCGGTCAGCAACAAAAAAGTATTGTCGTTCTTTGATACTGACATCGGCTTGTAAACTATTGACTGAAACTTGCAACAAAACATACTGATTGCGTTGTGAAGCCATACGCGTTTGCATATGCAGTTCAAACGCTTTATTTTTCGGGAATTCTTCTTGCCAAGTATCTGACTTTTTGACAAAAGCATTGATTGCCTGTTGTAAGGTCATATTCTGTTTTAAATCAATCTGTGCCTGAATCACCTTGGACTGACTATTTGCAATCCACTGATTTAACCAATTGTCTTGGGTTTTAATGGTTTGAATATCGATTTCAATACAATTGTTCTTTTCACAAAATGGTAAGGCATAATCAGCTTTGGTTTCTTGAATATTTAAATAAGGTAAAACTTCAGCGGCTTCTTGTTTAGGTTGTAATACAGAACCATCTTTGTCCTGATCTTTTTTAGAATCACATGCAACCAAAACCATTGTACTTAAGCAAAGCACTGAAATTATTTTTTTTGAAAATTGCACTGCATAAATCCCTTTGGACAAAAAGCATTGTATTTTGATACAAAAACAGCTTCACAAGGAAGCTGTTTTTACATTTTGCAATAAGTTAGCTGAACTTAATGCTCACGTGTAGAACGGAATTGAATATCTGGATAACGCTCTTGCATTAATTGTAGATTTACTCGGCTTGGTGCGAGATAAGTTAAATGCCCACCACCATCGACAGAAAGTTGGTCATGTGCCTTTTTCTTAAATTCATTAAATTTCTTTTCATCATCACAAGAAACCCAACGCACTGTGTTGATGTTGACTGGCTCATAAATACAATCTACTTTGTATTCTTCTTTCAAACGATACGCCACCACATCAAACTGAAGTACACCTACAGCCCCAACAATCAAGTCATTGTTAATTTGCGGCATAAACACCTGCGTTGCACCTTCTTCTGAAAGCTCTTTTAAACCCTTTTGCAATTGTTTAGATTTCAATGGATCTTTTAAACGTACACGGCGGAACATTTCAGGTGCAAAGTGTGGAATCCCCGTAAAATGGAGCTTTTCACCTGAAGTGAATGTATCACCAATCTGGATCGTACCGTGGTTATGTAAACCAATGATATCACCAGGCCAAGCTTCTTCAAGTTGCTCACGTTCACCCGCAAGGAATGTCAATGCATCGCTGATACGCACATCTTTACCCAGGCGTACATGATTCATCTTTAAACCTTTTTCATACTTACCTGAACAGATACGCATGAAGGCAATACGGTCACGGTGTTTTGGGTCCATATTGGCTTGGATTTTAAATACAAATCCACTGAAGCCTTCTTCCGTTGCTTCAACAGTACGTTCATGTGTTGGATGTGCTTTCGGTTGTGGTGCCCACTGAATAAATGCATTTAATACATGGTCAACCGCAAAGTTACCCAACGCTGTACCAAACAATACTGGTGTTTGACGACCTGCTAAAAACTCCGCTGGATCTAGCGGATCATTCGCCATTTGCACCAATTCTAAAGATTCTTCAAATGAAGCAAAGGCCAAATCGCCTACTTTTTCACGAATGTCTGGATAGTCATATCCATCACGAATTTCAATATCTGTAATGGTCGAACCAAAACCCGCTTTATATACATAAAGCTTATTTTCAATGATGTTATATACGCCAGCGAAGTCACGCCCCATACCCAATGGCCAAGTAATCGGCACACAACGGATTTTAAGCACGTTTTCAATTTCATCAAGCAATTCTAATGGCTCACGGATTTCACGGTCCATTTTGTTGACAAAAGAAATGATCGGGGTATCGCGCATACGACAAACTTCCATCAATTTGATGGTACGTTCCTCGACCCCTTTTGCACCATCAATCACCATCAACGCTGAGTCAACGGCAGTTAAAGTACGATAGGTATCTTCAGAGAAGTCTTCATGTCCCGGTGTATCCAGTAGATTGATAACATGATTTTTATAAGGGAACTGCATGACCGAGGTAGTAATCGAAATACCACGCTCTTTTTCCATTTCCATCCAGTCAGATGTCGCAGAACGGTCAGACTTTCGACTTTTAACCATACCTGCAACTTGGATTGCTTTACCCCACAACAACAGTTTTTCTGTCATTGTGGTTTTACCAGCATCGGGGTGGGAAATAATAGCGAAGGTACGTCGCTGAGCGACTTGCGCCGCTAATTCATCTTTAAACATAAAAAATCTACAATATGTACACAGTTATGTACACATTTATAAATATGTACTTGAACTGGAAAATGGGAATTCAAAAATTGGCGATATTGTATCAGATTTAGCGTCGTTTTTAACGATTGTTGCTATATGATTAAGCACTTTGATCGCGCAGACATCGCAAAAATGCTAGAAAGAGGATGAGCGATACGGACGATAAGCAAATCGTTTTAAAGATCAACGTAGATCTCAATATACAGTGATGATGGTTAAGTAAAACGCGATTAAGCACAGCTTAAACCTCTTTTGAATGATAGTAGTAAGTCTTTAGCTTGCTGAATATTTTTATATTTAAGGTATGGCTTTAACCATACTATAATTGGTTTCCAAACGATCTACAGGTAGCGGCATTCCTAACAAATAACCTTGTAATTGCTGGCAACCTAAGCGTTTAAGAATCTGTGCCTGTTGTTCAGTTTCAACGCCTTCTGCCGTCACCACCAGACCCAAACGAATCGCCAAATGAATAATACTTTCTAAAATGATTTGTTCTTTTGAACCTTCACATAAATTACGAATAAATTCTCGATCTATTTTTAATTCATCTACTGGTAAATCTTTTAAATACAAGAAACTCGAATGCCCAGTTCCAAAATCATCAATTGCCAGTCGGATACCTAAATTTCTTAATTTCTCAAAGGTTTGAATACTGTCATCAATATGATGCATCGCTGTAGATTCAGTAATCTCAATAATTAAATTACCATTTTTGACATGGTATTTTTGAATCAATTTTTCTAAAGTTTCAATCAAATGCTTATGTTCAAATTGTACAGCTGAAAGATTTACGGCGATGGGACCAAAAGCATATTTTTTATCTTCCCATTCTTGAATTTGCTTACATGCTTTCTCTAAGGCCCAATAGCCCATACGAATAATCAGACCTGTTTGTTCAGCACCATCAATAAACATACTCGGGGCTAATAAGCCTAGGGTTGGATGCTTCCAACGGATTAAAGCTTCTACCCCACAAATTTGATAGTCCGCAGTGAATTTAGGTTGATAAAATAGAATAAATTGTTGTTCTTCTACTGCTTTATATAAATCATTGATGAGTTTAGATTGACTTCGACTTTGGTGTTGTTGGTCTAAAGAACTGCTATAAACACTAAAAGTATTACGCCCCTGCTCTTTAGATTGCATCATAGCGGAGTCAGCGTTAATCAATAAATCTTGTAAGTTCTGCCCGTGTTCTGGGAAAAATACGATGCCAATACTGGCAGAAATATTGATTTCTTTACCTGAAATTTGAAAACCATCTTGTATTTTTTGTAAGAATAATTCGGCAATCGCTTCAGCTTCATTACGATTAGAATCTTCCAGAATCAGAATAAACTCATCTCCACCAATACGGGTGAGTCTTTGCCCATCCTTAAGTAAAGGATATAAACGCTGGGCGAGTTTAACCAGAAGCTCATCACCGATATGATGACCAAATGCATCATTAACTGATTTAAAGCGGTCTAGATCAATATAAATAAAAGCAATTTTAGACGGTATATCCTTATAATCTAAAAATAAAGCATCAGTATATTCAACAAGGAATAATCGGTTTGGAAGTTTAGTCAAATTGTCTTGAAGTGCTAAGTCTTCAAGCTCTTTATTGGCTTGTAATAACTGTAAACTACGTTCTTCTAATCTTCGTTCTAAAATCGCCACACAAAAAGCAGAAACAAGTATTAAACTCGCTACAAAAATAATGGTAAACAATAAAATACCTTGCCCTTCGTGTAATTGACTTCCAAAATGATGGTCATGCACCGATGAGATCGTTGCTGCTGCCATACCGATATAATGCATTCCCACAATACTGAGAGCGATCATGATCGATACAGCAATTTTATAAAGCATCTTATGGTTAAAAGAATTCTTATATTTAAATGCGAGCCAGAAAGACAAGCCAGAACCACTAATCGCAATGATGACAGAGAGCATCACCAAAATAGCATCATAATCAACTTGTTGATTTGGGATAGTTAACCCCAGCATGCCAATATAATGCATCCCTGAAATTCCCAGCCCCATCAACAATCCACCTAAAATCAACCGTACAATCGGCAAGGTCTCTTGAGTGGTCAACCATATCGCAAAAGTCGAAGCCAATGCGGCAATAATATAGGAAATCACGGTTAATGTTAGATCAAAGGAATAACCTTGTGGTAGATCACAAGCCAACATTCCGACAAAGTGCATTGCCCAAATGGCGAAGCCAAAAACCATGCCACTTAAGCACAAGATAATTTTCTGTAGGCGGGGGGTATGTTGGGTAAATATGAGTTGTTCTAATGAAATAGCTACGTAACAGATGATAACTGCAATACATGCAGAACCTATTACGAGATTACTATCATAACTCATATAACTCATAAAAATTTACTTCCAGTAATGAACCTATTTTTGTTATAAGCAACCTCTATATATACAACGCAAAATTGCGAGAAGGTTCACCTTTTTTTAAAGAACGTTCGTTTTACTTAAAATATCACTATCCTATTGAACGTCAAGTTATTTTTTGAATCGAAATAAAAAAAGCATATCCGAGATATGCTTTTTTATTTTACCTAAATAGAATTTTTAGTTATTTACTTGTTAGATGTGCCAAATCTAACAGAACATTGGCGGCCTCATTCACAAAGGTCTCTTCCTCAGGCAATGACGGACGTTGGTTTACCTTCATTTTTGCTCTCGATTCAGCCAAGGCATCCAAACTTGCTTGGTAACTTTCCCAATTTGAATATGGCTTTAATCCTGTTTCAGTACGACGCTTGTTCTCCGCAGCCAATGTTCTTGCTTCGAGCGCCACCAAATCTGCTTTACGTTTATCGATATCTAAAGAGATTCGTTTCTGATCTTTAGTTTCTTGAGCAATCGCTTTACGCGTCTCTAAATATTGGAACTGTGGATCACCTGCCGCACGAACTTTTGATTTTTCACCAAGCTGTGCCACATACGGTTGAATTGAACCTTCACGTTTAAACGGTGCAGTCGGAATCGTATCCCATTTCAAAGCATTTTTAGCTTTACGCTCACCAAACTCTTCATCATAAATATCCACCAGTTTGATATCTGGAATCACACCTTTATTTTGGGTGCTGCCACCAGTCACACGGTAGAATTTACGTTGCGTTAAGGTTGCTTGACCATAGGCAAGACTATCCAATTGAACTTGCGCAGTCCCTTTACCCGTGGTCGTACTTCCTAAAATTACAGCACGATCGTAATCTTGTAAGGCAGCAGAGTAAATTTCACTGGCAGAAGCAGATGCTAAGTTAACCAAAACAGCCAAAGGACCTGAATAAGTTTGCGCACCACCATCAGTGTCTTCAAACACACTCACATTGCCGTTACCATCACGGATTTGAACCACTGGGCCTTCTTTAATCACTTGCCCAATCATTTTGGCAACTTCTTCTAAAGAACCACCGGGGTTATTACGCAAATCAATAATAATCCCTTCAACATTTTGTGCTGCAAGTGACTTCAAAGCTTTATTGGTATCTTCTGAAACAGAGCGGTATTCAGTCCCTGCACGACGTGCGCGATAGTTCAGATAGAAAGATGGGATTTCTAAAACACCAAACTTATGTTTTTTACCATCACGTGTTAGCTCTACAGTACGTGAACGCACACCGGCATCTTCTTCTTGAATCACATCACGAGTAATGGTCACAACTCGTGCTTGGCTCATAGAAGCGCCCGCAGCCAACAATTTCACTGACACCTTGGTGCCACGTTTACCACGAATCAAGCCAACAATTTCAGAACTTGGCCAACCAATCACGTCGACCATTTTATTGCCATCTTGTGCAACGCCAATAATGCGATCACCAGATTTGACCTGTCCGGTCTTACTTGCAGGCCCACCATCTACAATGGTTTCAATCTTGGTATAGTCTTCATTACCACGCTCAGGGCGAATCGAAACACCGATACCTTCAAGTTGTAAGGTGGTTTGACGATTCAACTCCATAGCATCAACAGGTGGGAAGTAATTGCTGTGTGGATCGTAGGTCAAGGTCATTGCATTGAGGATACGTTCCAGTACGTCATCACTCTTGGTTCTACCGATACGCTCTAGTTGGCGGGTATAACGCTTGGTAAGTGTTTGAACAGGTGTAAGATCTTCTGACGCTGCCAAATCTTGACCATTAGCCAATGTTGGATCATCTTTTAATGCTTTTTGTTTGGCTTGATCTTCTTGCTTAGCAATAGTGAGATTGATTAATTGCGACACCAGCATCTTACGCCAATAGTTTTGCAACTCGGCTTTGCTGGCAAAGAACTCAGCTTTCTCACGATCTGCATCAATAAATTCATTTGGCTGATTTAAGTTCTGTGTCTTTTTAAGTTCAGCCAATTCAAATTCATAAAATTCTTTTAAACGTGCACGATAATGCGCATGAATCGCAAATGGGCCAGACAAATCGCCTGCTTTTAATTTTGCGCCGAGTGTTGCACCATATTGTTTTTTATATTGTTCAATTTCTGAAGCTAAAAATAAGGTGTGCTCTGGATCAAGGCTATCAATATACATGTCTAGAATACGATTTGATGTATTTGCATCTAAACGCATATTCAAATAATGCTGACGGTCAATCAATGTTGCAAGTTGACGTGTCACTAAGGCTTGATCTTGTGAAGGATGAATCGATTGAGACACGTTTGTAGCATTGGTTTCCGCCATTGCCTGATTGATGGTATGAGTAAAGAATAAACCACCTGTTGCAAGTGCTATAGCGCAAGCGAGAGTTTGAATTTTCATAAATTCTTAATACTTCCTTGGGTTTTCCAATTTCTATATCGTTTTTCAATCTGAACTCAACAGTTTCAATATCTTAAACGACTTTATCTGTTTATGTTGTGTAGTTTTAGCATAATCTGTACTGAGTAAGTGTAGCAAATCATTGCAGAAATCGGGTATTGTTTCCCAGTTTATATAAATACAACCGTGGATTCCTATGATCGGCGCATTGATGCTTGATATTGCAGGCACAGAACTTACTCAAGAAGATATTGAACTATTACAAACTCCGCAAGTCGGTGGCATGATTTTATTTTCAAGAAATATAGAATCACCCGCTCAAGTTCGCGCTTTAACCGATCATATGCGCCAAATTCGCCCCGACATTCTTATTGCCGTTGATCAAGAAGGTGGACGAGTACAACGTCTAAAACAAGGCTTTACCCTACTACCAGCCATGGGGCATTTTGGTGAGCTTTACTTAACTCAACCTGAAAAAGCCTTAACCTTGGCTGAACAATGTGGTTGGCTCATGGCAATTGAAGTGCTTGCAGTGGGGATTGATTTTAGTTTTGCACCTGTTTTAGATCTGAATGACATTAGTGATGTAATTGGCGATCGTGCCTTTGCAAAAAATGTACAAGATATTGTGCCACTTGCCAGCGCATTTATGAAAGGAATGCAACGTGCAGGTATGGCAACCACAGGAAAACACTTTCCTGGACATGGTTCTGTGAAAGCAGATTCTCATGTTGCTGCAGCAATTGATCCACGTGAATACCAAGACATTTATAACAAGGATATGCAAAGCTTTATTCAGCTACAAACCCAGCTGGATGCACTTATGCCTGCACATGTGATTTATGAAAAAGTAGATCCAAATCCTGCTGGTTTTTCACCTTACTGGATTCAAACGATTTTACGCCAAGAGCTTCAATTTGATGGTGTGTTATTCTCGGATGATTTAAGCATGCAAGCAGCTTGTGTTGCAGGCGGAGCAGATGCACGTATCCGTGCTGCCCTCGAAGCAGGTTGTGATATGGGCTTGGTGTGCAATAACCGTGAATCGGCATGTATTGCATTAGCTGGGATCGAAAACCTACCTTTGCCAAATCAAGCACGTTTAGAACGTATGCGTGGCAAAATTC
Source organism: Acinetobacter sp. Root1280 (assembly GCF_001425285.1). NCBI lineage: Bacteria > Pseudomonadati > Pseudomonadota > Gammaproteobacteria > Moraxellales > Moraxellaceae > Acinetobacter > Acinetobacter sp. Root1280. The sequence goes on along the minus strand of NZ_LMED01000011.1, from coordinate 52,886 downwards.
CACAGATCAGTATTGATGAAACATTTAATCTTGGACATGAATGGCAAGCTGTCAAAAAAGTCATTGAAGAATTTAAAAATTCACTTTAAAACCAATAGAGATATCCTTAGGATATTGCGCTAAATGACTCAATTTCCCTGCCCCTCTTGATGACAAGCGGGGGCAAATTTTAAACCTTTAATGATTAAAGAGATTTAAGCTATCCTCCTTTCAAAAGGAGGATAGCAAAGGATCAAAAAAGACGACGAAACAAAATTAAATTTTTAGTCTTGTTTTAATTGCTTTTCATCATGACCCCATTAGAAAAAATAAAAGTTAAGGATAACTATGTCAGACCAGCAACTTTCCAAGCACCGCCATATTTCATTTACAGCCCATTACACAGGCTATATTTGGTATCAAATGGGCATTTCTCATCCCTTATTTGCCACATCCAAAGGTAAAACTTTGGCTATGATTGCCCACCCAATAGAAAGTTGGGGAGAAAAATATGTTGGTGGCAGTATGCGTACCACACTCAAGCAACGTCATACCATGTTGGATGAGCGTTTAGCTGAACTGATTGAACAGTCTCCTGACTTACAAGTATTGGAAATAGCCGCTGGACTGTCACCAAGAGGCTGGTGGTTTAGGCAACATTATCCCTTGATTGATTATCGTGAATTAGATTTACCCGATATGGCAAAAACCAAGCAAACGGCGCTTAAGCAAATTGATCACAATAGCCCAGATGTGTTGTCTGTTGACTTATTTACAGAGGATTTTAAAAAAGCCTTTGAAGTATTTGATCCACAACGACCACTTATCGTGATCAGTGAAGGTTTAATTAACTACTTCACCAAAGAACTGTTACAACAATTGATTCAATCGATTGCCCATTATGGGCAAGACTTTAACAGTCTGCATTATCTCACCGACCTTTACCCTGAACCGGTAAAAAATAAATTGGCAAAAGTGATTTGGAACAGCAGCAAGCTGTTAAAAGTCATGTCACGAAGTGCTTTTACTTTTCACTTTGTCACACCAGAACAAGTCAGAAATTTTATCTACCAAGCTGGTTTTCAAAAAGTTGAAGTGATTCAGCCCCGTGTCTATTTCAATACAGATTCAACTGAATACAATACTGAAGAACATCTAGGTGATTTGGTGTGGATAATTGATGCACAACGCTAAAGTAATCATTTATTGATATTTCGAAACGTAAACACTTCGAGATTTAAATACTTCAATTCTTAGAAATAAAAAAACCAGTCCAAAAGACTGGTTTTTTAACAGATCAATATATCAAAAGCTTAAGCCACCGCGCCTTCTTGCGCTATACATAACTGCACTGCTTGAGTCTGGCGTGCAATAAACCGTAATAAGCGATCTGCATTTTCAAAGCTACCATGCTTAAATAGTGCGCGAACACCAGATGCAGAGGTTTCAAAAATCAAACATTCAATCGCAAACTCACCTTCATCATCACTTAAATTTAAAGCCAAATCACGGGTATGTTGATTTACAAAAGCTAAATCTTGTTGATGATCAAAACGCATCAATAAACCAAAGTAATTTAAATCAACCACGTCAACCTGAATCACTTTATTTGAATGGCGATGTGTCAACTGACGATGTGGATCAAGCACTTGAATACGATTTTCCCCACGACGCTCTATATGCTGCATTTGTTCCCGTGTGAAATTGACAATACCATCCAGTCCTTGGATCGACCCACCTTTTAAGTAAGTGGTGAATAAAGTCATGGTTTCTTTACGACGTTGTAATTGTGGAACATGATCGGCATTGGCAATCATTGCAAACTGCATATCTGGGCATTGCAAAGCAAAGTTTGCATTTTCATGAGGTAAGGTAAAACTGTCGTATTGACCACATGCCACCAGTGTATTCACTTGAGGAACCGGTACATGGCTTAACCGCAATAGACGATTACAATTGATTTCATAACGTTCTTGTTCAGTATTTGAAAACTCAGCCATTTGCTTAAAGAACAATCTTTTGGCTGTGGGCGACATGCGTGTTTTATCAAGCTTGGCATGATTGACTAAATACAAAATCACGGCCTGACCAAACTCGCCCATACGTTGCTCTTTCATCAACATCAATGATTCTTCTAACAGCATGCGCCAGCTTTTACGGGTTTCTTGCATCACCCCCATCAAGATCATTTTTTCGACCAGTTCAGGGCGTTGATCAACAAAAAATGAAGCAATCACAGAACCTAAAGAAATCCCCACCACAGCAACCTTTTCAATCGCCACAATATCAAGCCACTGCCCCAACATACGAGAAAGATCAGGTAATTCTAATGTCCCCGCAGATAAACCAGAGTCGATATTGGTGATTTGTTGATTGGCGCCCATAGAGGGCAAATCAATCAAAATGACTGGGCCACTTTCAAAGAACTGCTCAACACAATACTTATATGAGTTAAAGTTTTGGAACGCTCCGCCCACAATCACAATCGGTGTATTGTGAATTGTTCGTGGATCTGCGATCGCCATATACTCAATTTTCCAGCCATCAATCCAAGTTGTTCTTGGCTCCTGCTTAAAACTGTTTTTGTGGTATATGTCGAAAAAACCAAAGCTTGATAAAGATTGGTGTGATTCTGTGTCCATTTGGATAATGGAATTCATATCCTTCCTCCATCCTTGCTTTATTCTTTTAATATGCAAGATTTTGACCCGCATTATTCTTTCAAATTCGTGATACGCATGAATTCTGTATCACATCAATGTCCTTATTGTTTCATTCTTACAGATGTGTGATTTATACGCAATCGCTAAATTGACCGTTTATCCAGTTTAAATGGCAAAAGATTTTGCAAGATATTTAACGCTTCAATGCTGCAAAATAAGTTTATTTCAGTGAAATACTTCCTTGGCTTTACTTAGACTGCTACTATCAAAGGGAAATTTTTAATGATCAAATAAACTGCTATGCAAGACTCAATTGAACAGTATATGCAAACTGTAGGGAAGCAAGCACGCCAAGCCGCTAGTGTTTTGGCAGGCGCAACTACACTTGCAAAAAATAATGCCTTATCTGCGATTTATACTGCTTTGGAAAATAGTCAACCGCAAATCTTGGCCGCCAACCAAATTGACATGAGCAAAGGTCGTGACAATCAATTGGATAGTGCTTTACTTGATCGTTTAGAACTCAACCCCACACGCTTTAAAGGGATGTTACAAGGCTTAAAAGATGTCATCAGCCTTGTCGATCCAATTGGTGAAATCACAGATCTTGCTTACCGTCCAACGGGTATTCAGATTGGTAAAATGCGCGTGCCTTTAGGTGTGGTCGGCATGATTTATGAATCACGCCCAAACGTTACCCTTGAAGCGGCCTCACTTGCGTTAAAATCTGGCAATGCCATCATTTTACGTGGTGGCTCTGAAGCATTGAATTCAAATCAAGCAATTGCTGAAGCCATTCAACATGGTTTAAAAGCAGCGGGCTTACCTGAAACTTGTGTACAAGTGATTAACACCACTGACCGTGCTGCCGTGGGTCAATTGATTACCATGTCTGAATATGTTGATGTCATCGTACCTCGTGGTGGTAAAGGCTTGATTGAACGCATTACCAATGAAGCAACCATTCCTGTGATTAAGCATCTCGATGGAAACTGCCATGTTTTTGTTGAGGCGCAGGCAGATCTACATAAAGCACTTCCTATCGCATTAAACTCAAAAACACATCGTTATGGTGTGTGTAATGCAATGGAAACATTGTTGGTTGATGAAAAAATTGCGGAAGAGTTTTTACCCCGTATCGCTGAGCTTTATGCAGAAAAAAACGTTGAATTACGTGGCTGTATCAATGTTCAAAAAATCTTAGGCAATGCTGTAAAACCAGCCAGTGAAGAAGATTGGTATGAAGAATATCTAGGTCCAATCTTGGCAGTGAAAATTGTGACGGGGATTGAAGAAGCCATTCAACATATTAACAAATATGGCTCACATCATACCGATGCAATCATCACTGAAAACTTTAGCTTAGCGCGTCAATTCTTAACCCGTGTAGATTCAAGTTCAGTCATGGTCAATGCTTCAACGCGTTTTGCTGATGGTTTCGAATATGGTTTAGGTGCTGAAATTGGTATTTCTACGGATAAAATTCATGCCCGTGGTCCAGTCGGTCTTGAAGGTTTAACCTCGCAAAAATGGATTGTTTTAGGTGATGGTCAAATTCGTCATTGATTCCAAGCTTGAATAACTCGACTCAGCATTTATCTCAAACATAAGTGCTGAGTTTTTTATTTTTAATACACAGTAAAAACATCAGTCAATTTAAAATTTTGATAAAAAATATGTGCTTGTCTTTTAAAAAGACGTAAAGATTGCCTTTGGATAGGACAAGATTATTTACAAGAAACTATAGAATGCTGATAGATTAAAACAACAATGAGTGATAATTTTTAACAATCAATTGATAAATATTAATTATTAATCAATATCAGGTCGATAGTCCAAAAGTCTAATCACCTAAAGTCTATCTAGGACAAAAAAACTACACATGGTACAACATGACTGCTGATCTAATTTGCCCTTTATAAACAAGCATAATCAGATCAATCAGGATGACTTTTTTAAATTATAATTTCGGGTATTCAAACGTGTCTACATCAGTATTAGTAATTAACTGCGGATCTTCATCAATCAAATATGCGCTTGTTTCTGAACGTCGTGAAGATCGAATCTTTGGTTTAGCAGAAAACCTAGGCTCTGCTGATGCACGTATTAAAGGAATCACGGCAGGCAATCAACCGCTTGAGCTTTTAATTCCCTATGCAGACCATGAAAAAGCTTTAGAAACCATCTTAGGTCGTTTATCACAGTATAAACCTCAAGCCATTGGACACCGTGTTGTTCATGGCGGTACCTTAACCAAAGCTGAGTTATTGACGCCTGAAATTGTAGAAAAAATTCGTGAAGCAACACCACTTGCACCGCTGCATAACCCAGCTCATTTAGTCGGTATCGATGCGACAATGCGTCTATTCCCTGAATTACCGCAAGTTGCAGTATTTGATACAGCATTCCATCAAACCATGCCTGCACATGCATATCGTTATGCTTTACCAAAGTTCCTGTATACACAACATAATGTTCGTCGTTATGGTTTCCATGGCACCAGTCATGCCTATGTTTCTGAACGTGGTTCTGAACTTGCGGGTAGCTACAAACATGGCGGTTGGTTAACAGCACACTTAGGCAATGGTAGCTCAACTTGTGCCATCTGGAATGGTCAAAGTGTCGATACATCCATGGGACTCACTCCGCTTGAAGGCGTGGTCATGGGTACCCGTAGTGGTGATGTTGATCCAAGTATTCATAGCTTCCTTGCTTCAAATCTAGGCTGGGACATCTATAAAATTGATAAAATGCTGAACAGTGAATCAGGCTTACTGGGCTTATCAGATCTTTCAAATGATATGCGTACCTTGATTGAAGCTTCAGAACAAGGTAATGAAGATGCGACTTTGGCGATTGAAGTATTCTGTTATCGTCTAGCCAAATCACTTGCGGCATTAAGCTGCGGTTTACCACGTATCGATGGTTTATTCTTTACAGGCGGTATTGGTGAAAATTCTGCCTATATTCGTGAAAAAACGATTGCTTACTTACCACACTTCGGTTTTAACCTCAGCAAAGAACAGAATGATGGTTTAAAACGTGGTACAGAAGGTCGAATTGATGCTGGAACAGGTCCTCAAATTTGGGTCATACCAACCGATGAAGAAGGTCGTATTGCTAAAGAAACTGTTCATGTTGTAGAACACGAGGTACAACAGGCCGCAAAAAAGCCTGAATCTGATATTGCGACAGCTTAAGCTGTCGTAAGTCTTGTACGAGCTTTGGGTATACATGTTGAAATAGCAGTATACTCAAGCTCGTTATTAAAAATGATCTTGACCAGATTTTTGATATAAAGCTGTTTTGTAATCGTTTAAGCTGGCATAAATATATAAACCAGTCTTGTAGATGAATATCCTTTTGCGATCACTGTATACACCACTAAAAAGATGTTGAGTGAAACAGATGATTGGAGATATTCATCTTCAATTTACCCATGAATTCACATATTTTTACTGATTAAAGAATCGTCTATGAAAACAATTTTATTGGTTCCAACTGGGGAAGGCGTAGGCTTAACGTCTGCGTGTTTAGGTTTAGTCTATGCATTGGAATGCCAAGGCGTTAAAGCAGGCTTTGTAAAACCATTTTCACAAGAATTAATCGCTGAACCAGACCGCACCACTGCGCTTTACCGTCATATCTCAAAATTAGATACGGTTGAACCGATAGCTTATGCAAAAATCACACAACAGCTCAATGATGGTGAAAAAGATGAACTCCTTGAAGAAGCAGTCAGCTTACAACGCCAAATTGCAAAGTCCCATGACATTGTGATTGTAGAGGGCTTAGTCCCTACTGCACGTGATGCTTTTGCCAGTGATTTAAATGCTTCTTTGGCGCAAGCTTTGGATGCAAAAGTTGTCTTTGTCAGCAATGCCAATATCGAAAAACCAGAACAAACTGCTGAAAAAGTTGAAGCACAAGTACGCAATTTTGGTGGTGCATCATCATCGCGTAACGCAGGCGTATTGTTTATGCGTACCCGTGGTCTACCTGCTGAATCTGCACAAATTCCGGTGACCATTGATCCAAGCTTACGTTTAGTTGCAGATACTGAAAAATTTAAAACCGAAATTCAAAAAACTCATGCACACATTGGTTCAGCAGCGTTTCCAATTATTGGCTTAGTTCCATTCAGTGACACCTTGAGTGTGCCACGCATCTCAGACTTAGCAAAACAAATTCAAGCCACGTGGATTAATCAGGGCAAAGCCAACACACGCCGTGTATTGCACAGCAGCTTAATTGCGTCAAATATTGAACATGAACTACAAAAATTCGTTGCAGGCGAACTGATTATCAGTGCTTCTGATCGTATTGATGTGTTATTGGCGAGTAGTTTAGCCACCAGCAATGGCATTCCACTCGCAGGTTTAGTTTTAACTGAACATCACGAGCCAAATCCATTGGTTTTAGAGTTCTGCCAGTCTGCAATTAAAAATGGTTTACCGATTTTACATACACCACTCAGTACCTTTGAAACAGCACAGCAACTTGCCAATTTAAGCAATGAAATTCCTGTGGATGATACTGAACGTGCCGATCAAGTAACCCGCTTCGTTTCAAGCCATATTGATCCAGAATGGTTGACTCAGATGTTAAATGGTGACTATAAACCCCGTTTATCCCCTTCTGCATTCCGTCATGAATTGGTGCAAAAATCAATTGCTGCAAAAAAACGTATTGTACTGCCTGAAGGCGATGAGCCGCGTACCATTCAAGCCGCAGCAATTTGTCAATCCCGTGGTATTGCACAATGTGTATTGTTAGCAAAACCTGAAGCGGTACTTGAAGTCGCTAAAGCGCGTAATATTGAACTTCCTGTGGATTTAGAGATTATTGATCCAGATCTGATCCGTGAAAACTACGTGACGCATATGGTTGAATTACGCAAAGGTAAACTCAACGAATTACAAGCACGTGAGCAACTGCAAGATACTGTGGTACTCGGTACGATGATGCTGGCACTTGATCAAGTCGATGGACTGGTTTCTGGTGCTGTGCACACCACCGCCAATACGGTGCGTCCTGCATTCCAGCTGATCAAAACTTCACCAGAATACTCTTTAGTCTCTTCAATCTTCTTTATGCTGTTGCCAGACGAAGTTTATGTATACGGTGATTGTGCAATCAACCCAGATCCAGATGCTGAGCAATTGGCTGAGATTGCAATTCAATCTGCTGATTCGGCAAAAGCATTTGGTATTGACCCACGTATTGCCATGATTTCCTATTCAACAGGTACTTCAGGGGCAGGTGCGGAAGTTGAAAAAGTTGCAAAAGCCACAGAAATTGCAAAACAACGTCGTCCAGATTTACTGATTGATGGTCCTTTACAATATGATGCTGCATCTGTTGAAAGTGTTGGCCGCTCTAAAGCACCAGACTCTCAAGTGGCTGGGCGTGCCAATGTATTTATTTTCCCAGATCTCAATACAGGCAATACCACCTATAAAGCAGTTCAGCGCTCTGCTAATGTCGTCAGTGTTGGTCCAATGCTGCAAGGGTTAAATAAACCTGTAAATGACTTGTCTCGTGGTGCATTGGTAGATGATATTGTCTTTACCATTGCATTAACGGCGATTCAGTCAGAACAACAAGCTACGCATTAAATCTGATCTACTAGACATAAAAAACCACCCAAATCAATTGGGTGGTTTTTTATAATATGCTGACTAAAAGTTATACTGATATCCCCATCGATTTAATTGCTATCATGGCAATCAGACAGCTTTATTTTCAATGAAATTAAAGCTTAGAAGAAATAGTTCACGCGGAATAAATAATTACGCGGAGTACCAGGCATAGCGTTTGAACGCCAATATTCTTTATCTGTTAAATTATTCACAGCAATCGTCGCGCCCCATTTATCGTCTTTATAACCAATTGCAGCATCTACACGAGTCCAATCTGGCATTTTGGTGGTATTTTCATCAGAAGTATAATAATCCCCCATATAGGTTGCACCGACCTCGCCATAAATTTTTTCGGTAGGAAGATAACGTACAAACAAATTGCCTGTATGCTTGGAAACATTGCGTAAATTATTATCAACTAATTCAGGTCTTACATCATGTTTAGTAATTTTGGCATCAGTATAACCATAGCCACCTCGAACATAAATATTATTCAGTGCCTGACCAATAAAACTAAACTCTAATCCTTTAGATTCATTTTCCCCAACAACAACATAAGGCGAGTTATTATCATCTGGATCTTTACGCGCGCGGATATTATGTTTTTTAATATTGAATACAGATAATTGTGTGTTTAGCTTAGAATCCAGCCAATCACTTTTTATACCCACTTCATATTGATCAAGATATTGCGGCTCATAATTAAATGCACTTAGATCATCGGTTGCATTTATAACATTGACGCCCATATTGCCGCCAAAGGGTGAAAAACTTCGACTATAAGATGCATATAGACTTTGTTCAGGGACGGGTTGCCATACAAAACCTACATTTGGGCTAAATGTCTCATCTTTAACTTCGCGTGATTGTCGGTATGAGGTTGAACTCTCTAACTTATTTGTAGTTTTTGACTCATAGTAATCATATCGCCCACCTAACATCATTTTAAACTGATCATTAAAGCTAATGAGATCCTGAAGGAAAAGCGCATAATTTGTTCCTTCATTATAATTATGCGAGGTAGTAATATGCCCTGTACCACGGTTACTAAAACGATCACCTGTTAATGGATTAACAAATCCATAAATCAATGAGCCATCCTTGTTTTTATTTGATAGTAAGGGTTCTCTCTGCTCATAAGACCAGTCTGTACCAACTAGAACATTATGTTTAATCGCCCCAGTATTAAATTCACCGGTTATATCCCAAGTATTGGTTGTGGTTTTATTGGTTGTCTGTTGCCAATAATAAATTTGATTGATATAACCTTTATAACATCCTTTATTTGTATTCGTTGGCTTCACGTCAGCAGTACACATAGAGCCTAAATAAAAATGATCAAAATTTTGTTCCGACTCACGATGACTTAAACCCCAGTGAAATTTCCAATTTGGTGCAAATTCATATTTAACATCTGTACGCATTGTTTGAAGAATATCTTCTACATAATCACCTGGTTGAGCAAACCCCATCTTAATTGAAGTTCCTGCAGGCAAATTATCATAAGAAGGACCACGATCAGGAACCCGATTTATATTGTCGTAAGTAAATTCCGTTGTCCAAAGTAGCTTTTCATCATCACTACGATAAGTCACACTTGGAGAAATCATTTCCTCATTGGCGCCGATTTCAGAACGGAAACTATTGGTATCGGACTTTTCACCAACCAAACGGACAGCCCAGTTATCATTGAGTACTTTATTAATATCAAGTGTTCCCCCAATATTGCTATAAGAACCCGCGTATGCTCCAACTGAACTTCCCGAATCAAAATTTGCATATTTGGTGACCATGTTGATCACACCACCACCGCCACTACGGCCATATAATACAGATGCTGGGCCTTTTAAAATTTCAATCCGTTCAACATTGGCGGTACTGCGACGTATCTGTCCACTTTCACGCACACCATCACGATAGATATCACCAGAATCCGCACTAAAACCACGCAGCATAATGCCATCACCACGCATATCGTAGCTGGTTGAAACGCCTGGTGTGCCTTGTAACATGACACTTAGATCATTTGCGCCATAAAGCTTATATTTAGCAACATCAATTGTATCAATCGTTTGTGGTATATCTTTTTTATCTAAACCATTTCTCGTAACATTGGCTTGTTTATAGTCCACATATGTTTTTATTGGATCACCATCATTCATTGCTTCAATTACAATCGTGGGAAGCGTTGCCGTATTTTTTTTCTGTTCTTCACTACTATCTGTATTTGCAAGTGTTAGAGAGGAAACGAAAAGTCCTCCCGTCGACAGCATCATTAAAGTTAAGCTTTTTTTAACAAAAGGCATGATTGCACCGAAAACATAATGAGAATAGTTATCATTATAATACAATTTCTCACCAAAAATTACAATAACATGCTAATTTAACTACAAAATAATAATGGTTTAAAAAATAACCGTGAAAAGTACATTAAAATGGATAGGATTATTTTTGCTTATTTAGAAATCAAACTAAAAAATAACTTTAATACTCATAATTTAAATATATGAGTCTCTCATTTTGAGAATCTTAATTTTTTTAGATATCGTTTTATTTGTTGCTTAATTTACATTCATCTAGATATTTTATATTCGCTTGGCTAACCAAACAGTATGCCCTGTACAATCACGATCTTCAGCAATCATCTCTATCACTTCAAAATTATACTTTTTCAATAATTCATGATATTCAGCGGATGATAAGCTAGCATGATATAAAGCATCGCCAAACATCTCTCCAATCGCTTCACCCTGTGATGGTCCACTGGTAAACATTAAAGCAGCGCCAGCTTTTGTATATTGATTAAAAATTTCAAACATATCTCGCTGATCTTGTTGTGTAAGATGAAAAAAGCTATCCCAAGCGAGTATTGCATCAAACTTGCGATTTAAATTTACTGTTCGCATATCAGCTAAAATCCAAGTGTGCTCAGGAAAATTCTTTTTCGCCATTTCAATCATCACATCAGAACTATCAACACCTGTCACAGTATTCGCTTGCTCAATCAAATAAGCAGCAATTGGTTTTGCAGAACCACAACCCAAATCCAGAATATGGGAGTGAGCTGGAATTAAAGTTAAAAAGCGATCCAACCACGCTTTTTCATAAAGAAACTCCCCGCGTAATTCAGTCCATGCACGAGCATGCTTTTTATAAATTTCAATAATATTTTCCGCAAGATGCGAATAGTTTTCCATGTTGTTGTTATTCAGCCCAAGCTTTTGACTCAACAGAGTATAGAGCTTTTCACTCTGTAAAATCTGAAAATTTATTTCAATACTGCTTTATCATCATTTATATAAAAAGTAGAAAAGTTGACTTGATCAACCCAAATATAAGCTGAGTTTCTCAAATAAAATCATAAAACTTTAGGCTGAAATTAGATCTAAGCCACCACAAAACAAGCAATATCACGTATAATTTAGCCCGCTAGCTAACAGCCCGCTCAAGAGATTTTTGATATGACAACTATTATCAAACAAGATGACTTGATCACATCGGTCAAGGACGCGCTTCAGTTCATTTCGTACTATCATCCACAAGACTTTATCCAAGCGATGAGCCGTGCTTATGATCGTGAAGAGAACCAAGCTGCAAAGGATGCAATTGCACAAATCTTAATTAATTCACGTATGTGTGCAGAAGGTCATCGTCCAATCTGTCAAGATACTGGTATTGTTAACGTATTTGTTGACGTGGGCTTAGATGTTAAATTTGATTTAACCATGAGCTTAGATGATGCGATCAATGAAGGTGTACGCCAAGGTTATTTAGAAAACAGCAACGTACTCCGCGCTTCAGTTTTAGCAGATCCTGCTTTTGGTCGTAAAAATACCAAAGACAATACACCTGCTGTAATTCACTACAAACTCGTTCCAGGCAATAAAGTCGATATTACTGTTGCAGCGAAAGGTGGTGGTTCAGAGAATAAATCTAAACTGGCTATGCTTAACCCTTCTGACTCGATCGTAGATTGGGTACTTAAAACTGTACCAACGATGGGTGCAGGTTGGTGCCCTCCTGGTATGCTCGGTATTGGTATTGGTGGTACTGCTGAAAAAGCCATGATGCTTGCAAAAGAATCGCTCATGGAAGAAATCAATATGGACGAGTTACTTCGCCGTGGTCCACAGAACCAAATCGAAGAACTGCGTATTGAAATCTTTGAAAAAGTAAATGCATTGGGTATCGGTGCACAAGGTCTTGGTGGTCTAACCACAGTGCTTGATATCAAGATCAAAGACTACCCTTGTCATGCTGCTGGTAAACCAGTCGGTATGATTCCAAACTGTGCTGCAACTCGTCACGCTCATTTCCAGTTAGACGGTTCAGGTGTTGCACATATTCAAGCGCCTTTACTTTCAGATTATCCTGAAGTGACTTGGGATACGTCAACGTCTAAACGTGTTGACTTAGACAATATCACACAGGAAGAAATGAACTCATGGCAACCGGGTGATACATTATTATTAAACGGTACCATCTATACAGGTCGTGATGCTGCGCATAAACGCATGGTTGACATGTTAAATAAAGGCGAACAACTACCTGTAGATCTCAAAGGTAAATTCATTTACTACGTGGGACCTGTAGATCCAGTAGGTGATGAAGTTGTTGGCCCTGCTGGTCCAACAACAGCAACACGTATGGATAAATTCACACGTCAAGTCCTTGAAGCAACTGGCTTGTTCGGTATGATTGGTAAAGCGGATCGTGGACCTGCTGCTGTTGAAGCAATCAAAGACAATAAAGCGACTTATTTAATGGCTGTTGGTGGTGCTGCTTATTTAGTATCTAAAGCCATTCGTGAAGCAGAAGTTGTTGCATTTGCTGACTTAGGTATGGAAGCTATTTATAAATTTAAAGTGCAAGATATGCCTGTATCTGTTGCAGTTGATGTCAATGGTACTTCTATTCATGCGACTGCACCTAAAATCTGGCAAGCCAAAATTGGTAAAATCCCAGTGGTTGATGCTGTTGCACAATAATCTGATCTAAAGCTTAGATTAAGCTTGAGCATCACTTAAAAAGCACTCTATGATTAGGGTGCTTTTTATTTTGAGTCAGATCATGAACTTTATAAAATATATTATTTTTCCTGGGTTATTTGTATGCTTGATCTCTATTCAAAGTTTTGCTTCAAACACTGATAGTGACGCCGTTGACCGACTAGCGCAAGGTATCATTACCAATCAAATATGGCGCCTACAATACAATGAAAGTGCAAAAAGGATTTATCAAAATCAAGCAGAAAATTTAATCAAAAACGGATCAAGTACAATAGAACTCACTGATAAAGAAAAACAAATCATCCCTCAAATTGTAGAGATTTATCAAGCAATACCAGAAAATATTCTCCAAGATCCACAATTTATCGCCCAAACCAAACAAATTCTTTTAGAATCGTTAAGTTTTCAAGAAATTGAAATGCTCTCTCAGCGTGACACAACGTCAAGCCAAGAGCTGTACACAAAACTTGCCAATATTGACACAGAAATATTCATAGAAAGCAATGCTGCTATTCATAAGGCAATCAATGACCCTCAATTTATCCAACAATATCGCAATAAAATTGGAGAAATTATTCAGCAATTGCATCATTTAGATGAAAACAAATAAAGGAAAACCTATGAAAATTAAGCAGTTATTTTTAAGTTTAAGTTTATGCTGTATCACAGTGTCAAGTTTTGCATCTCCAGCAACAGATAAAAGTGTCGACAAATTGATGCAACTCTCCAATATCTCAGAGATATTCAAACAAAGTACTCGTGATATGCAACCCTACTTTGACGATCAAGCAGAAGCACTTGTTCGCCAAGTGACGGGGGCTCAAACATTGAATATCGATCAGCAAAATGCAGCACTACAAATTAGTGCGCTGTATAGTGATATTCAACAGCAGCTGGTGACTGACCCAGAATATCTCAACATGTTTAAATCATTATTTAAAAAGACCTTTACTGAAGAAGAAGTTCAAGCCAATATCGCTTTTTTAAGTACACCGATTGGACAATCCATCAATCAAAAGATGAACACGCTTATGACAGAAGTCATGCAAGAAACCGCAAAGTTTTCTCAAGAAAAAATGCTAAAAGTAGAAAATCAAAAAGCCCTGAAAGAAAAGATGGAAACTATTTTAAAGCCAATTCTTCAAGTTGAATAACTCTTCACCCAACCATTTTATGATGTGAATTACAACCAGATTTTATATAGGTATTTTATGAAAATATTCCAACACTTACTACTTGCAAGCGCATGTATCAGCACAAATTTTGCTTTTGCAGCGCCCGCTTCAGATCAACAAGTTCAACAATTATTGAAAGTCATGAATATTGATGAACTGCTACAAGAAACCATACAACAGATTCGTCCTCAGTTGGATCAACAAGCTTACCAGATCATTCAAATGACAGTAAAAAAAGATCAGCTCAACCCACAAGAACAAATTGTCGCCAATGAGCTTGCTGACAAAATGTATGAGCAAAGTAAAAAAACTGTTGCGTGGGATCAAATCAAACCAATTTATCTTAAGATTTATAAAGACATATACAGTGCTGAAGAAGTTCAAGCTCAAATTGATTTTTATTCAAGTGCAATTGGACAGTCGATTTTGAAAAAAACACCTCAAGTTGCCCAAGAAACCATGAAAGTCATGAATAGCCAACTGATAAAAAGTGTACAAACTGCATCTGAGGACTTTAAAGAAGTGACTAAAAAATTAGATGCTTTAAAAAAGGCTGCAAATACTCAATAAAACAAATAAGAAAAGAGAGCCTCGCTCTCTTTTCTATATCAAACATCATCTAGCGATAGATTACCAAGTCATTGGATTCCAAAGTTTAAACTGCTGCCCCAAGTGCACATCATCACTCACTTTGTACGGTTCGCCTTTGATTTTTTCTTTAGGTTTGATCACTCGTCCATCCGCAGTCACTTCAGCCACGAAATTAAGGCCAGGAGTCTTTAGCTGAGTCATTGCAATTTCTTTTAAGCCTTGTCGCGTAGGCATTTGCATTAAAGGCCCTACACGTAATAACCCAGCTTCACCATTTGGTCCACCGCGAAATTTTTCTTCTTCATATTTGACAAAATATTGCCCGCCAGCTTCTACTGAGAAGTAAGCAACTTTGGGTTTCTGGAAATGAAAAACCGTTAATGGACGACTGAGACTTAATTTATAGTCACCTTCAGCCAGTTCAATCCAGTAATAATGATTACTGATCAAGCTTGGAATTTTCTTACCATTCAGAAAAAAATTGTTTGGAATAATTTCTTGTCTATTCCAACGACTGTCTGGTCGATAAAAATACACAATTGCAGCTTGAGGATTCTGTGGTTTAACCAGCTTAAAGTATTGCCCCGGTTTTTGATTGACCCAAGACCCCGTAGAGAATGATGAAACTTTATATTGTTCAAGCTTTTCATGAACCAACGAATCTTCTTTTTTGAAATCGATTGGAT
The DNA here is from genome assembly GCF_001425285.1 of Acinetobacter sp. Root1280. Lineage (NCBI taxonomy): Bacteria > Pseudomonadati > Pseudomonadota > Gammaproteobacteria > Moraxellales > Moraxellaceae > Acinetobacter > Acinetobacter sp. Root1280. The sequence continues at coordinate 37,141 of NZ_LMED01000011.1, read as the reverse complement.
CTAAAGTTGAAACAACTTTTGCAGGTTGCTGTTCAACAGATTGATGACTTTGACAAGCTGCCAACCCACAACTGATCAAAACGACTAGACCGATGTAACGCATGATTTTCCCTCACCGCGTATTTTTTATTTTCGTTTTTAATAAACCCTATTGTCTACAGCCAGCTTAACATTTCAATGACCATTTAAAAATAAAAAACGTGCAAATAGTCAAGCTACTTGCACGTTTCAGATGAATTGCACTGAGGATGAATCAGAATCAGACTTTTAAGCTGATTTTGAATCTAATACCTTCAAATCTACTTTTTCAACTTCAGTACTTTCATGCTTTGGTTGACGTTCAGACTTGAACTCTGGTGCAGCTTTATCATTAATCACCGCTTCATTGATAATCACAGTACCAATGTCTGAACGACTTGGTAAGTCATACATGGTTTCAAGCAATACATTTTCTAAAATAGAACGCAGACCACGCGCACCTGTATTACGCTCTAACGCTTTTTTCGCGATCGCACGTAAAGCAGAGTCTTCAAAAAGAAGGTCTACATTTTCCATCTCAAAGAGATATTGATACTGACGAGTTAATGCATTTTTTGGTTCAGTTAAAATCTGCATCAAGGCTTCTTGATCAAGCTCTTCAAGCGTTGCAATCACAGGTAAACGACCAATAAACTCTGGAATTAAACCAAATTTCACCAAATCTGCGGCTTCAACTTGACGGAATAATTCAGATACTTTCTTACTATCGTCTTTATTCTTTACGTCTGCGGTGAAACCAATGCCACCTTTTTCTTGACGTTGTTGAACAACTTTTTCAAGACCAGAGAACGCACCACCACAGATAAACAAGATATTTGCAGTATCGACTTGAATAAACTCTTGCTGTGGATGTTTACGTCCACCTTGAGGCGGAATTGACGCAACAGTACCTTCAATCATTTTCAACAATGCTTGTTGCACGCCCTCACCAGACACATCACGTGTAATCGAAGGGTTTTCAGATTTACGGGTAATCTTGTCAATTTCATCAATATAGATGATGCCCTTTTGTGCTTTTTCTACATCGTAATCCGCTTTTTGCAAAAGTTTCTGAATAATGTTTTCAACATCTTCACCAACATAACCAGCTTCAGTCAATGTTGTTGCATCAGCCATTGCAAAAGGTACATCAAGCAAACGCGCAAGTGTCTGTGCAAGCAATGTTTTACCTGAACCTGTCGGTCCAATCAGCAAAATATTACTTTTAGCAATTTCAACCGCATCTTTAGGCTTGTGACCTGTTTGTGATACTTTTAAACGTTTGTAATGGTTATACACTGCTACTGAAAGTGTTTTCTTTGCAGTGTCTTGACCAATTACATATTGGTCCAAAGCCGCACGAATTTCATGTGGTTTTGGCAATGGACGTGTTGCCCAATCGCCTGTTTCCACCTGTTGACTCGTTTGCACTAAGTCTAAGCACACATCCACGCATTCATTACAAATATATGCGTCCTCGCCTGCAATCAGCTTACCGACTTCAGACTGCGTTTTACCGCAAAATGAACAATGCTTTTGTCCTTGAGGAAGATCGGACATTTTCACTCCAAATTCTTAAATCTTATCTATAAATGTTTAGTCTTGAGGTCGTTTACTTAATACCTGATCCACTAAACCATATTCTTTTGCTTGCTGTGCAGTCATAAAATTATCACGATCTGTATCTTTAGCGACAGTTTCGTAATCTTGACCACTATGTTCAGCCATTAAACGATTTAAACGTTCTTTGATGAATAAAATTTCACGTGCGTGAATTTCAATATCCGATGCTTGACCACGGAAACCACCCAATGGTTGGTGAATCATCACACGCGCATTTTCCAAGCAATAACGCTTACCTTTTGCACCAGCATTTAATAAGAAAGCCCCCATAGATGCAGCTTGACCCATACAATAGGTCACTACATCAGGCTTAATAAATTGCATAGTATCGTAAATTGCCATACCCGCAGTCACTGAACCACCAGGTGAATTGATATATAAATGGATATCTTTATCTGGATTTTCAGCTTCTAAAAACAGCATTTGCGCGACAATAAGATTCGCCATGTTGTCTTCAACTTCACCAGTTAAAAAAATCACACGTTCACGTAAAAGACGTGAAAAAATATCGAAAGAACGCTCACCACGTGAAGATTGTTCTACGACTACTGGCACCAAAGCGCTTTCAATTGATGGAACATACATACGTTATTTATTCCTGAATTCTTGTTACTTCACTCATGTTCACAATATGAGGGATAATTGCTGAAAATGCAAAATATTCCCAACTTAATATCAGATATTTTTTGCATAAGTATTGTGAATGGAATGATTAAATCCATGTTTAAACTCATAAAAAAAGGCGCCAAAGCGCCTTTTTTTAGATCAAACAACTTAGCCTTGTTGGCGCGCTTGTTGCTCTTTTAACAAATCTTGATAGCTAACAACTTCATCAGTTACTTTAGCAGCAGCTAAGATATGATCAACAACTTGATCTTCTAACACTACGCCTTCGATTTGAGCACGTTGTTGCTTATCAGTTTTGAAATATTCAATCACTTCAGTTGGATCTTCATAAGAAGAAGCCATATCTTCGATATAAGCATCAACACGTGATTGATCTACTTCAAGTTTAGCATCAGCCAATACTTTGCTTACCAATACACCAAGTTTAACTGCTTTTTCAGCTTGTTCTTTGAACAATTCATCAGGAAGCATGCTGCTGTCAAATGCTTTAGCACCTTGAGCACCAAACTGCTGAGTAAATTGTTGAATCATTTGTTGACGTTGACGGTCAATTTCTTGAGCCAACATAGATTCAGGAACTTCTACGTCATTTGCAGCAACAAGTGCATCAAAAGTTGCACCTTTCACTTGGTTACGTAGGCCATTTTTAACTTCACGTTCCATGTTTTTGCGAACGTCAGCTTTTAATTTCTCTACGCCTTCTTCTTCAGTTAAACCGAAGATTTTAAGGAATTCAGCATCAATTTCAGGAAGTTTTTGTTTTTCAACAAGTTTAACTGTGATTTTGAATTGAGCTGCTTTACCTGCTAAGTTTTCAGCTTGATAGTCTTCAGGGAAAGTTACATCAATCACTTTCTCTTCGCCTTTCTTCATACCAACGATACCGTCTTCGAAGCCAGGGATCATACGACCAGAACCTAAAACAAGTTTAAAGTCTTCAGCAGCACCGCCTTCAAACTTCTCACCATCAACAGTACCTTCAAAATCGAAAGTTACTTGCATGTCTTTTTTAGCCATGCCTTTAGTTTCAGTCCATTCAGCGCGTTGCTTTTGAAGGTTTTCAAGCATTGCATCAACGTCTTTATCTGTTACTTCAGATGATTTACGTGATACTTCAAGACCTTCAAATTTAGCTTCAACTTCAGGATAAACTTCAACTGTAGCTTGATAAACTAAAGCATCATCTTTGTTTTCAACTTTGTCGATGTTTGGCATACCAACAGCGTTGATTTTTTCTTGTTGAATTGCTTCAAATACTGTGTCACGAATGATGTCGTTTACAACTTCTTGGTAAATACCAGCGCCGTATTCACGACGTACAACGTTTACTGGCACTTTACCTTGACGGAAGCCGTTGATCTTCACAGTTTTGGCAGTGCGTTTCAAGCGAGCTTCAAACTGCTCGTTAATACGGCTCGTCGGTACAGATACATTTAAACGACGGGCAACGCCCGAAACCGCTTCAGAAGTTACTTGCATGGCTTCCTCGATAGAATTTAATAATTACAGTTTTTCAAAAAGTGCCACATTATATGACAACATTTGAATATATACAAAACACCTGTGTAAATCATTTTATTTCGGTCACGGATTTCCCCATTATGTCGCTTTTTTAAACCAATCCCCTTCTTTGTAGTCAAAAGCCAGAAATCCGCATATTTTGAGAAATTTACCAAATTCAAATGCTTTAGTGACAATAGAATAAATTTATTTACATTTTGAAATATCTATAAATAAAACTAAATAAATAAAATTCAAAAAGTTAAGTGAAAATTCAACATATTTTCAATTCATTTTCTCATCATAAACTTTTAAAACTATCGACAAATTCAATTTCAAACAGATGAAATAAACAATAAGAATCATTATTATTCGCATACAAATTTGCACTACTCTTAGTGAGTTTAAGTATGTCTTTTATCAAATCACGCAAAAAGATTGTTACTACAGCAATCGCTTCATCTCTTTCAGTTATTGCAACGTCAGCCATCGCTCAAGACGAAATCGCAAAACTGCCAACAATTAAAGCACAAGCAACGACTGAACAAGGTTTAAAAGTAGATCAGTCTGCCAATACAAAATTTGTTGCGCCACTTTTGGATACACCTAAATCTGTATCTGTTATTTCAAAACAGCTGATTCAAGATACTCAAGTAACAACACTTGCAGATGCACTTCGTACAGTTCCAGGAATTACCCTTGGCGCTGGTGAAGGTGGTAACCCAAATGGCGACCGTCCATTTATTCGTGGTTATAACTCTGAAAGTTCTATGTTTGTGGATGGTGTGCGTAATTCCACTTCACAAAACCGTGAAATGTTTGCAGTAGAACAAGTAGAAGTCATCAAAGGGTCAGCATCTTCACTTGGTGGTGCTGGTTCGGTTGGTGGTAGTGTAAACATGATTTCTAAAGTCGCTAAAAAAGGCGATGCTTTAGAAGGCTCTGTTGCGGGTGGTACAGATAACTACCAACGCATTACCCTTGATGGCAATAAAGATTTTGGCAATGGGATTGCTGCTCGTATTGCAGTGATGGGACACCAAAATGAGAAAGCGGGTCAACATGACGGCGCAGAATATAAACGTGCTGGTATTGCGCCAAGTATTACTTTTGGCTTAGACACTGCGACTCGTGCGACGTTAAGTTACTACTATTTAAAGTCAGACGATACACCAGATTCGGGTGTGCCATATAATTATGATGCTTCGAAAAAAGCAACTTTTGGTAAGCCTGTAGATGTTAAACAAGGCATTTACTATGGCTTACATGATCGTGATTTTCAAAAACAAGAAAACCAAATTGGTACAATTAAATTAGAACATGATTTAACTGACAATTTAACCATTACCAATACTGCAGTGTATAACAAGTCAACGAATGATTATCTTTGGACTCAACCAGATGACTCAAAAGGTAATGTCCTAAATGATAAAGTTTGGCGTCGTATTAACTCACGTATTACTGACACAGATATTTTCACAGATCAACTTGCATTGACTGGTAAATTTAACACTGGTGCAATTAAGCATAAGTTTAATGTTGGTGCAGAATATAGTGATCAAAAATCAGATAAAGGTAGCTATACGACCACTTATCCAGGTTACACAGGTACTACAACTGGTGGTTTCAACAGCGATTGTAAAATCAATGATGCGTGGTGTACGTCTTTAACAAATCCAAATTCGAAAGAAGAATGGTTAGGTTCGGCAGTTGCTAATCGTAATACCACCACGACTACAACAAAAGTTACATCAGTTTATTTGCTTGACAATATTGAATTTAATCCACAATGGCTACTTGACCTAGGTGTTCGTTGGGACAAATTTGACACTGAGCAAGTGACGAATGCAACAGGCGCTAAACTAGAAAATAATAAAGACTTTTTTACTTACCAAGCTGGTTTGACATATAAACCTATGAAAAATGGTTCGATCTATGCAAGCTATGCAACATCAGCTAACCCAGTGGGTGTTGATGGTGGTGATGGTTCAGAAGCGATCGGACAAGCTTATATGGACTTAAAGCCAGAAGAAGCGCGTACTTATGAAGTTGGAACTAAATGGGACCTCTTCAATGATCGCTTAAACTTAACAGCTGCTGTATTCCGTACAGAAAAACAAAATACTCGTATCCAATTAGATGCTGGTACCTACACCAACGGTGGTGAAAGTAAAGTTGATGGTGTTGAGCTTAGTGCTACAGGTAAAATTACAGACAAATGGGATATTACGGCTGGATACTCTTATCTAGACAGTGAAATGACCAACCCTGGTCCGTCATGTAATCGTGCTGGAACATGTACATACCCTAACCCAGCGAAAGGCAAACAACTTCCTAACGTACCTAAAAACTCTGCAACACTTTGGACAACCTATCAAGTTCTTCCACAGTTAACTGTTGGTGCTGGGGCATTAGGTATGGACAAAGTCTATGGTGATGCTGCCAATACTAAATATGTATCAGGTTATGTACGTTATGATGCAATGGCTCGTTACAACGTTAACAAAAATGTTGATTTACAGCTTAATGTAAACAACCTTTCAGACAAGCGTTATTTTACTAAAGCTTATGCATCTCACTATGCAACAGAAACTGAAGGTCGTAATGCTGTCTTATCAATTAACTTTAAATATTAATAGTTAATACTTTAAAAATTAAAGTGAAATGGCTCCTTTTCATAGGGGCCATTTTTTTACCTACAATTTAGCTCGTTGTGTCTTTTATTGAAGATAACTTCCATCGTTATTAATCCTTACTAAAAAATAATTCTATAATTTCCAATAGTTACTTTTTACCATTCATTAAAAATACTTTAAATTTCAGCAATATGATCAAACTCCATCAATCATATCCCCTATAGTTTTCTTTAATTATCTTTAATAGATTAAACAGTTTTTCCGTATGAATAATCATTTATATTTATTGTTAATGAAAATAATTATCATTAGAATTCGCAACTAAAGAATTTTGTTACATGATTTAACATTTCCTCCATATTTACTGTACGTTCCTCACACTCATAAGTGAATGTGCAGTTATGGAAATTCTAAAGTTACTCTTAGGGATACCTACAATGGCCAATATCAAAAGCCGTAAACATAACAAAGCGAAATCACTTGTTGCTTTAGCTGCTACCCTTCCTTTTATTGCACATGCTGCAACGACTGAGAGTGAACCAGTAAAACTTCCATTGATTACTGTAAAATCTGAAGTGGAAAATACGACATATAAGGCAGATCAGGTTAGCTCTCCAAAATATACTCAACCATTACTTGATACACCTCAAACAATTTCCGTAATAAAAAAGGAATTATTACAAGAACAAGGGGCAACATCTTTAGTTGAGGCTTTGCGTAATACACCAGGAATCACATTACAACTTGGTGAAAATGGTAATACCAGTGCTGGTGATGCCTTTCAAATGCGAGGTTTTTCAACCCAAACATCAACTTATGTAGATGGTATTCGTGATCTAGGCGCTATAAGCCGTGATGTATTTAACTTAGAGCAAATTGAAGTCGTCAAAGGACCTTCTGGCTCAGAAGCAGGACGTGGAGCTGCGGCAGGCTATATTAACCTTGTAAGTAAATTACCTTATCTACAAAATAGTCGTTCTATTTCAGCAACCTATAACACTGCTGAACATGCTCGTCTGTCTGCTGATATTAATCAAGCACTCAATAACAACACTGCTGTTCGCTTAAATGTTATGGGACAAAATGGTGGTATCGAGGGCCGTGACTATATTGAAAACAACAGCTATGCCGTTGCTCCTGCAATTGCTTTCGGTTTAGATACAGATACTCGTTTCTATTTATATTCACAACATGTTCGTCAGCGTAATATTCCAGATGGAGGTATTCCTACCATTGGTCTAAAAGGCTTTTGGAATACAGATTCAGATTTAGCCAAAGCACCTAAAGTTGATCGCGAAAACTATTACGGTCATATCGATGACCATGAAGATGTCGATGCAGATATAGTAACTGCAAAAGTTGAGACAGACCTTACTGAGAATTTAAAATTTACAAATATCTCTCGTTTTGGCAAAACTGAAATGGATCGTGTTTTAACAGGGATCAATACACTAAGCAGAAATAATTCCACGGATCCATCGCAATGGACCATAACCCGCTCTCGCCAAGGTGTAGACCAAGAGAATAAAATTATTGCAAACCAAAGTACAATTAATTGGGGAATTAAAACAGGCTCTATCGAACATGATGTTGTTTTAGGTCTAGAATTATTAAAAGAACAACAATACACAAAAAGCTTATCAACGCAGACACCAGGTACTAAAGCACCAACCACACCAAATGCAAATTTATATCACCCCGATCGATATCAAGTTTTACCAAACTTAGTTGATACAGGTGGCTATTCAAATGGTACGACTGATACAGCAGCTTTATATGCATTCGATACATTGAAATTTGGGGAACGTTTCCAACTCAGTGGTGGTATCCGTGTTGATTATTATGAAACTGATTTCAAAGGTTTATCAGTTGCTACAAATGCAACAACTTTAGCTATCACCAAAACACCAACAAATTTAACAGCAAACGATACTTTGGTCAGCTGGAAACTAGGTGGCTTATTTAAGCCTACAAGCAAAAGTAGTGTTTATGCCGCTTATGCAAAATCGTTAACGCCTCCAGGAAGTGCTAACTTTAGTCTTTCTGCAGAAGGAATTAACAGTGCTGCGGCTAAACCACAAGAAACTAATAATTATGAAATAGGCACAAAGTGGGATTTGCTTAATGACCAATTGGCTGTAACAGCTGCTGCTTATTATACTGAAAATGAAAACCAATTTACTCAAGATGTGATTACTAAAGAATCCATTCAAGAAGGCAAAACGATAGTCAAAGGTATAGAACTCGGTGCAGTTGGTAAAATTACAGATGCATGGAATATTTCTGCTGGTGTTGCTCACATGAAAACTGAGCAAGAAAATCAACTCAGTATTAATGCAACAACTGGTGCAATTACCAAAACCAATAATGTCCGCTGGTCGCCAGAATGGACTGCAAGCTTATGGTCAACTTATGATATTAAAGGCTTTAAAGTTGGTGTTGGTGCACGTTATGTAGATGATCAAAAACGTGTCATCACTGACAGTACTTCACTTGCTGCAATGCCTTCTATTCCAAGCTATGTAGTATTCGATGCTTTAGTCGGTTATACATTCAATAAAAATGCATCTGTAAATTTAAATGTCTACAACCTTGCAGATAAAGACTATATCAGTACATTAAATAATGGTGGTGGCCGTGTGGTGCTTGGACAACCTCGTTCAGCAGCATTAACGCTGAACTATAAATTCTAAAATTCAATTAAATTTACATTTAGTTGAATGTCAAAAAGTAGTACATTCTCTGTGAATATACTACTTTTTTATTTGCACAAAATATTGTTTCAAGGAGTGATTAAATTCAATGATGCTACATATCCCCGAAGTCTTAAGCAAACAACAAGTTTCTGAGTTTAGAAAATTATTGGAAGATGAAAAACTTTGGGTGAATGGTAGAAACAGTGCAGGCGCTCAGGCACAACAAATTAAAAATAATTTACAAGTTGATGTGCAACATGAAGTCTATCAAATGATTTCCACACAGATTTTAAAAATCCTAAAACAAAACCTTTTAGTACAATCTGCAGGATTACCAAAACATATTTTACAGCCCATGCTAAATTGCTATCAGGATTCAGGAAACTACGGCAACCATGTTGATAATGCAGTGCAATATTCGTCACTGACAGGACAAATGATCCGTACAGATGTTTCGATGACTATATTCTTATCCGAACCAGATGAATATGAAGGTGGTGAGCTGATTGTTGAAGACAACTACGGTAGTCATGAAGTGAAACTTGATGCAGGCGATGCAATTCTCTATCCAGCTACGAGTCTACACCGTGTCGAACCAGTAACGTCTGGACAACGAATTGCCGCTTTTACATGGATGCAAAGCATGGTTAAAGACGATTGGCAACGCAGTATGTTATTTAATTTAGATATCACTATTATCAAACTACGTCAGCAATTGGGTGATAATGAAGAAGTGGTTAGTTTAACTAGTCATTATCATAACTTACTTCGTCAATGGGGCAATTTATGATTTCGACAACAGCAAATACTCCTCTTACTCCACTCACTCAAATTCCAGCATATTTACAGACAATTGCGGATTACGAGAAACAAGCAGAACAGCATCTGCCTGAAAACACTTGGCACTACTTGCAAGGTGGGGCGATGGATGAGCAAAGTGTTCAAGAAAACTTACAACAATTTAAAAATATTCAACTGATTCCAAGACTGCTCAATGACTTAACTCAAGGCTCGACAGAATGTGAAATTTTAGGGCAAAAATTTCCTCATCCAATTTTTCTTGCACCGATTGGACATCAACAATTGTTCCACCCAGAGGGCGAAGCTGCGGCTGCACTGGCAGCCGAAGTTTTAGGAAGTAATATCGTACTCAGTACTTTCACCAATACCGATATGCGAAGTTTAAAACAAGAAAACCCGCTGAAATGGTTCCAACTGTATTGGCAAGGTGATCGTGAAAAATCATTGGCCTTAGTTCGACTCGCAGAACAACAAAATTTTAAAGCGCTTGTGATTACAGTAGATTCACCGCATACAGGGATTCGTGATCGTGAACGTCGGGTGAATTTTCAATTGCCAGAAGGCATGCAACACCCCCATACACCTACCCACATTCCCCTGCCCGAAATTTCTGAGCATCAACATCCTGTATTCAACGGTTTAATGCAAATTGCACCCAAATGGGCAGATATCGAATTTATAATTGCCCATAGCCATTTGCCTGTAATTTTAAAGGGTGTGCTACATCCACTCGATGCAAAAAAAGCAGTCGAAATCGGCGTAAAAGGCTTAATCGTTTCTAATCATGGTGGACGAGTACTCAATAGCAGTATTTCCCCACTGACCGCCTTAGCAAAAATTAAGGCCGTTGTTCCTCATGATTTTCCTTTACTTTTGGATGGTGGAATCCGCCGTGGTACAGATATATTTAAAGCATTGGCTTTAGGCGCATCTGCGGTGCTGATTGGTCGTCCTGCGATCTACGGACTCTCGGTTGCTGGTGCTTTAGGTGTCGCCCATGTGATTAAAATTTTAAAGGAAGAATTTGAAATTACCATGGCATTAATGGGAACTGCTACCGTAAAAGAAATCAATCAAGAATATATTTTTCAAGATTAAGTCATTCAAAGGAAATTTTTCTCTCAACTGATATTTTTTATGCAAATTAAGGAAATTATTTCCAAGATAATTGTTTTAGAATTAATCTCAAGTTAAACCATTTGTAAGTTATCAGTGTTTAGATTTATCTCGTGTTACCCACGTATAAATTTATGAAAATTTACTGTGTTTTCATCTTAAAAACACTTGTAAATTGAACAGATAGACACAATCTATATTTGTAGTAAGTTGCCTTTACCCAAGAGACGAGCAACAACAACTACACAAGGAGTTACCTCATGATGTTGGCTGATCCAAGTAAAAAATATCGTCGCATGTACCAACGTGTAGACTTGCCTGACCGTCAATGGCCAAATAACGAAATCAATAAAGCGCCAATTTGGATGAGTACCGACCTTCGTGATGGTAACCAAGCGATTTTCGAGCCAATGAACATCGAACAAAAATTCAAAATGTTCGAAATGTTGGTCAAAATTGGCTTTAAGCATATTGAAATTGGCTTTCCTTCAGCATCACAAGTTGATTTTGATTTCACCCGTAAGTTGATTGAAGAAGGTCATATTCCAGATGACGTTTATATCGAAGTCTTGGTGCAAGCGCGTGATCATTTAATTGCACGTACTTTTGAGGCTTTACAAGGGGCAAAACGTGCCATTGTGCATATCTATAACTCAAATTCACCCACTTTCCGTAAAAAAGTATTGAATGTTGATGCCAATGGTGCAAAACAATTGGCAATGAATGCGGCAAGCAAAGTAAAAGAATATGCAGCCAAACAGCCTGAAACTGAATTTATTTTTCAATACAGTCCAGAATGTTTTACAGCAACAGAATTAGAAGTTGCTAAAGATGTTTGCGATGCAGTAACTGAAATTTGGGAAGCATCACCTGACAATAAAGTCATTTTAAATTTACCTGCAACTGTTGAGGTTTCAGGTCCGCATGTCTATGCCGACCAAATCGAATGGATGCATCGTAATTTGCAACGTCGTGATGGTGTGATTATTTCAGTACATTGTCACAATGATCGTGGTTGTGGTATTGCAGCATCTGAGTTAGCGATCATGGCTGGTGCTGATCGTGTTGAAGGTTGTGTATTTGGGAATGGTGAACGTACTGGTAACGTTGACGTTGCTGCAATTGCATTAAACATGTACACACAAGGTGTGGCATGTGAGTTAGATTTTTCAAACATTAATGAGATTATTGCCACAATAGAAGAATGTACTGGCTTGCCTGTACATCCACGTCACCCATATGCTGGTGATTTGGTCTTTACCGCTTTCTCTGGTTCTCACCAAGATGCAATTAAAAAAGGCTTTGAGTTCCAAAAAGACGAAGAAATTTGGGATATGCCTTACTTACCAATCGACCCTAAAGATTTAGGTCGTGATTATGATGCTGTGATCCGTGTCAACTCACAGTCAGGTAAAGGCGGTATTGCCTACTTATTAGAGTCTAACTATAACGTGGTTTTACCTCGTCGCTTACAGATTGAATTCTCACAAATTGTTCAGCAAGTTGCAGATGAAGAAGGTGTTGAAGTTTCAGCTCAACAAATTTGGACCTTGTTTAAAGACACCTATGTTGCTGCAAAAGATGCACACTATTCAGCGAAAAATTATAGATTGTCAGATGAAAATGGTAGCCAAGTGATTGAGCTTGATGTGGTCATCAATGGTGAAACTCAGCGCTTACGTGGTGAAGGGAATGGTCCAATTTCTGCGATTTTAAATGCACTTCAATTACCAATTGATGTCTTAAACTACGAAGAACGCAGTATCAGTTCTGGTGCACATGCAAAAGCATTGGCATTGATCGAACTTCAAGTCCAAGGTACAGGTAAATCTGCATTCGGTGCTGGTGTGCATGACAATATTGTTACCTCTTCAATTGAAGCAATTATAGCGGCAACCAATCGTTTGATTGACCAAGGTGTTTTAAGTACTGAACAAGTCATCGCTGCTGCTGTATAAGCGATATCAGTTAAAAGACTTTAGAAAGGATGCCCCCTAGTGGTATCCTTTCTTTTATTTATTGATGTTATCAAGCAATCTCTTCGAACAGCTTTATATCTTTTAAAAATAATTTAAAGATAAAAAGATACATGGAAATTTCATCCATGATTGTTTGAGATCAGACTGGTGTTGGCGAGTAGTGAACACGTTTGGCGATGAGAAGCAAAGTTTCACAAGATCGCTCTCTGATAAAGCTTAAGCTTTTCATTTTTTCGAAAGAAGAATACGTTGAGCCTCAGCAAAGCCAAAACATTCATTGTGACCCTACTCGACATCATCACTCATCCTGAAGTGAACTTTAATGATAAAAGCTATTGTGAAAACCATGGAATATCATTAATTTATTAGCCATACAGATGACTTAGATATCTCTAATATTCGTAATTTATCGACCTTCTAAAATTTTAAGGTGAACATTTCCAGTGTCTTTTCCAGCTGATTCAGTGGGGCTCGTTACTCCACAAAAGTTTGAATTTGAAGAACCGTTAGAGCTTGAGTGTGGTCGAGTATTGCCACGCTATGAAATCATGGTGGAAACCTATGGTGAGCTCAATGCAGATAAATCAAATGGAATTTTGATTTGCCATGCACTTTCAGGACATCATCATGCGGCTGGCTATCACCATGAAGACGATAAAAAAACCGGCTGGTGGGATGCATGTATTGGGCCTGGTAAAGCCATTGATACCTCGAAGTTTTTTGTGGTCGCACTCAACAATATCGGGGGGTGTAGTGGCTCAACGGGACCCACTTCACCTAACCCTGAAAATGAAAATCGCCCATACGGTCCCGACTTTCCATTAGTGACTGTACGTGATTGGGTTAAAACCCAAGCCCTCCTCTCTGACCGCTTAGGGATAGATGTTTGGTATTCAATCATTGGTGGTTCTTTAGGTGGCATGCAGGCTTTACAATGGTCTGTGGACTATCCTGACCGTTTACAAAAATGTGTCATCATTGCCAGCGCACCAAAGCTTTCCGCACAAAATATTGCATTTAACGAAGTGGCACGTCAGTCCATTTTGTCTGATCCAGATTTTCACAATGGCCGCTATTTAGAACTCGATAGTTATCCAAAACGTGGCTTAATTTTGGCACGTATGGTGGGTCATATTACCTACCTTTCCGAAGAAGCCATGAAACAAAAATTTGGCCGTGATTTAAAATCAGGCAAATTTATGTATGGTTTCGATGTTGAGTTCCAAGTTGAAAGCTATCTGCGTTATCAAGGCGAACAATTCAGTCGTAACTTTGATGCCAATACTTATCTGATCATGACCAAAGCCTTGGATTATTTCGATCCATCACGTGAATATGAACAGTCACTGACGAAAGCCCTATCTAATACCAAATGCCGCTTCCTAGTGGTGTCATTTACAACAGACTGGCGTTTTAGCCCAGAACGTTCGCAAGAGATTGTCAACGCCTTGATTACCAATCAAAAACCTGTGAGTTATTTGGATATTGATGCTGAGCAGGGCCATGACTCATTCCTATTCCCTATCCCCTTGTACGTCAAATCCTTACGTGCATTTTTAGGTGGTATTGAACACCTTAATTCAACACCTAAGGAGGCTTTGTAATGCGTATTGACCAACAGCTTGCAGAAAAATGGATCAATGCTGGTGCAAGTGTGCTCGATTTAGGTTGTGGTGATGGCGAATTATTGTCACAAATGAGCAAAAAACAGCAAATTCATGCTTACGGGCTAGAAATCGATCAAGAAAAGATTGCAATTGCCGTCAGCAAAGGGTTAAATATTATACAACAAGACTTAAACCTCGGTTTGGGACGCTTTGCCGACCAGTCTTTTGACTATGTGGTTATGGCACAAGCTTTGCAAGCTGTAGATGCACCTGATGTGCTTCTGCGCGATATGGTGCGTGTGGGGAAACAAGCAATTATTACGTTTCCTAACTTTGCGTATTGGAAAACACGGTCTTTCCTTGCACTGAAAGGCAAGATGCCTGTTTCTGATGCCTTACCGTATATGTGGTACAATACACCTAATATCCACTTATGCACCTTTCGTGATTTTGAAGCATTATGTGCTGAAAATCAGATTCAAATTATTGATCGACTCGCTGTAAATGGGAACCAACAAGGTAGCTTTTTAAGTAAAGCCATACCGAATTTGTTCGGCGAAGTCGCTATTTATCGAGTGAGCGCTCTATGAAGAAATTATTATTAGGCAGTACGTTATTTTTTGGGCTAGTGAGTATTCAAGCCCATGCGGACTATGTACCGCAGCAACAACAATCTGTATCAGCAATGGCAGCACAATATGCACATATGAATGTGACAGATTTACAAAAAGCAGCCAAAGCTGGCCAACCTGCTGCACAATTTTATTTAGCAACACATTTCCAGGCTGGTACTGGCGGTGTATCTAAAGACCTTAAACAAGCATTTACATGGTTTAAAGCTGCGGCTGACCAAGGTATTTCTGCGGCTCAGTTGAATGTTGGTCGTATGTATGCTGATGGTTTAGGCGTTTCTAAAAGCGAAACATCTGCGCGTCAATACTTTGAAAAAGCAGCAAGCCACGGCGATAACCGTGCAAGCTTTAATCTTGCGGTGATGGAAGAGCAAAAGAAAAACTACATGGGCGCTTATCAGTGGTATGAGCTTTCTACACGTGATGGTATGTTAGACAATAAAGTGATTAACATGTCGCAAACCAAAAAAACTGCTTTGGCTGCTAACTTAACTCAAGACCAAATTCGTACTGCGACACAACGTGCAGATCAATGGATTCAAGCTCAATAATTTGATTTTCATCGATCATAAAAGCACCTTCGGGTGCTTTTTTTACTGCTATCCATTTAAGTATTTCAACTGGGATTGTTGACAATGCAAGACCTATTCAAACAATTAATTCAATATGAATGCGGGTTGCATCATCGTGATCGTCAAAACTTTCAAATACTTGATCAACGGTTACATCCAGATTTTAAAGAAATTACCAAATCAGGGTGGGTTGTGCATAAAGCCCAAATGATTGAAGCACTTTTAAACGATACAGATACCGACATCATTCAAGCACAGGATTTTCAAGTTCAGTCGTTATCTGATCATAGCGTTTTACTGACCTATCAAAGCCATCAAATCAATGAGGCAACTCAAGCTCAATACAATGTGGCTTTACGCAGTTCAATTTGGGTTATGAATGATCACGGTATATGGCAAATGATTTTCCATCAAGGCACCACTTGTGCATTTGAGAAGTAAATCGAGTTCTTCTATGTATGGAAAAATATGCAAAAGAAAAAATATTATGCTTCACGCAAACAAATGATTCCTTTGGCGATTTTTGCTGGAATTTTGGCCTGCCCCTTTTGGGCTGCGACCGTGCTTTTGATCTGGGAAATGTTTGAATGGAAGAATGGCTTAAAAAGTCTCTTTTCGCTATTTCTTGTTACGCCATTGGGTCTCATTGCTTATTTTTTCAGTAATAAAGCTATTCAGATGTTTAGCAATCAACGTCCTATTTTAACCCTCTCCCAAGACATGATTAGAAGCATTGATTTTAAAGGTAGAGTGATAATTAAAAAACACATTAAAATACCAGAGATCTATAAAGTTGAGCTAAAAAAAACCTTACTTGATCGACAATACTATTTACTTTTTATCATGAAAGATAACAGCAAACAGAAACTCAATGTTGGACTAGGTTTTATGAAAAATGAGGATGTTCTCGATTTAAAACAACAGTTAGACAAACGCATTAGCGCAAAAGCAAAACATATCCAGTAAAGCGTAAAGGACGAGAGAATTTAGCCGCATTTTATGACACAGATTAAGTTAAAATAACTCAATTTTAAATTTTGAGTCTGCATCATGTCATCAAAAGATTGGTTATCACAAGGAACCCTGGTACTCGCAAGCAATAACAAAGGCAAAATTGCTGAATTTGAAAAATTGTTTGCTGAATTGGCTTTACCCGTTGAAGTGATTCCTCAAGGTCGACTGAATATCGAAGACGCGATTGAAGATGGTTTAAGCTTTATTGAAAATGCAATTATCAAAGCACGTCATGCAAGCCGTATTTCAGGTAAACCTGCGATTGCAGATGATTCTGGGATTTGCGTTCCCGTATTAGGTGGAGCACCTGGAATTTACTCTGCACGTTATGCAGGTGAGCATGGCGATGATGCAGCCAATAATGCAAAATTGCTGGAAAACCTTAAGCCTTTACGCCAAGACGATCAAGCGATTGAAGCAATGTTCGTATGTGTATTGGCATTGGTTGAACATGCAGATGACCCTTTACCACAAATCTTCCAAGGGATCTGGCAAGGTGAAGTACTAGAGCAAGCTCGTGGTGAAAATGGCTTCGGTTATGACCCACTGTTCTGGTTACCCGAGCTAAATATTTCAAGCGCAGAAATGAGTAAAGCAGAAAAGAACAAAATTAGCCATCGTGGTCAGGCGATGCAATTGTTTAAAGCAAGCTTGAAATAAGCAGTTAAAACCAGCCGTTTAAAATCATACGATTTTGTTAGATTCCTCCTCGCCTTTGAGCAAAGGAGGAATATGATGGATATCGCTAAAACTTATCTAAAACGAAGCAAAATAAACCAATCAACCGATAAAACTATAAAAAATGAATCAACACACCATATAGGACGCATACCACACAACTGACTATCGTTCCCGAAGCAATATATTTTGCTGAAACCCCAGTGCCTTGATAGTGGGTTTCCAATGCGACAATATTAGCAGCTGGCGGTAAACAAAACAGTAAAAACATCACCCCAATATATTGATGGATCTGTGGAACAGGCAAAAAGAAATAAGCCAGACTGCACAATACAACACCACAAACTAACTTTAATATTGCAAGCTTAGTACTGGACAGTAAATCCTCGATATGGACTTTGGTTTTTCTTAACCACATCCCCAATACACACATACCGGTAAAACTCATACTCCATTTAGCCAGAGTATAAATCCAATTAATCCAATCATTTGTCTGAAACTGTTGCACATCAAAACAACGTAAAAGCCCTGCAATGATCAAGGCAATCACAGGTGGCGATTGCAGTACTTTTTTGATAAGCAAATGTTTGGATTGCGGGGCTGAACTTACCGAAGTCACAGCCCAAGAGTTTCCAAAAATTGAAACCCCGATATAGAGCGGTATCATCACCATACTATTGTCTGGACCAAATATAGCCAAGGCAATAGGAAAGCCGAGCCATGCCATATTGGTATAGCTAAAACACAATGAAGCTAAACGATCTTTAGACAGCGTGAGATAAATAAAGAAAAGCGTAAAACATGAGAAAAAAGCAAATAAAATTAAAGCAATACTGCCCGATTTATAAAATACCATATTGTAAATAATCACAATCGGGATAAATAAGCGAGCCAACAGCAAAGAGATGAGTGATTTTAAGTTTACTGAAAATTTGCTATTTGCCAGTATCAGCCCACAGATAAATGATAAAACTGGAAATAACAAAGCCACAATACTACACCTTATTCTCAAATCATGAACATACTAGCATTTTCCAAATATAGATGACGTTTAACATATCAAAATAATTTATAAATATTGTCTGTCTTTAAATTGAAATATTAGTGTCACTTTTTTGTCATGGATAACTGTTGTTATAGCTGTTAATAAATAGGAGTTAAAACTATGGCTGGATTATCGATTTGGCATGTACTTATTTTTGCAATCGTTGTGATTCTACTATTTGGTACATCAAAGCTAAAAAACTTAGGTAAAGATGTTGGTGGTGCCGTAAAAGATTTTAAGAAATCAATTAAAGAAGAAGAGGCAACAACTGCTTCACTGACTGAAACGCGTACACTAGAACATCAAACTAGCAATACTGATGTGAACTCTACAGTAAAACACTAATCGGTGAGGCGTAGATCATGTTAGATGTTGGATTTTCAGAACTGTTAGTGTTTGGGATCATTGCTCTCTTGGTATTGGGACCAGATAAACTTCCTGAAGCTGCGCGTTTTGCTGCCAAATGGTATAGCAAATTTAAACGTGCAATTAGTAGTGTCCAAAATGACATCGACCGTGAATTACGTCTTTCTGAATTTAGAGAACAAATGCAACAAGAGATGCAAAAAATTCAAGAACTTGAACAAAAAATGCAGGCTCAAATGCAAGAGTTACAACAACAAAAAATTGCTGTAGAACAAGAAAGTCATCTCGCAATAACAGACAATAAAAAAATTCACACGACTTATCATAAACTTGATATTACGGTCCCCGCTATTTATATGTCAAAGACTTGGTTAGATAAACAAAACTGTACTGTAACTCGACCACAAATTGTTCTTGTTAAAGAAGTACCGCAATTGAAGGTGGCTGTATGAGCGACTCATTAGCACCACAAGTACATGATGCCTCGTCTACCGAGACGCCGCCTTTAGATGCAATGCCGATTACTCAACACCTGATGGTATTACGTAAGCATTTATTTAAAATTGTTGGCGCACTCATCGCTATATTTTTTTGTTTATTGCCATTTGCCAATAAGACCTATATTGCATTATCAGAACCACTCAGAAAACAATTACCTGCAACCTCAACCATGATTGCAACTGATGTTACAGCAACATTCATGGCGCCGTTTAAGTTAAACTTCTTTATTGCGCTTATGTTGGCGATGCCCTTTATCATCTATCAACTTTGGGCGTTTATTAAACCTGCATTATACGAAAAAGAAAAAAATCTAGCATTTCCGTTGTTGTTTGGCAGTATTGTGCTGTTTTATTCAGGGATCGCTTTTGCTTATTTTATTGCATTGCCATCCATCCTGCATTTCTTTATCAGTGTTTCACCAGAAACCGTCGCGCCAATGACGGACATCAATAGTTATTTAAGCTTCTGCCTAAAATTATTCTTGGTCTTTGGCGTAACCTTTGAAATCCCGATCATTACTTTAGTGTTAATTTTAGTTGGTTTCGTCACCACTAAAACATTGGCTGAAAAGCGCCGCTTTATCGTGGTGGGATGTTTCTTCGTATCTATGTTTATTACCCCACCAGATGCAATTTCAATGATCATGCTCGCAATTCCAATGTGGATGCTATTTGAGCTGGGTTTATTGCTGGGTAAAGTGATTGAAAAACGTAAAACTGTAGATGCTTAAGTATCAAAATAAAAAGCTTTTTAATATTTAAATGACTTCTTTTGAGGTCATTTTTTATTTTTAAGCGTGTTAAATTCTTTTTAGAAACAACTATAAAAATAAGTCTATCGCTTAATCTTCAGCCCTTTTATTCGAATACATTAGATCTATTTCATAAGTCAAAAGTGATCATGTTGAGTGAATTATATTGCGATTGAAAGTTCCTTCTCCCCTCGGGAGAAGGTTAGGATGAGGGGGATTTTATGTCGATCTATGCTTTTAATAAGCGTTTATAAAAGAAGTCTATTATTAAAATCTCTTTATTAAACATCTCTATTTTAAAACAACTACAAGTTGATCCTGTTGATTCAATTCACCAAGCACATATCATGCTCAATCAGTCATATCTCAATGTTTATAGAAATTGAACAGCACAGTAATTATCTAAATACAAATATGACAATCCTATTACTTTCTTAAAATAAGATTAAATTTAACCAATATTAAATATAAGAGTAAGAGATCTTACACATTTGTTCTGTATGTTTTTAAGCTGAATCAAAATCACATTTAATCAAGACTTAAAGCCAAAGGGAATCGTATGACAGACCTCACGCCATATCATGAAAATCAAGAGTTAGATAATAATACTTCGAATAACACACATTTCCGTGACATTTTAGAACAACGGATTTCTCGTCGTAGTTTAATTACAAAAACAGCAAGTGGTGCAGCTGCTCTCGCTTTAGCATCGAGCCTAGTCGGCTGTAATGACGACGATGACAATAACTCAACCCCAACAACGACCGTTAAAAAACCAGAAAAATTCACCTTTAACCCTGTTGCAAAAAACCTCAATGACATCGTCACTGTTCCTGCTGGTTATGAAGCAAATGTGCTTTATGCTTTAGGTGATCCATTAACGCAAACTATTCCTGACTGGGATGATAACAATGTTCCTTCAGGGGGCAGCTTTACAGCGCGTTCAGGCGATTGTCATGATGGTATGAGTTATTTTGGCTTAAATTCCAATAGCTCTAAATATGATGCGAAAGCCTCAAACCGTGGCTTACTGGTCATGAATCATGAATACATTAATCAAACCTTCTTACATCCTAAAGGTGCAACAAAAGTAAATGGCCGTCGCCCAGAAGATGAAGTGATTCGTGAAGTTAATGCACACGGTGTTTCCATCATTGAATTAAAGAAAGATGCAACCACACAAAAAGTAGAGATTGTTAAAAGCTCTCCATTTAACCGCCGTATTACAGCATCAACAGTTATGGACTTTGCAGGTACAGTTGCGGGTTCAGACTTGGTGAAAACCAAATACTCAAGCTCAGCAAAGCAAACACGTGGCACACATAATAACTGTGGTAATGGTTATACACCTTGGGGAACTTACCTCACCACAGAAGAAAACTTTATTGGATACTTTGTGCGTAATAAAGGTGACGATGCAAAACGTAGTGCGGCTGAAATCATCGCACTGAATCGCTATGGTTTAAAAGATGGTGCCAGCTCACGTTATGGCTGGGAAACTGCGATTGGGGCAATCGAAAACCAAGATTTATATGACCGCTGGAACTCTTCAATTGTCGCTGACTCCGCGGACAAAGATTATCGCAATGGCGCAAATACCTTTGGCTGGATTGTTGAAATCGATCCATTCGATAGTCGTTCAAACCCAGTTAAACGTACATCTTTAGGTCGCTTTGCACATGAAGACTGTCGTTCAAGCCGTTTAATCGAAGGGGAAAATCTGGCCTTCTATATGGGCGATGACTCACGTGGCGAATATATCTACAAATTTGTATCTGATGCGAAGTGGGATGCGAAAGATGTGAATGGTGGCTATCGCGCTGGCGATAAATATATGAACAGTGGCAAGTTATATGTTGCGCAGTTCAATAATGATGGTACAGGTAAATGGATTGAATTGGCATACGGTAAAAATGGTTTAAATGATAGCAATACAGTCTATCCTTTTAGATCTCAAGCCGATGTCACTACTTTTGCACGTTTAGCCGGTGATTCGGTCAAAGCCACCAAAATGGATCGTCCTGAATGGGTTGCGGTGAACCCTGAGAATGGTGAAGTCTATGTCACACTAACCAATAACTCGAACCGTGGTACAGCACATGCATTAGATGCCGCAAATCCACGAAACTATAGCGACCCAGAAGGCGGTAAAGGCAATGTAAATGGTCACATTATCCGCTTCCATGAAAAAGATAATAAAACCACAGCTGAAAGCTTTACTTGGGATATCTACCTCTTTGGTGCCGAAGCAAAAATGGCCAGTAACATCAACTTATCTGGGTTAAATGATAACAATGATTTATCTTCACCAGATGGTATGTGGTTCGATCCACGTGGTGTACTTTGGATTCAAACGGATGATGGTGCTTATACAGATACCACCAACTGTATGATGCTTGCTGCACTCCCTGGTAAAGTCGGTGATGGCGCAAAAGCAATATCATCTGCTGGGCAAGAAACGATCGTGGGTAAACAAGTCACTGATGAAAACCTGCGTCGCTTCCTAACAGGTCCAAAACAATGTGAAATCACGGGTGTCACCATAACACCCGACTACAAAGCCATTTTTATCAATGTTCAGCATCCTGGTGAAGACTCACCTAGCTTTGATAAGCCATCGAGTAACTGGCCTGCCTCACAAAAAGATCCAAGCAATAAGACCGCTCGCCCGCGCTCTGCAACTGTCGTCATTACTCGTAAAGATGGCGGTGTAATTGCTGGCTAATCAACTAAATTTATTTTTTTAAAGCCATAGTGACGAAAGTTGCTATGGCTTTTTATTTTTCAATAGCGCGCTTAATCTCGACTAACTCGCCCATATGTTCACCTTGTTGTGTTTTTTCGATCCAATCAATCTGCGTACTGCTTATTCTTAAAAAGTTGGAACAGCGTGTCCCATAAATTGGACTTTGAATAAATGTTGAAGACAACAAAGCTTCCATTTCTGGATTAATTCCAGTATTGGGCAGTAAATCAGGAATAATTTTTCGTTCATCTTCTAAAATATCCCAAACAGCGAATTGTAGATCTTGTTCAGAGATATCAGGAACTTGCAGCATGGGTAAAAATTCTTGGGTAAAGCGTTTACGTAAATGCTTGGTTTTTTCCCAATCGTCTGACATCAAGCCATTTGAAACGACAAATACACCTTGGGATAACACTTGTGGGGCTTCACCACGATTACTCATATAAACAGCTTGCTGTTGATCACCCATAAATAAGTTAAAACCTGCATAATCTCTTTGCCGCTTTTCCAGTGCTTGTGCAAAACGAATCGGTGTTTGATCTGACGCTAAAAAGGCTTGAATCAAATAGCCTCGTGTCGTCGGAGAAGTTTGTTTATCAGCACCATCACGATAATTGGTAATCACTGCCCAACGTCCCTGTGGTGTGACCCCCATCCATGTCCCGCCTGATTGCAAATCTTGCCCTGCAATAATCGGACTGTTCGACCATGACTGTAATTGAGTGCTTGGACGATGGTAAAATTCGTCACGATTTGAAATTAAACAAACAGGTAAATCATCCAAAACTTGCCAAGCCAATGCCACAATACACATAAAATACATTCCATGAAGTTTACACATTGAATGTACAACATTTTTAATATGTTTCAGCTAAAATCTGTGCAAAATAGAAAATCAAGGATTAGGAATGCTCACCTACCCGAATATTGACCCAATTGCGATATCACTGGGTCCACTCAACGTCCATTGGTATGGACTGATGTATCTCTTGGCATTTTTATGTGCTTGGGGACTTGCTACTTATCGCGCTAAACAACGTGCTGACTGGAACTCTGAAATGGTTTCAGATCTGGTGTTCTTTGGCGCACTTGGAGTTGTGCTCGGTGGTCGTGTTGGTTATGTCTTATTTTACGAGTTTGGCAAATTTTTAGCAGATCCTATCTGGCTATTTAAAGTCTGGACTGGTGGTATGAGTTTCCACGGGGGCTTCCTTGGTGTAATGATTGCCATGCTTTTGTGGTGTCATAAATATAAGAAAACTTGGTTTGAAACCCTGGACTTCATTGCGCCCTGTGTACCGACGGGCTTGATGTTTGGTCGAATTGGTAACTTCATCGGTGGTGAATTATATGGTCGTCAAGTTTCTGACCCTAACTTTGCGCTAGGTATGATCTTCCCGACTGATCCACTACATTTGGTTCGTCATCCATCTCAGCTCTATCAAGCGCTGTGTGAAGGACTGCTGCTGTTCCTTATTCTATGGTTCTATAGTGCTAAACCACGCCCACGTTATGCCGTGTCTGCAATCTTTCTAATGGGTTATGGCTGTGCTCGATTCTTTATGGAGTTCTTCCGTGAACCTGATGCAGATCAAGGTTATATCTTGTTTGGCTGGATGACCAAAGGTCAAATCCTCTCATTCCCAATGATTCTGATTGGATTATGGTTAATTTGGTATGCCTACCAAAAGAAAATTTTTGACTGGGGTCCACAAAAAAATACTTAAGCCTTATGGGCTAAGTTTAAAAAGGTGAAGCTAAGCTTCACCTTTTTTATGCTAAATTATCATTATCCAATTTAAACGAAATCACTATGCTTGAATTTTGGTTTGATTCTAAAGTCTCGGTTGCAAAGAAGCTCATTTTTCTTATTTTATTGACACTGGTTACTATTGGACTATATTGGTACCAGCCTCTAACCCCTGATAATATTTTACTTTTTGCAGGTACAGGTATTATTTTTCTGATTTGTCGTTACTGTAAGGTTCATTTTGCAGCCCAACGCCCAACAGGATTTCTTTATCGTTTATTGACCTGGATTCCACTGGCTTTAGTTTTGGCATTGGTTTTTAAAAACATGAACAATGGTGAAATTTTAATCCCAGGCGCTCAAGGTATTGGTTTTATGGCCCTAGCGGTGTGTATTTTTTCACCACTCTCCCTACTCAATAAAAATTCATCTGAACAAGTATCTAAATAATGTTAGATTTTTGGTATTCAGCGCGCTGTAGCCGTGAAATGAAAGTGATCATCTCAATCTTAACCTGTGTGATAATTTATTATTGCGCCACGATTGAGAAGTTAAGTCCAACGTTTACCGTGATATGTTTAGCAATTGGAATCTCTACACATTTATTAAGAATGCTGGGGCTAAAAATTGCTCAACATAATGTCTATGCTCAAGGTTTTAAAATTTTATTTTCAATCTACCCATTGCTTGCACTTATGCTTTTAATGGCTTTTTTACCCGCACAACATAAAATATTGACCTCGATTCAAGCGGTTGGCTTTGCTGCATTGGGTCTATTTATCATGTCAATTTATCAAAATCGCGCAAAACGTTTTGACTAAAGGTGTTGTAGTAAAAAAGCATAGTAATAAAAAAGGAAGCCTTTCATTCCAAAAGCTTCCTTTTTTATCTTTTAATCCGTAATAGATTAAATGCTTTTGACTGTGAAACTAAGCAGCTAGACGATAATATTCATAGGTTACATTTGGGTCTTTATATACATCGTAACTACGTTGTCTAAAATCAGAAACCCATTGAGAACCTGTAAATCCGGCAATATGACCATAACGATGGCGACTGGTACTGTTGATGATATAAATATCACCTTCTTGAGGATTATCGAAGTCAGGACGGATTTGCTTATAACCAATCTCAGTTAAAGTCGAACCCCAATCTGATGCGGCAACAGGATGATCAGAAAAACGCGCACCTGCTGATTCAAGCGCTATACGCACATATCTTGCACAACGATGTGCAGTAGTACTACGTGACATACTGACAAGTTTTTCAGTAAATTTGCTAATATCGATTAAGCTTTCTTTCTTAAATGCTTCAGTTTGATTTTTAAAAGTTTCAAATGCTTTATTCTTTAAGTATTCATCTGGTCGAAAATTATTATTTTGATTTTCCGATCGAATCTGAATATGAACCGTGGGATTCACGTATTCATTCATATTAACATTGTGGTCGTAAATCATGCATTGTCCTCAAACTGCCCTTTTGAATTGATTCAAACCACCTTGTTTAAACCAATAACAACTTTTCACAAGCCATGAATAGTAATCAGCAATTCTTAAAATGTAGACTTAAAACATGTAAAAAAATATGTAAGTGTTAATAAATCTCATTTGTAACGACTCAAGCTACTGAAACTGCTGACATTACACAATTTATCATCTAGGTTTGTTTGTTTAAAATTTAATCAATAAAAGTTTACTCGGCCGTATCATTAAAATATTTTCTTAATTTAATCAACACATTAAACTGTCAATTCAGTCACACTTTTGTTTTATGAATTCAGCAAAATCGTATGCTAAAGAAAGATTTTTTCAATAAAAAGCTGACGTTATCAACATCAGCTTTTTAGAAATTATGCTGTCGGTGCTTAATAACAATCCCAGTTATACACCACTTTAGAGAAATCTCTTTTTTCAAGATCATCAGGATGAATAAAGAAGTTCCCTACACCTGAGTCGCCCCACATGATCTCAATACCTTCAGCTTCACCTGTATCAATCTGCAGCA
This sequence comes from Acinetobacter sp. Root1280, assembly GCF_001425285.1. Classification (NCBI taxonomy): domain Bacteria; kingdom Pseudomonadati; phylum Pseudomonadota; class Gammaproteobacteria; order Moraxellales; family Moraxellaceae; genus Acinetobacter; species Acinetobacter sp. Root1280. The sequence continues at coordinate 10,479 of NZ_LMED01000011.1, read as the reverse complement.
GCAAAATATAATCTTGAATAGATTCATTGTATTCACGTGGATCAGATTGAGTAAAAAATGGATATCCGCCTAAACGATTTCCGCTTGCTGAAAAAACTTCACTGTATTCATCACAAAACTCTTCTTCATCGTCTCTTTCATAAGGGTCTGTGACTTTTTGGGCAAAATCAAAATTGTTCATATCAATATAGCTTTCAGCCTTCTCAAACTGAATCGCAGATTGCCCTGCGATAGGACTATAGATATCGTCCTCAGCAAAACTTGGAAAATCGCTTTGTAAAAGTGCAAGATCTTGCTCAATCTTGTCATAAAAAACCACGCGAAAACCATCTTGCTTTTTTTGATCATCAAAATTGAGACCATATAAATCATCATGCGGATTGATAAAAAACTGTAAAATTCCAGACTTTGGATAATGTTGATTTTCTGGCACTTCTGCAAAATTGATCTGCGCCAATAATTGTAAGTCATCACCCTCCGCGCTCTGCGGATATTGCTTTCCTACAGGTAAATAAGGATTTCCACCCACTTTGCTTTGCCAAATCTGTAAATCTTCAGCGGGCAATAATGATATTTCTATACTGTCTTTTTTTGTCGCAATAATTTGCGTTTTATAAGGCTGTAAACATGCTGGGAGCTCATTCAAATTTATACTCATTTTCAAATACTCTTAGTTTTAAATGTTAGATGGATGCAAAACAGAAAATAATCTAGCTTAAAAAGAAAGTGAGATTAGTATAAACTCTGAAGCTATTCAGAAACATTACGAATGGGTAATCATGCGACATAATCTGTCATTTGTGTCGTATAAACTCCCCAAATTGGAAACTATATGAAAGCGTATTTAGACCTTCTACAACATATCCTAGACGATGGCGGTGACAAAGGTGATCGTACTGGTACAGGTACTCGTTCTGTATTTGGTCATCAAATGCGTTTTGACTTGTCAAAAGGGTTTCCGCTACTAACCACTAAAAAAGTTCATTTCCGCTCAATTGTGATTGAACTGCTGTGGTTCCTAAAAGGCGACACCAACGTTCAATATTTAAAAGACAATAAAGTTTCGATCTGGGATGAATGGTCTACCGCTGAACAGACTGCCCGTTTTGGACGTCCTGAAGGTGAATTGGGCCCAGTCTATGGTCATCAATGGCGTAACTTTGGCGCAACGCAAAAAGACAATGGTTTGTTTGAAAATGATGGTTTTGACCAAATCAGTTGGTTGGTCAATGAAATCAAGACCAATCCAAACTCACGTCGTTTGATTGTGTCTGGCTGGAATCCAAATGAAGCAGGTAAAGTTGCATTACCGCCATGCCACACTTTATTCCAATTTTTTGTTCAGGATGGAAAGTTGTCTTGCCAACTTTATCAACGTAGCGCAGATGTTTTTCTAGGGGTGCCATTTAATATTGCCAGTTATGCTCTACTGACTCATATGATTGCTCAAGTTTGTGGTTTAGGCGTAGGTGATTTTGTCTGGACTGGTGGTGATACACATTTATATGTTAATCATTTTGAACAAGCAAAACTTCAGTTAACACGTGACCCCTTACCACTGTGCCAACTCAAGTTAAATCCTGAAATTAAGGATATTTTTGACTTTAAATTTGAAGATATTGAAATTGCAGGTTATGAATCACATCCTGCAATTAAAGCACCTGTAGCTGTTTAAATATTTTAATTCAGTCTTTCCTTATTCCCTCCTTGCAATAGGAGGGAAAATTTTCCAATGGATAATAAGCGAATTCATTATGACATTTAAAAACTTTGAAATTGTGCATGTCGTTGCAATGGATCAACAACGCTGCATTGGTAAAGCGAATGATCTTCCATGGCATATTTCAGCAGACCTTAAACACTTCAAAGAAATCACCCAAGGTGGTATTGTGGTGATGGGACGTAAAACGCTTGAATCGATGGGACGTGCATTACCTAAACGTGTTAATTGGGTGATTACCCGTGATCAAGACTGGAACTTTGCTGGTGTTAAAACGGCCCATAGTATAGATGCTGCTTTGGAGCAAGCCATTCCTGATGTATTGGCATCAGAAAAACCTGCCAGTATCTTTATCATTGGTGGTGGTGAAATTTTTAAACAAACTATGTACATTGCCGATCGTTTAGAGCTCACCCACATTGAGCTCGATGTACAAGGTGATGCGTATTATCCAGAAATTCCAGCGGAATTTAAAAAAGTTGCGAGTGAGTCACATGTTGATGACAAAACAGCTATTGCTTTTGAGTTTGCAACATACCGAAAATAGCACTGAACTTTATGAACAAAAATAGTGGCTTATGGATAGCTTAAAAACAAGATCAATACTGCATACACTTGGAATGGGAATAATCCATTCCTTGTTTAGCTTATTTGTGGTATTGAGCAGCCTGTGGTTTTGTTTCGCGATTTGGATTCAACACCCCTTAGGAAAAGTTTTCAGCTATATCATCATCCCTATTTGGATTATTTTTGCACTGAGTATTCTTGGAATCTATTTTACTAAAAATATATTTAGCCGAAAAACTGACAGTCTGATCTATATCATCGCCTTTATTGTCAGCTTAATCTGGTACTTTAATATTCCTGCACAGCAAAATCGTCAATGGAGTCCAGAAGTTTCCAGAATTTTTACTTATGAGCAGCAAGGTAATCTTGTCACGATTCATAATGTCCGCAACTTTAATTGGCACTCCCCTGATCAATATGACGAACGCTGGGAAACCAGAAGCTACAACTTAGATGAGATTACAGGCGTCAATATCATCACCTCTTATTGGATGGGACCACAGATTGCCCATACCTTGGTCAGCTTTGATTTTTTAAATCAACGTCCACTCGTTTTTTCCATTGAAATTCGGAAAGAAAAAAATGAAAACTTTTCTGCAATTGGTGGTTTTTTTAGACAGTTCGAGCTAAGCCTAATCGCTGCAGATGAAAAAGATATTGTTTATACACGAAGTAATATTCGAGGTGAACAGGTTTATTTTTTCCCGATTCAATTACCAAAAGCAGAGACCAAAGCATTATTTGAAGAATATCTTTTGAAATCTTCCGCTTTAGCAGAACATCCAAAATGGTACAACACCCTAACCAGTAACTGTACAACTTTGGTTTTTGATATGGTTCAGGCGATTTCCCCTGAAAAATTACCAACAGATTATCGTTTATTGGCTTCAGGTTATTTACCCAATTATCTTTATGATTTGGGTGCATTAAATCATCAATGGTCAATCAAAGAATGGTATAAAAAAGCACATATCAATCCAAGAACGGCTGAATATGCTCAGTTTAAATATCAAAATAGCGATAACTTTTCTAAAGTGATTCGTTTTGGTTTACCTGAAGGCCACGCTCAATAATGTATAGCTTTAGTCAGCTCGTCTTTATGGTTTAACTCAATTTTGTTTATATAATGATAAAATTAGGAGAATACGCATGTTTAAATCCATAATCGCAACCACATTCATCACAGCAACGCTCTTTTTTTCTGGATGTGCATCTACACCAAGTGCCGACCAACAAAGCCAAAATCTAAGTTTGTTGCAAAACAAAAATTGGACACTCACGCATATTGGTGCAACAGAATATAAAGCAACGTCAAATGCTCGCAACGTACCAAGTATTCAATTTGGTTCAGATTTACGGGTAAGTGGCGCAGATGGCTGTAATCGCATTATGGGTGCCTATGCGATCAAAGGGCAACACTTGACCTTAGGGCAACTCGGCTCAACTCGTATGTATTGTCAAGACACTATGAAACTCGCGGCTGACTATACTGAAGCACTCAATAAGGTGAAAGGTTATCAAGTGTATGACAAAACGTTAAAGTTAGTCGATCAATATGGCAATCGTGTTTTGCAATTTACAACGCCATAACATCACCGAATCATTTATTTATATACACAGTTTAAAAGCTTAAAACATTAGGCTTTTAAACACCTTAGATTATAGAATCCAATACCAACAATGAAATTGAATAAAAATTTTAACTCAATCAATGAAAGACAATAATTTTACTACACACGCTGTCTTATCATTAGGATTAGAATAACAACAACTTAAAATTTGGATATTTCTATGAAAGTCATTGGCCTTATCTTGATCTCGTGTCTACTTCTATCTGCATGTAGTTCGATGAATGTAAGACCTACAGTTGGGGTAAGTATGGGAACATCCGTTAAATAAAAAACAGCGCCGAAGCGCTGTTTTTTGATCAATAAAAATTATGGGCATGTAGTCGTATTGATACCATAAGGACTGTTTAAATTTGGTCCGTATGTCCCATCAGTACTGTAATCAGATGCAACTGAAGCGAGCCCTAAATTATATGTCGTTCTAAATGGTAATGTCGCAACTTGTGATGATGCGCCAATTTGTACATTAAGCCATTGAGCATAAATCTTCGGATAACGAATCACAAAATCAAATTTCCCTTCAGCATCCGTTGTATACGTTGCCGTAGCCCCTTGTCCTAAGAATGTTGGTACTTTAACTGGAATGCTGTTTACTTCATTATTAGTAATTGCACTATATGGCGCGGTTACAGCACAACTATGTGCTGAATTGATTGTTGTTAATGCAGGAAAGTCATCAGTCGTATCTGCTGGCGTTCCATTATTGTTCATTGGAATACCATTACTTAAATAAATATTTGGATTGTTCAAGTTATAATAACCACTACCAGGTCCAACCCATTTTAATACTGGATCAGAGCCAGGCACAGGTGCTAACGCCCAAATGTAACGACCTTTAACATAATTAGTTGGATTAATATCCATTTCCACTTTTTGATTCGCTAACGGCTTACCATCAAAATCGACAACACTTACTGATAAATTTTTCGTGTAGTACACACCGTCATTTGAAGATCCCGTTTCTGTAGGATTAACACCGATGACAATTGATGCAACTGGATTCTGCACAACTGACTGCACAACATTAATACGTGAAATTTGAGTTGCGTCTAAATACCCTGCTTCACTGAATGTTGCTGTTAAATTTAAATCATCAGCATCAAATGCTGCTGCAGTATATGTCGCATTACGTGCACTTTCATCAACCTTAACTTTAAATACTGCTTGTCCATTTTGGTCGGTTGTTAAACCAGATGCACCAACAATAATTACACCATTTCGAACAAAATCTTTGATATTCAAATTGACATATTTATTCGCAACACCACCACCATTTTGATCAACTAAAGTCACTGTAACATTTGCTAGATCATTACGCACATTTAGTGTTGCTTTATTCGACTCGATTCGTAAATTATAACGTGCAGGTTGAGGTGCTGTTGGTGAGGGTTTAAATGCAGTTAAACGATAAATCTGTGTTGTTAAGGCGCCATTTGTATTGGTATTACTTGCTGTTAGTTCAATACCACTTGCCAATAACAAGTCTCCATCAGCAGTATTACCATCCACTTCCACAGAGAAGAAAGCATTACCATTTGAGTCAGTTTTTACAGTCTGTGGTTTACTTGTATTTGTTGGGTGTCCATCTCCAGGTGTTCCAATAATCAATGTCGCAGAATTATTCGCCGCTAACGTTACATCTTCATTTCTAACAGGAAGACCATTGTTATCAAGTAATTGTACTTTAACAATTGTTTTATCGCCGGCAACACTTAAACTTGCCTTAGAAGAATCTACAGTTAAATGATTTGGATTAACTGCCTCAAAAATACTAAATTCCAAGGTAGATACAACATCAACTCCTTTCGGGTTTTTAATCGTACCTTTGATTTGAATTGCTTTAGAACCTAAATCAATTAATGCTTGTTTAGCAGCACTTGGAATATCTTTTGGAATCGTAATCGTAATCTGTGTTTGACCATTTGCTGCTGTTACTAGCGAATCATTACTTAAACGAATTCCTGCATCATAAGCTTCTTTATTTAAAGCTAAATTTACAGGATAGCCCGTATTAGCGCCCAATTCATCTTTAACTGCAACTTGGACTTGATAACTTTTGCCAAACTCTAATTCTTTTTTATCAGCAGTTAAACGCAAGTTTACAGAATCTTGAGGGATGGCAACCTGAATGCTACCCGTCTGCTGAATACGATCACCATTATTACGATTTGTACCCACAACAGCAAACGTGATGCCATTCTTGATTAAGCTCGCATCATAAGCACCTTCAGCAACTCGAATGGTAAATTCAGCTTCACCCTTACTATTCGTTGTTAAATTGGAGTCTGACAATGAAACACGAGAACCCGCTAAACTTGATAATGCAATCGCGACAGATGTATTTGGAATAATTATTCCATTCTCATCTTTGGCAATCACTTTAACACGGACTTCTCCACCCAATACAGAAACGGTTTGAACATCATAGCTCAGACTTAACGCTGCCAAATCTGGAATGACAACCACAGGTTGAGAGATCTCAACTTTACGCGTAACTGTATAAGCAGAGCCATCGGTACGTACTCCTTTCACAGCCACGGTAAGGCCATTTGCAACCAAGTTCGCCAACTCACTTGTGTTATTGGCTTTCACCTTAATCTTAAACGTTGCTTGACCTTGGGCATTCGTTGTAAGTGTTGCTGCCGTCGCGAGGCTCGCTCCATTACTTGTCGCCGCATCATTTAACCCGATAGACACTTTTTGATTCGCCAGCGCCTTACCATCTGTACCCAACGCATTAACGGTTACATCAAATGTTTTTTCGTTATTTACAGTTAAAATGAGGCTACCCAACATATCAATATTCAAGTGATCTAAATCAATTTCACCTTGAGCTGTTGGTGCTTTGAAATTGAGATTGACTGTACTTGCTGCGCCAGTTCCATTGGTTGGTTTAGCAATGAGTCCTAAACCATTCTCAACTAATGCTTTTTGGGTTGGACTTCCACTTGCTTTATACTGATAGGTAAATGTTGCATAACCTGTTGCATCTGTAAGTGCATCCGCAGAACTGGTTAGACTTAATCCTAGGCTTTGCAACTCTGAAACTGAATATGCTTTTGAAAATCCTAAATTAACAGTCTCTCCTTTTAATGCACCACCTTTTACACCTGTAGCTTTCACTTTGACTACAATGGTTTGATCCTTAGTGTAATCATAGGCCACATTAATCGGGTCTATTGCAAGATAACTTAATGCTTCCTCTGACTTCGCTTCATCTTCTACTGTAATCTTAATGCTGTTCGTTACATTATTATCTGTGGTAAATGTTGCAGTAATACCTGCCGCAACTAAAGCTTCAACAGCTGCTGGCGTTTTAGCATTGGTTTTTAAGGTGTAAGTGACATAACCTGTTTTAAATTCCTGTTCTGCACTTCCATCAAAAGTAACACCATTAGAATTCGCTTCAGCATTTAGGCTCAGTTTAACCTTACCTTGAGTCGCGGCTTCACCTTTATTATTAATTCCTTTGACTGTAATGGTAATCGAATCATTTTTTGCATTAATCTGATACGAAGATGCAATTTCAAGACGTTGAAGTGCCTGTTGATTTGATGCCCCTGTATCAGCAGTTGTCACTTTGACTGTTGCTGTTGCAAAAATATCTGCTGAGTCGCTATAAGTCGCTTTTAGGTTAATTCCTTGTTGAGATAAGGCAATCGGATACGATGATGCAGATTTAAGGGTAAATACCGCATAGCCTTTCGCATCAGTTGTCACTTCTGCCTGATCAATCGTTACACCATATACAGCACTACTATCTGTAAAAGATAATTTTACTTTTTTATTGGTTAAAAGATTGCCATCACTATTTTTTGCAACAACAGTAACTTGCGTCGTTCCACCTTGTGCAACAATAGGGCTATCTTGAGTAACGATTTCTAATTTTTGAACAACTTGAGAAACATCTTTAAAAGTAATGGATGCTTTTGCTTGGCTCTCAGCTTTAAACTCATCCACTAATTTAAAGTCTAAACTTGATGAGGTTAATACAAGTTGAGCAATGTCAGCTGCTGTTAAATCACTATTTGCAGTAATATTAAAAGTTGCTTTGCCTAGCTCATCTGTTTTTAACGTAGAACCATTTGTAATCGAGAATTTACCTTGCATTTCAGCAGGTAAAGCTAAAGATACAGATTGATTCGATTTTACACCACCATTTTTATCTGTGACTTGAGCAGTAATAGAAGCTGAACCTTTTGGCAGATTAAGCACAACCCCTTGTTGGATTTTAAGGTTATATTCACTTTGAATTGTGCTTGTTTTTTTAATATTAAGGGTATAAACCTGTTTAATTGTCGTTCCATCTACAGTCGCAGTAAGCTGTACTTTTCCAGAATTCACATTTAATGTAGGAATATTTAGTTCAAATACCGCAACACCATCATCACCAGTTGTTACTTGAGAACTCTTGCTCGTTACACCTAATTTTTCACTATCTGCAATCGATAAATTTACCAATTTAGCAGCAACACCACCTTTATCACTATTCAAAGCTTGAACTGAAATTAAGACTTTAGAATTGTCAAAAGCAACTTCAATTGGTTTAGCTTCAGCATCTTGTAGTGTAAGCCCTAAACTTTCTACAACTTTTTTAGTATCCGTGGTTGAGCCGTTACCCCCATTTCCCGTACTCCCCCCAGTATTCTTATTATCATCATAGTACCCACCACCTCCGCCGCCACACGCCACTAAGGCTAGTGAAGATGCAAGAACTGTTGCTTTAACCCCTAATTCTTTAAATTTTGTTAAGTAAATCATAATTTCATCCATTGTATTTAGTATAAGTTTTGCCCTAAAAATACTTTTATGGCTTTTACACGAAATGTACTCAAATCTACAAAACTTTTCAATCTAATACTTGTGATATATTGAAAAAATATAATTTGACGACACTCTTTATATGAATATTTTTTATAAATTGCTGTTAAATATTTAATTGATATTTCTTTTAATATAATTAAATGAGGAGAAGAGATGTACGACATCATCATCATTGGCGCAGGAACAGCAGGTATTAGCGCATATAAAGAAGCAATCAAATATACATCTAACTTACTGATTATCAATAAAGGGCCTTGGGATACAACTTGTGTCCGTGTTGGCTGTATGCCAAGTAAAGTTCTCATTTCAACTGCAAATCGAATGTATGACATTCAAAATGCCAATGAGGTCGCTTTGGAGGTAAAAGCAGAAATCGATACACATCAAGTTATGCAGCATGTTAGAGATTTACGTGATCGCTTTGCTCGCGCAACGCTTAAAGATATAGAAAGTTGGGAGGCTGCGCATAAAATTGATGGCGAAGCTAAATTTGTAAATGCAAATACGGTTGAAGTTAATGGAAAACATTATCAATCTAAATCATTTATTCTTGCTGTAGGTTCAACACCGACCTATAACCAAGATTGGAAAAATAAACTAGGCAATAAACTGATTACTTCAGATGAAGTATTTGAACTTGAGACGCTGCCTAAGTCTATTGCCGTGATCGGGAGTGGTGTGATTGCAATTGAATTAGCTCAAGCGATGCACCGCTTAGGCGTCAATACGACTGTTTTTGCAAGAAGCAAAAAAGTGGGGGTGCTTAGTAGCCCTAATTTACAAGAAATCGCTCAAGCAGAATTATCCAAAGAACTTAACATTAAATTTGAAGTTTTACCTGATTCAATCCAAAATCTTGAAAATAGGGTTGAAATATCATTTATCGAAAATAATGAATCTAAATCCATACAGGTTGACTATATTTTAAATGCGACTGGTCGTGCTACAAACTTATCAACTTTGTCCCTCGAAAACATTGATCAGGCATTCTCAGATTTAAAACAATTACCGGTTCATCACACCACTAAACAATTGGCTGATTTCCCAATATTTATTATTGGTGATGCTTTTACTCAAACACCTTTACAACATGAGGCTGCGAATGAAGGAAGAAATGTCGTTTCAAGTTGTTTAAATTTTCCCAATATACACAGCTTAAATAACCTAGCACCTTTAGGTATTGTGTTCTGTAGTCCAGAAATGGGGATTGCTGGGCAAAACTTTGCCACGCTGTCAAAATCAGACACAGCATTTGTTACAGGTTTTGCTTCTTATGAAAAGCAAGGTCGTGCATTGGTTTTAGGTAAAAATAAAGGTGCTGTTGAAGTTTATGTAGATCAGCAAAACAGAAAACTCTTAGGGGCTGAACTTTTTATTGAATCTGCTGAACATATGACCCACTTACTCTCTTGGATCATTGCAGAACAGCTGACAATTGATGAGATATTAGCAAAACCTTTTTATCATCCAACCTTGGAAGAAGGCTTAAGAACTGCATTAAAACATGCCCGAAGACAGCTTAAATAACGTTTTTACCTATTGAATGAAGCTCTATTTTGTAGAATAGAGCCTTTATATTTTCTTGCGCATATTTCTATTTCCTTTCGCTAATCAACACCGCACATAAAAAAACACCCCGCTCTCGCTAAAGATCGGGGTGTTTTAGATTTAAAAGCTGGCGATGACTTACTCTCACATGGGTAACCCCACACTACCATCAGCGCTAAGAGGTTTCACTTC
>NZ_LMED01000010.1:0-78300 GCF_001425285.1 Acinetobacter sp. Root1280 | reverse complement strand
AGTTGTTCTTCATATTCTCTTAATGATCTTCTCAATGCTTCGTCAGCATCAAGCTAGGTCGGCTATACTACTCTCTATCTCTAAAAAGTCAATCAATAATGTTAATTATTTTTTCTAACAAACCCAACTCCAAYCTCATCTTAAAATCTCAATTCGAAATCTTAACAACTTAATCAAGTRCCTGATTTATCAGAAGTTTTATTTAACATCACCGCCGATGGATGTGCATTCTACAGCATTCCCAATCCAACACAACCCCTTTTTTTAAACTTTTTCATCAACTGGACATTTTTTCGACCAAAATAGCAAAAAAAGTCGATTTTTAGCTATTTTTTGCACCATTTTTTCTCATACTAATAAAGCAACTCATGTTTTTATTTAAATTTTAAGCTATTTATATTTGTTTTTTTTCTTTAAACTATTTGAAATAATTTTATCATTTAATAAATTAAGTCGAATATGGCCCGTTTTATAAATAGAAGAAGCTTCTGTTTAGGAATTTTGCTCTTTTGCTGCAACTATTCCTCAGCCAATTCGTCACATAATATTTTCATGATGACTTTATCTATACTAAGTTATGCAAAATGGAACACTCCGAATCCAGAATTATGCGTCGTTGATAATGCATCCTATGCAAACCAATTTTCTGCTTATATCAAATCAAATAAGTCTCCTTTTAATATAAATGCGATACATTCCGCTGATCTAAAAAATCGTCATTGTGATGCGGTATTTTTTTCCAATACTTCAGCACAAACCGAACAGGCCCTTATTGGGAAATCATTAAATTCATCTATTTTATCGTTTAGCTCAAGTAATTCTGAATGTGAAATTGGCAGCGTTTTTTGCTTATCCACCAACAAAACAGGAAATACTATTTTTAAAGTGAATCTAGATAGTTTAGCTCAGTCTAAAATACATGTTGACCCACGTGTTTTATTACTGGCAAAGAATTCGGATTAAAATAATGATGAATAAATTTTTTAAATCGAGTTCCTTACAAACATTGTTTCGTAAATCTCAATTTACGACCTTTGCAATCACTTTATTTATTAGTACGTCTACTTTTGTCACGATTTCAGTATTTACCGTTGAATCTTATGCGAAACAAAACCTATTATTAATCAGCCGAACCGTGTCTGAACGTGTTCAACCTGCGCTGGTCTTCTCTGATAAAATTGCGATTTCACAGATTATCAATGAATATACCTTCCAACATTCAGTACGTCTGATTGAAGTTTATGATAATCAAGGCCATAAAGTCGCAGAAAGTCTCAAAAATGTTGAACATTATTCTTATATTCAAAACTTTTTTGATCATATCTTTTTAAAAGATTCCATCAAGTTAAACGTCCAACATCAAGGAAAGCTGGTCGGTCAAGTTGTACTCTATGGAAGTTCCAATGAAATTTTAATGTTTATTTTTAAAATTTTTACCGGCTTAGCGTTTGGCATGCTCTTTATGGTTTTTGCTGTATGGTGGTCGGTAAACTTGACCTATCGCCATATTATGGGTTCATTTTTACCGATTATACAAATTGCACAACTATTAAGAAATCAGAAAGCATACAACTTAAGATTCCCTAAAAGTGATGTAAAAGAATTTCAAGACTTAAACAGTGTGTTCAACCAACTCTTAGATGAAATTCAATCTTGGCACACCCATCTTCAAAACGAAAATAGTGAACTTTCTTATCAAGTTCAACATGACCATTTGACCGAATTGCCCAATCGTAATTATTTTTATCAAGTTTTATGTAATCTATATGAAGACGCCGGTCAGCGTGAGAATTTAGCGCTATTATTTATTGATAATAATAATTTTAAAGCCATTAATGATCAGTATGGACATTTGGTGGGTGATGAAGTTTTAAAAGAAATGGCTTCACGATTAAGACGACATATTCGCCAAGATGATTTTGTCGCACGTCTTGCAGGAGATGAGTTTGCAATTATTTTACGTTCCATTTCTAAAATTGAACATCTCATCTCTATTGCGGAAAATCTAATTAAATGTTGTGAAGATCCTTTAATCTATAAAGGACAATCCATTTCTTTTAGTTTTAGTATCGGTATTGCTATCTCCAGCCAGGCCTCAAGCCCAGAAGACTTAATTTCTCAAGCAGATCAAGCTATGTACAAAGCAAAATCGTTACAGCATCATTGGTTTATTTACCATTCATAATATTAGGGGGTTTCTATGACTTTAAAAAACGTACAACTTTCCATTCTTGCAATCCTCTGCCTAGCACTCACAGGCTGTATGAATCTAGGTGGGTTGAGTTATAAACAAGCACGCGTGCTCAAGAAAGAGGGCTTTGTATTAACGGATGAAGGTTGGAGTCTAGGTCTACCAGAACGTTTATTGTTTGGTTTTAATGAATCAGATATTAATACAGAGCGCCACACTGAATTGGTTCGTTTAGCAACGCAGTTACATAAATATCATCTCGATAAGCTCAAAATTGTAGGCCATACCGATAATATCGGAAATCCAGAATACAATTTAAAATTATCCAAAGAACGTGCTCAAAATGTTTCAAATATATTCATTGAGCAAAAATTTAATCCACAAAATATCCAAGTGATTGGAAAAGGGGCTGAGCAGCCACTTAAAGCAAATGATTCAGAAGAGAATAAAGCTGAAAACCGTCGTGTTGCGGTGATTATTATTCCTTGATAATCTTCTCTTTATTAAAAAAGATCTCTATGGAGATCTTTTTTAGGTCTCTAGAATTTGACGCTTCGTTGACAAGCACAAATTTCAGGCATAAAAAAACCGCCTTTAAGCGGATAATTTATATTTAAGCTGATGCTTAAATGGTCGGAGCAGTAGGATTCGAACCTACGACCCCCTGGTCCCAAACCAGGTGCACTACCAGGCTGTGCTATGCTCCGAATTTACAACAAACTTAAGGAATTGGGGTGAATGATGGGGCTCGAACCCACGACAACCGGAATCACAATCCGGGGCTCTACCAACTGAGCTACATCCACCGTCACATTAAGTTTTAGGATCTATAGTATCAAGCAACATATGGTGCGCCTGACAGGATTCGAACCTGTGACCATCCGCTTAGAAGGCGGATGCTCTATCCAACTGAGCTACAGGCGCATGACCAATGATACTAATATCACAGATTAACTTGCCTTGAAGAATTGGTCGGAGCAGTAGGATTCGAACCTACGACCCCCTGGTCCCAAACCAGGTGCACTACCAGGCTGTGCTATGCTCCGTTCATCTCAGCTTTTGTGTATCGCACATCGTGCGGTACGGTGTGCATTCTAGGCGTGACGCCACAAGACGTCAACACCTATCTTGAAAAAAAGTTAAAAAAACACGTCAAATGTATATTAATCAAACATTTCAGATGTTTTTTATACAATTTCTATCGTTTTAATTGAGCACTAAAGTTCAACATACGATCTAAAGGTAATTTAGCACGTTCAGCCAAAGCAGTATCTACGAATATTTCTTGATCGGCCTTTTGCAAAACTGCCAAAATACCATCTAATTCATTCATTGCCATCCACGGGCAATGCGCACAAGAACGACAAGTTGCGCCCTCACCTGCTGTAGGTGCTTCAATCAAGGTCTTATGCGGTACAGCTTGTTGCATTTTATAGAAAATGCCACGGTCTGTAGCCACAATTAGAGTGTCTTGTGACAATGTTTGAGCTGCTTTGATCAGTTGTGAGGTACTTCCCACCGCATCCGCAATATCAATCACGGATTCTGGTGACTCAGGATGTACCAATACAGCTGCATTCGGATACAGCGCTTTCATCTTTTCAATACCACGGGCACGAAACTCTTCATGCACGATACAAGCACCATCCCAAAGCAACATATCAGCACCGGTTTTCTTTTGAATATAACGGCCTAAATGTTGATCTGGTGCCCAAATAATTTTCTCGCCCAAACTGTCTAAGTGTTCAATGATCTCTACAGCACAACTTGAAGTCACCACCCAATCTGCACGTGCTTTAACTGCTGCTGAGGTATTGGCATAGACCACAACAGTATGCTCAGGATGCGCATCACAAAATGCGGTAAATTCATCTACAGGACAACCGAGATCAAGCGAACAGGTTGCTTCCAAAGTTGGCATAAGTACTGTTTTTTCAGGAGAAAGAATTTTTGAGGTTTCTCCCATAAATTTAACCCCAGCGACCACCAGTGTAGATGCCTCATGATCACGTCCAAAACGTGCCATTTCCAAAGAATCAGAAACACAACCACCTGTCGCTTCCGCAAGTTCTTGTACATCTGGATCACAATAATAATGTGCCACCAAAACAGCATTGTTTTTTTGCAACTCAGCTTTAATTTGCGCAAACTTCTGCTGTTTTACCGCTGGACTCAGACTATTGTCCTTAGGTTCACCTAAACGATCTAAATGCGCTTGCACAACCGATTTTGCTTCGTTGGCAATTAAATTATTCGCATCATTCATAAGAGGTCTTCTCTTTCCTTGTCGCTGGCATCATGCTAGCGTTTATACACTTGTGAATTGATTGTACGGTTTAGCGCACATAAATTCACCACGAAAAATGTTTTGTTATAAAAAAGCCTCACGAATGAGGCTCCTTAAAAAATCAGTAGTTAAGAACGATAGTCCGCATTAATTTTCACATAATCATATGATAGGTCACAGGTATATACCGTATCTTTGGCCTGCCCTCGACCAAGGTTTACATGAATGGTCATTTCTGTCTGTGACATTACACGCGCACCAGCTTCTTCGGTATAGTCTTCAGCAGCACCACCATCTTTACAAATTTGCACGTCGTCTAACCAGACTTGAATTTTTTCAACATCCAAATCTTTCACGCCAGCATAGCCAATCGCAGCAAGGATACGCCCCCAGTTTGGATCAGACGCAAAAATTGCCGTTTTAACCAATGGTGAATGGGCAATGCTATAAGCAATATCGCAGCATTCTTGTGTGTCGTTTCCACCGTCAACCGTGATAGTAATGAATTTGGTCGCCCCTTCCCCATCACGAATAATCAGTTGCGCCAAACGCTTCATCACACGCGATAAAACATCCAAGACCACAGTATAACGTGCATCATCTTCACTGCTAATTTCTACACCACCAGCCATGCCTGTTGCAGCAAAGATGCATGAATCATTGGTAGAAGTATCACCATCCACAGTAATCCGGTTAAATGATTGGTCTGCGCTAATTTTTAACATTTTTTGCACAAGATTTCGTGCAATTGGCGCATCGGTTGCAACAAAACTCAGCATGGTCGCCATATTTGGGCGAATCATGCCTGCACCTTTAGAAATCCCAGTCATTGTATACGTTATACCATCAAGCTCGAACTGTTCTGAGGCACCTTTTGGTGTGGTATCTGTGGTCATGATCCCAGTCGCAGCGTCCAGCCATGAAGCGTCATTCAAACTATTTAGTGCAGGCTGTAAACCTTGCGTTAAACGCTCAATGGATAGTTGTTCGCCAATAACCCCTGTAGAGAATGGCAATACCTCAAATTCTTCTACCTGCGCTAACTCAGCAAGCTTTAAACAGGTCAATTGTGCATTTTGCATGCCCAATTTGCCTGTGCCTGCATTAGCATTCCCAGTATTGATGACTAAATAGCGTGGATTGGCTTGTGCTAAATGTGCTTTGGACACATGAACGGGCGCTGCACAAAATGCATTCTGGGTAAACACACCCGCAACATTGGTACCTTGTGCAAATTCAAAAATAACTAAATCTCGTCGATTTGGATAACGGACATACGCCTCAGCAGAGCCAATTTTTACACCTTGTACCACATGCATATGCGGCATAGACACGTCACCAACAGCCATTTTCAAATGTCCACATGAATTAGAATGAAAACACAGCTTATTAGAATTCTCTATAAAAATCGAGCTTATTAAAATGCTTATTTATTTTTACTATAAGAAAAGCTTATTCATTTGAATATAAAATAAAAAAGCCAGTAAATATACTGGCTTTCATCACATCATTAATACCTTACTGTTGAACAGCAGTCGTGGTATCCGCAGCCAATAATGCTTGCTTTACTTTTTCTTGACTAGATACTGACAACGCTGGATTTGAAGCAACAACGCGATTAACCGTAGCAGGTGTTACCGCTGCAATCGCCGCAGTTTTCAAAATAATTGGGCGTCCACCTGTATTACCTAAAGTATAACGAATACCAGTACGTGGACTAATCACAGTCGTGGTTTCATTTTTTACTTCTGCTTGGGCTGTTACTGCGCCTGTAGCAGCTTGTACTTTTTCCACTGTCGTCGTTTGTGGTGCTGTATCTGCAAATGCCAATGCTGGAACTGCTAAAGTTGCAACAAATAAAGGTTTTAATAATTTTTTCATTATCTTCCCAAAGATCTTTTCCAATTGAGCAACTTAATACCACTTAATCACATTTCCTGCAATAAAAATTAACGCATGGTAATAACTTGTAAAAAAAGCAGAACAATTGTTCTGCTTTTTTGTAACACTTTCAGGGTCTATTCACTCAATTAGATTTTGCCGTGACATTGTTTGTATTTCAAACCTGAACCACAAGGACAAGGTGAATTACGGCTTTCTGGAGCTACAACCTCATCACTATGAGTGAATTGTGCATCAACAATCTCATTACTTACCGTACCGCTTAAGCCATCCACTTCATCATGTGCGAAGTTAAGACGCATAGATTCAGCTTGAGCCTGTTGTTGAGCTTCCATTTCAGCAAGCTCTTCAGGTGTTGGGATATGCACACGAGAAATATCAGTAACCACGTCTGACTTAATCACACCCAACATATTGACGAATAAATTGAAGGCTTCCTTCTTATATTCTTGTTCAGGGTTCTTTTGTGCATAACCACGTAAGTGAATCCCTTGACGCAAATAGTCCATCGCAGCCAAATGGTCTTTCCAATGACGGTCTAAAGAACCCAGCATGAAGTGACGTTCAAGTGTCGCAGCAGTATCATCACCCATCTGTTCACGACGATTACGGTAACGTGTAACGATCTCATCAGAAATACGTTCAACCAAGGCTTCTTCATCTAGACGACGATCTTCTTCCAACCATTGATTTACAGGAAGATTAATACCTAAATCTTCATTCAATGCATTTTCAAGCCCTTGAATATCCCATTGGTCATGGATTGATTCAGGTGGAATATAGGTTTCGATTAAGCCTTTTACGACTTCACGATGCATTTCTTCAATATAATCTTGAAGTGAGCTTTCTTCTAAAATTTCATCACGTTGAGAGTAAATAATTTTACGTTGTTCGTTATTTACATCATCGTATTTCAATAAGTTTTTACGAATATCGAAGTTACGTGCTTCAACTTTACGCTGTGCATTTTCAATAGAACGCGACACCATTTTATGTTCAATGGCTTCATTCTCTTGTAGTCCCATCGCACGCATCATTGCAACAACACGATCACCTGCGAAGATACGCATCAAATCATCTTCTAATGACAAGAAGAAACGTGAAACACCTGGGTCACCTTGACGGCCAGAACGACCACGCAACTGGTTATCAATACGACGTGATTCATGACGTTCAGAACCGATGATGTGTAAACCACCTGAACTCAACACCATTTCATTGTTTTGTTCCCATTCTGCTTTAAGACGAGCTTCATCTTCCACAGTATGGTTTTCAATTTTGGCAAGTTTTGCTTTCCAGTTACCACCAA
This sequence comes from Acinetobacter sp. Root1280, assembly GCF_001425285.1. Taxonomy (NCBI): domain Bacteria; kingdom Pseudomonadati; phylum Pseudomonadota; class Gammaproteobacteria; order Moraxellales; family Moraxellaceae; genus Acinetobacter; species Acinetobacter sp. Root1280. The sequence continues at coordinate 70,611 of NZ_LMED01000010.1, read as the reverse complement.
GCAAAATATCGGTACCACGACCTGCCATATTGGTTGCAATGGTCACTGCACGTGGTGAACCCGCTTGAGCAATAATGTCTGCTTCACGCTCATGTTGTTTAGCGTTCAAGACTTCATGGGTAATTCCCGCATCTCTTAACTTATCAGATAAAATTTCTGAAGCCTCAATGGTTGCAGTACCAATCAAGATAGGCGCAACACCTGCTTCATGAATTTTCTGAATTTCTTCAATAATTGCGTTGTATTTACCATTACGGTTTAAATAAATTAAATCGTTTTGGTCATTACGAATCATCGGACGATGGGTTGGAATAAGCACAACATCCAAACCATAAATTTCTTTCATTTCCGCAGCTTCAGTATCAGCAGTACCTGTCATACCTGAAAGCTTTTTGTATAAACGGAAATAGTTCTGGAATGTGGTTGTTGCTAAAGTTTGGTTTTCAGGTTGAACTTCGAGCGCTTCTTTGGCTTCAACAGCTTGGTGCAAACCTTCAGACCAACGACGACCTGGCATAGTACGACCAGTATTCTCATCGACAATGATTACTTCACCATCATGTACAATGTAGTGAACATTACGTTGATACAGGAAATGTGCACGAATTGCAGCAGACACGTGATGAACGAGGTTTAGATTTGATGGTGAATATAAGCTTTCGCCTTCAGCCAACAAGCCCATTTTAATCAGTTCATCTTCAACAGTTTCATAACCGACTTCAGTCATTTCAACTTGGCGTTGCTTTTCATCAATCCAGAAATGACCGCCATCTGCGACTTTTTCTTCTTTTTGAGCATGCAACTTCGGTGGAATACTATTGATTGCAACATAAAGCTGTGATGAGTCATCACTTTGACCAGAAATGATCAACGGTGTACGTGCTTCATCGATCAAGATCGAATCGACCTCATCGATAATCGCATAAATCAAACCACGTTGCTTTTTCTCTGCCATAGAGAAAACCATGTTATCGCGCAGATAATCGAAACCAAATTCATTATTGGTACCGTAAGTAATATCTGAACGATATGCCTCAGCTTTCTCTATTGGTGATTGCATCGAATAGATTACACCAACGCTTAAGCCCAAGAACTCATAAAGCGGACGGTTTAATTCAGCATCACGTTGTGCCAAGTAATCGTTGACCGTGATGACATGAACACCTTGTTCACTAATCGCATTTAAATATACAGCCAAAGTACCCATTAGGGTTTTACCTTCACCTGTACGCATTTCTGCAATTTTTCCTTCATGCAAAGTAATACCACCAATGAGCTGCACATCATAATGACGCATACCCATGACACGTTTTGCTGCTTCACGACACACCGCAAACGCTTCTGGCATTAATTTATCTAGGCTTTCACCTTTCTTATATCTTTGTTTGAATTCTTCAGTTTTTGCAGATAAGTCTGCATCGCTGAGTGCAGATGTCGTCGGCTCGAGCGCATTGATCTTATCGACAATTTTACGCATACGTTTTAGTTCGCGCTCGTTTTTAGTACCGAAGATTCCTCCGATCAGACTTGCCAACATATAAACTCTCTAAATCTTTGTGAAATAAATTTTTCTCAGACGATATTATGGTGGTAGAAATTTGAAGTACAAGGGTTTTGCACAAATCCAATCAAAAAAATCTGACGATTAGTTCTAGCACGTATCAGCTAAGGCGCATTAATGTAGCAAATTTAACCGATATTTGCAGTGAGGTAGAGATCAATTATATGTTTTTTTTCATATGCTTCTTTTATTAATATCTATTTTCTTCATAAAGAAATACAAAAACACTATTTTTAATTATAAAAAAACTGGGTAATAGTAGTTTGGACGAGCTAAATAACAAACAACATTTTTAGATATTGAGGTTTCAAAATGACTTTACGATTAGGTGACATTGCACCAGATTTCACTCAGGAATCTAGTGAAGGTCCAATTAAGTTTTATGATTACTTGGGCGACAGTTGGGGTGTTTTATTCTCACACCCTGCTGATTATACGCCAGTATGTACCACTGAGCTGGGCTATACCGCAAAACTAAAAGATGAGTTTGAACAGCGTGGGGTAAAAGCCATTGCCCTTTCAGTCGATGATGTTGAATCACATAAAGGTTGGATCAACGACATCAATGAAACGCAAAATACTACTGTAAACTTCCCAATCATTGCAGACAAAGATCGTAAGGTGTCAACGCTGTATGATTTCATTCATCCAAATGCCAGTGAAACGCTCACCGTACGTTCTTTAATTATTATTGATCCCAATAAGAAAGTTCGCTTAATCATTACTTACCCTGCATCAACTGGACGTAATTTTAAAGAAATTTTACGTGTGATTGATTCATTACAACTGACTGACAATTATAAAGTTGCCACACCTGCAAACTGGCAAGATGGTGAAGATGTTGTCATCGTCCCGTCGATCAAAGATGAAGCGGAGCTTAAAGAACGCTTCCCAAAAGGTTATACGGCGGTTAAGCCTTATCTTCGTCTTACCCCACAACCCAATAAATAATATGCAATATTGATTTTTTAGATTAGAGCTAACTAACTTCAAAAGATCACATCCAAACTTGATGTGGTCTTTTTTAAGATCCACTGATTGCAACGAAACTCTTTTTCCCTCTTCAAAATACACCAAACAACAAATACTAAAATAAAAGCAAAATCATTTAAAAATAAAAAAGGCACCGAAGTGCCTTTTATGATCAAAGATCAGCGAACAAATGTTATGCAGGAATACGTAAAACTTGTCCTGGGAAAATATCATCCGCATTTTTTAACAATGGGCGGTTCGCTTCAAAAATTTTATTATATTGGTTGGCATCACCATAAAATTCTTTTGAAATTTTAGACAAATTATCGCCTGATTTAACCGTATAGAACTTACTTTCAGGTTCAGGTGTTGCCACTGTCATTTGATCATCAACTTGCGCCACATGGTCAATATTCCCCACAGCAAGAATGATTTTCTCTTTATCTGCCTGAGTTTGTACCTGACCGTGAATCGTGGCCAAATCAGAAGTACTATTATAACTTACCGAAAGCCCTGTTACTGGCAAGCCTAACGCTTTAATGTGCCCCAACAACTTATTGGCAATTTCTTGTGCAGACGGTTCAGCTGGCGTTGCTGGTGCCGCTTGTGGCTCAGCTGGTGCAGTATTTTTCTTGCCAATTCCTTTAATAAAATCAAAAAGACCCATATGTCGTACTCCATATCATTATTGAAAGTTGTTTTACTGTGAATGTATTACTGTGAACTGTTATACAAATTTAAGAACTCTATTTTTATAGCGAAAAAGTGTCAGAGTGTGCGTTGTCATTGGTGATAAAAAGGTAACGGTATGTAACCAATGTTTTTGATTTTAAACTTATTTAGTTGCTTTTTTAGGTTAAGGATCGCCAAGCAAGCATTCACTCAATACAGCTAAATTCAGGCATAAAAAAACCACCTAAAGGTGGTCTTTTTACGTATAACAACAACGTGCTATACAATCAACACATTAACCAAGTTTTTTAGTTACATAGTCGATAGCTGATTGAACAGTTGTGATTTCGTTAGAATCTTCATCTGGAATAGTGATGTCGAAGTCATTTTCGAAAGACATAACAAGTTCTACTAGGTCTAGAGAATCAGCACCCAAATCATCCATGAAAGATGCTTCGTTTTTGATTTCTTCAGCTTTGATACCTAATTGTTCTGCAACAGCTTGTTTAATGCGTTGTTCGATATCGCTCACAGGAATTCTCCTCATTGCTTGTGGCGGCTTTTAATTGCCTGATAGTTTAATTGAATATTTACTTTTTTCAAAGTTTATACATCGCATTACGCCATGTATAAACCACCATTTACGTGTAATACTGTGCCTGTAATGTAACTGGCTTTGTCAGAAGCCAAAAAACTTACTGCATTTGCAATATCTTCTGGTTGACCAAATCGGTTTAACGCAACTTGATCACTCATTTTTTTGCGAATATCTTCACTTAACTGCTCAGTCATTTCTGTTGCGATAAAACCAGGCGCAATACAGTTAACTGTAATCTGACGGCTTCCCATTTCTTTTGCAAGACTGCGACTGAAAGCCTCAATCCCTGCTTTTGCAGCAGAATAGTTGGCTTGTCCTGGGTTAGCAAAATGCGCAACAACAGAACTGATATTAATAATGCGTCCAAAGCGAGCTTTGGTCATACCTTTCAATACACGTTTAGATAAGCGGAATACAGCTTTAAGATGAATATTGAGAATATCGTCCCAATCATCTTCAGACATACGTAACAGTAAATTGTCTTTGGTAATCCCCGCATTGTTCACAAGTATCATCACTGAACCATATTTTTGTTCAATGTCAGATACCAATGCATCAATTGCAGCACCATCACGTACATCAAGTAATGCACCAGCACCATTTTCAGCAAAAACTGTTGAAAGTTTTTCTGCGCCCGCTGCTGATGTTGCCGTACCTACAACAAAATAACCGTCTTGAATCAATTGCTGAGCGATGGCAGCACCAATCCCTCGGCTCGCGCCTGTCACTAATGCGACTTTGCGTTCTTGTGTCATGCAATTTTCCCTTCAGCCACTAAGATAGCATTCAGTGCATCTTCCATACGACTTTGTGTATCGAGTGGAAATGCTTTTTCGATATTTGGTAAACGTTTTGCTAAATTCGCCAATACATTACCTGGACCACATTCAGCAACATACTGAATACCTTGGTCTTGGATGAATTGCATGGTTTTAGTCCACTGTACTGACTGATACAGTTGCGCCGTTAATGCTAAGCGTAATTGGCTTGTATCTGTCGCGATTCCAGCATTGACATTTTGTATTACAGGAATACTTGGTAGCTCAATGGCAGTTTGTTCCAAAGCTTCTGCAAACTGTTCAGCAGCAGGTTTCATTAGAGAACAATGTGATGGTACAGATACAGGTAATGCAATCGCTTTACCGCCGTTTTCTTTGGCAACGGTCATGACAGCTTCGACTAGAGTTTTGTCACCTGCGATAACAACTTGGCCTTGCGCATTATAGTTTGCAGCTTCAACAGAACCACGGCCTTGAACATTGGCTTGCTCACACAGTTCAAGTACTTTCGCATCATCTAGACCGAGAATAGCCGCCATCGCGCCTTGCCCCTGAGGCACAGCACTTTGCATCAATTTACCGCGTAAATTTACCAACTTGACTGCATCTGCCAAAGTCATCGACTCTGCAGCAACTAAAGCACTGTATTCGCCTAAGGAATGACCTGCGAGGTATTTTGGTACAACACCACCAAGATCTAACCATACACGCCATAAAGCAATACTTGCTGTCAATAAAACAGGTTGGGTATTTTCTGTTTGATCTAAACCTTCACCGCTTTGTGCAATGTGCCATAAATCAAAACCGATGGCATCTGATGCTTCAGTAAAGGTTTCTTGTACACCACTAAACTGTTCTGCAAGTTCAGCAAGCATACCCACTTTTTGTGAACCTTGACCTGGAAACAAAAATGCAGTTTTTGTTGCTTGAGCTGCTTGTTCGAGTCGTTTGGCAGACATATAAAAAGTCCCTTATTTAATCTTGATCGTTTCCGATGGCGCAATTTTACATTAAAAAAAAATTTATTTAATTGCGAAATACAACAAAAAACCCAGTCATTGAAAACAAAAAAAGGGAGCTTTCGCTCCCATTTTTTTACTAAGCTTGCGCTTAATAGTTCACCAATTATTCAGCATCAGCTGCTTTAGCGAATAATTGACGACCACGGTAGAAACCATCTTTAGTCACGTGGTGACGACGGTGAGTTTCACCAGTAGTTTGGTCTACAGTTAATGCATTCTCGGTTAAAGCGTCATGTGAACGGCGCATGTCACGGCGAGAGCGACTTTTACGGTTTTGCTGAACGGCCATGATGGCTCCTTACAAATCGAAAAAATGGATCAGAACAAATTCGGTTGTCTTAACTTAACAGTATAACACAAAATTTAGTTAAGTTTACCCTTCAAACCTGCCAAAACTTCAAACGGATTATCCCGTTTTTCTTCAACAGTGTCCTGAACGGCTGGTTGATGCTTATGTTCACAAGCGTCATGCTTAGGAGACAGAGGCATCAACAATAACAATTCATCTTCTAAAAGTGCAAGTAAATCAACAGTCGAAGGAGTATTGGTTAAATAATCCCCTTTAATTGTTGCTTCACTTTCACCTAGTACGATGAAATCAGCATCCTCATCCAAGCGCTCTATCAGTGACTCATCATCTATTAAAGCCAAATGGAAGTCAGAAACTAACGTAATTTCAACAGAATCCAGACAACGCTGACATTCCATTGGAACTTTAGTATCTACATGACCATCTAGCCAAACAATACGATGATACGCATCCATTGATAGCTTACAGTCTATATTGATCAATTGATCATCAATTGATCCAACAGCTTCACGGGAAATACGAACAAAGCGAGACAATGGCAGGGTACCTGACCATGTAAAGCCTTGTTCAGCCCATTTAAACGGCTCTATCTGTGCCGGAAAGGTATTTGCTGACATAATTAAGGCGGCAATTCTACAAATTCATAGGTACTCTGTCAAAGATTAAGATACAATTTTGTACTTATTTAGACAGATCTCTTGAGTAATACAAGCCATGCATCAGTTGCAGCCGCAACCTGAAGTCACTACTTCATTACAATTCAATACGCATTTAACTTCTGAAAACACATTGCAAGCCACCGATGTGCAACGCTTATCATGGGCTAACTTACAAACAGAAGTGCAACACGTTGATTGGCTTATCTTACACTTTAATCACTGGTTTTCCCACTTAAATGTGACGCTTGTTCGTGGTGATTTTGAACCAGAGTATTTCCCTGCTAGCGAACACAGCCCTGCCCGTATTCAGTTTGCGCATGGTTTTTTCAACAGCGCTCTGCACGAAATTAGTCATTGGAGCATTGCCGGAGAAAAGCGCCGTTTATTGCCTGATCTCGGTTATTGGTATGCACCCGATGGTCGTACAGCTGAACAACAAGCCTTATTTGAGCAGGTTGAAATCAAGCCTCAAGCCATTGAATGGTTATTTTCCAAAGCATTTGGACGAAAATTTCGAGTTTCGCTGGATAATCTGACTGGTGAAGGTGGTGACGGCTCGACATTTAAAGACAATGTTTATGCACAAGTTCAGGATTTTTTTTCGGGTAAAACCAAACTTCCACGCGATGCAAAGCACTTCATTCAGTGTATTTGTCTATGTACTCGAGGTGGCAAAACATTACAAAGCACTGAATTTAATCGTAACGATCTTGATTAAACCCGTAATTTTTTTAAAACATTGATTGCAACGATTTACTTTCCCAAGTAATAATTGAATTAACAATAAATCAGGAGAATAAATATGCTGCATTTAAGAGTACATCCTGACAATCCTCAACCACGTTTAATCAGCCAAGCAGTCGAAAGAATTCGAGCAGGTGATGTTGTGGTTTACCCAACTGATGCGGCTTATGCAATCGGCTGTCAGATTGGAAATAAAAGTGCAATGGAGCGTATTGCTCAGATCCGCGGTCTAGGGGCAAAGCATCAATACGCGATTATCTGTGCAGATTTATCTGATATTGCAACCTATGCCAAAGTAGACAATGCAATGTATCGTCTACTTAAAGCCAATACCCCAGCCGTAACCACATATATTTTACCCGCAACCAGTGAAGTTCCGCGACGCTTGATGCATCCCAAGAAGAAAACCATCGGCTTACGTGTTCCAAGTAATCCCGTCTGTCAGATGCTATTAAAAGAGTTGGGAGAACCCTTACTGACCAGTACCTTGATTTTACCTGGTCAAGATGCACCAATGGATGATCCCTACGATATTGAACAATTATTGGAAAAACGTATTGATGTGTTTATTGACAGTGGTTTAGGCACCTTAACTACCACCAGTATCGTTGATTTATCAGGAGCGAACCCTGAAATTATTCGTCGTGGTGTAGGTGATGTAAGCGCTTTTGAATAAGCGCTTATCCTCTTTTCCTTAGATTAGATCCAAAAGTATCAGCTCAAATTACACCGACTTAATCAATACTTTGTTTTAGCGTGATAAATTCTGGACATTGGGCAAGTACTTGTTTGTTTTCATACAAGACTTCGCCTAAATAATTTTTATAAATAGTCGTTATAGCCACCTGATCTTTTTCTACTACAGTAACAATGCCTTGAGTAATATCCTTATACTTATCCTCTGCTTCTTTTTGATGTATATATTCAAAATAACCACAAGATAAACCATGACTGATTTTCTTAAATTCTGTACGTAAGCGCTCTTGGGTCACAGAACGAGGTAAAGCTTGAGTGATGTTGGTGTAAACTAAAATATGTGGATAATGATTAAGTGCATCAAGTTTAATTGGCAAGCCTACTCGCTCAATGGTGTCATTAATTTTCGTTATAGATACAAACGACTGATAGTCTTCTCTAGCACGTTGTTCAAACTGCTTTTTCCAATAATATTCATTACCAAAAAACAAACCCGCGATAATTAATATTCCAACTGATACAAATTTTATATTCATTTCTTTCTCACGTTACTCGTATTTTTATGATTAAAGCTAAAGAAATAATATATTTTTACACTACAAATTCAATACATTTTTTAAATTTTATAAATAACAAACAAATACTTAAAGATTGAAATATCATATTTTAACGATTACTAAACTTAACGCTTTGATGTTAAAAATGATAAATTTAAAGTTTCTAAATATCCAATTTTGAAACTTTAACTGCTCCCCCTAATTTCAACATGAATAATTGAATTACCATAACTCTATCATTTTTAGATTGGTATTTTTCTCAATTCAGTTTATAAACAAAGCACAATCCTAAAAACAAATGCTTAATTATGATTTATAAGGTACATCATTTACATTGTGGAACCATGTGTCCGATATGCGCACCACTATACGGACAAAAAGGTTTGTATGGCAAAATGGTGTGTCATTGCCTATTGATTGAAACAGACAAAGGTCTTGTATTGATCGATACTGGTTTTGGGATGCAAGACTACTTACATCCGCAAACCCGATTAGGTAAAGCTTTTACTAAAATCAGTGGCATACAAGCTGATTTCAATCTCACAGCCATTTCTCAAATTCAACAATTGGGTTTTAAACCATCCGATGTTCAACATATTTTGGTCAGTCATTTAGACTTAGATCATGCAGGTGGTATTTCAGACTTTCCCAATGCCACGGTTCACATCTTATCTAGTGAGTTTAATGCAGCACAAAAACTTTCAGTCATGAATAAATTGCGTTATCGACAACAACAATTTAAAAATCATCGTTACTGGAATTTTCTTGAACCTAAAAAAGGCGAAGCATGGTTTAACTTCCAAAAAGTTCAAGGTTTTAATATTTTCAATGATGAAATTTTATTGATTCCTTTAGTCGGTCATACTGTAGGACATTGCGGTATAGCGATCAAACAACAAGATAGATGGTTATTGTTCTGTGGCGATGCTTATTTTAATCATCTAGAACTCAACCCTAAGAATAAATTACGCGCGCTCGACAAAATTGAATATCTCCTAGCGGAAGATAATACATTGCGCTTAAAAACATTATCACAACTGCAACAGCTTGCACAGAATGAAGCAAAAATTGAAATTATCTGTGCCCACGATCCTGTTGAACTAGACCGATATTTAAAACATGCTTAAATCTCAATTATTACGTTATACCACTATTTTCGCACTCAGCGTACAGCTTTCAGCATGTATGACAACTGCTGCACTTCCAGATCATGAGCGCCCAAAACAATGGGGAACCATCGTTGCTCCACAGTATAATTTTTATCGGATCAGTGACACCGTTTTTCGTAGTGAACAACCCAGTGCTGAACTTATTCCTGAGTTAAAAACCAATCAAATTGATGTCGTGATTAATTTAAGAAGTCGCAATAACGATAAAACAGTACTTTCAAAACAAAACTTTAAATTGGTTCATATCCCGATCAATACTTGGGCAATTGATCGTCATGATCTACTCAATGTCATGAAAACAATTCAAATCGCAAAAGCTCACAACCAGAAGGTTTTAATCCATTGCTATCATGGTTCTGATCGTACTGGGGCAAGTGTTGCAATGTACCGAATTATTTTTGAGAACTGGTCTGTGAATGATGCTTTAAATGAAATGAAGCATGGCGGTTATGGCTTTCATCCAATCTGGGGCAATATTGAAAAACTTTTTACCCCTGAAAATATAAAATGGATCCGTGAGCAGCTCGCGAATCCATCTTTAACCACAAATACCTAACTCATAGCGTTTAACGTCGGTCTAGAGGTACCCACTCGATTACCCAAGCCGACTTCATGCCTAGACTCGCATCAGAATTGATCTTCTTACGTGCTGAATCCGCAGTCTCTCGATCTTTCGATGGTCCAACCATAATACGAATACCTTTTGAGGTTGGACTCTTGGTCACTTTATACCCTTTGGCACGTAATTTAGCAGCGACAGCATCGGCATTGGCTTCATTAGCGGCAAGCGCAACTTGTACCATCCATTGCTTATCACCATTTTCAAGCAAATCACGTGCTTTTTCAGCTTCCGCTTTTTTCTTTGCTTCTTCTTGTGCTTTGTGTTTTTTATCCGCTTCTGCTTTCTTGTCTTCCGCTTGCTTTTTCTCAGCAGCGGCTTTCTTTTCAGCATCTAGCTTACGTTTTTCATCTGCTTTTTGTTGTTCTTCTAATTTACGTTTCTTTTCTTCAGCGGCTTTTTTATCTGCTTCTGCGGTAGCTTGACGCTTCTGCTCAGCTAACTTTTTTTCAGCATCGGCTTTTTGCTTTAATTGAGCATTTTGCTGTTCAAGTTTTTTCTGCTCTGCTGCTTTCTGTTGTGCTTTGGCTTTTTCATCCTGTACCAGCTCAGGAGGAATATCAGCCCCTTCCTGTGCTGCCGCAGCAGCTGCACCACGTCTTGCATTTGCAGCAGCATACTCTTCAGCTGCTTTACGTGCAGCATCTGCTTCTGCCTGTTGTTGCATACGTAAAAAATCTGCTGCTTTTGCTTCTTGTTCAGCAACCGCTTTTTCACGGGCACGCTTCTGCTCTTCTAACAGACGTTTTTCAGTCGCAACATCGACAGTCAACGGCTGCAATTGTACAGGCTCACCAGCAGGTGCCGCTTTATTTTGCTGAGCTTGGCTTGTCGGCTGTGTCTCTGCTTGGCTTTGGTGGATTTCTTCTTTACCTTTTAGAAGCAATGCCGCCAATAGAACACCACCACTTAATAAAACAACACCACCCATCCAGCGTTGTTTGTTATTCATTGACATTCGTCTAAATACTCCCAGACCGCTTCTAAGGTATGGAATGAACCACACACCAAAATCAGCTGATTATTATTGGTTTCTGCAAGCGCTGATTGAAATGCTGCTTGTACACAATCAAACTGTTCAACTGTCTCATGCTGTAAAGCAGTTTGTAATTGTTCCAATGATGCCGCACGAGGCACAGTTAACGGTGCAATTTTCCACTTTAATACAGTATTTTTCAACAACTTGACCACAGAATCTACATCTTTGTCGGACAACATTGAAAAAACAGAGACAACTTCTGTGTACTGTTTATTGTATTCTAGGAATTTTCGCAATTGCTTTAACAAAAATTCTACACCATGCGGATTGTGTCCCGCATCAAAAATTACTGTTTTATCGTGTATTTTTCTAATTTCAAAGCGCCCTGACAATTGTGCGTTCTGAATACCTTGCGAAATCGCCTGTTGTGAAACCGTTAAACCGCTCACCAAAATTGCAGCGACAGCAGCAGAAATATTTTCCAGTGCCAAGTGTCCTAAAGGAAGTTTTAAAGTCGTTCCTGAGCTTGCAAAATTCCAAGATTGACCATCTTCTGAATTATCATAAAAATAATCATGGTTTAGCGCATACAGCGTGGCATTGGTTTCTTGTACTTTATGTTGTATCGCTTGTGGTATGTCTTGTGTACCGGCAAAAATGACAGGGATATTTGCTCGAATAATACCGGCTTTTTCATAAGCAATTTTTTCAATTGTATCGCCAAGCCAATCAGTATGGTCTAAACCAATATTGGTAATCACAGCCACATCTGGATCAATCACATTGACCACATCCAAACGACCACCAAGACCAACTTCAAGTATCCAAACATCACATTGTTTTTGTTTAAAAATAACAAATGCAGCCAAAGTTGTGGCTTCAAAAAAAGATAAAGATAAATCACAAATACGGCGGGCTTGATCAACCGCAACAAAAGCATCAATCAAAGTTTGATTATCAACTTCTTGTCCAGCCAGTTTAACCCGTTCATTAAAACGATAAATATGTGGAGACTGGTATAAACCAACATTCAGCCCTTGCGCATTCAGAATCGCAGCGAGTGTTGTTGTGGTTGAACCTTTGCCATTTGTTCCAGCAACGGTAATCACTTTGGCTTTAGGGTTAATCACCCCGAGTTGTTCTGCCACAGGAATCACGCGCTCTAAGCCTAAATCAATCCCTGTAACGTGAACATGGCTCCAATAATCGAGCCATGTTTGTAAATCATCAGTATTTAAAGGTGCTGTTTGGTTGTTCAAGGCAAATTCATCAGTTTCGCTACAATACGATATACAGTATCACGTAATGCGTGACGATGAACAATTTGATCGATTACACCATGATCAAGCAAAAATTCCGCACGTTGGAACGGTTCTTCCAGCTTCTCACGTACTGTTTGTTCAATCACACGTTTACCCGCGAAACCGATCATCGCTTTAGGTTCAGCAATATGTACATCACCTAACATTGCCAATGATGCTGTTACACCACCATACACTGGATGGGTTAATACCACGATATACGGAAGATGCGCATCTTTGATTTTTTGAATCGCCGCAGAGGTACGCGCCATTTGCATCAAAGACAACATGCCTTCCTGCATACGAGCACCGCCTGAAGCAGCAAAACAAATCAGTGGTTGCTTATCTTTAATCGCTTTTTCAGCAGCTTGTACAAAACGGTCACCGACCACAGTACCCATTGATCCAGCCATAAAGTCGAATTCAAATGCGCATGCAACCATTGCAATATTTTTAACTTGACCTTGCATCACCACAAGGGCTTCAGTTTCACCTGTTTTTTCCTGCGCTTCTTTAATACGCTCTGGATAAGGCTTGCTGTCTACAAAATGTAAAGGATCTTTTGCTGCAAATTCTTGACCAAGTTCAGTGGTCACATTATCAAAAAACCAATTTAAACGATCACGTGCTTTCATTTTCAAATGTTCATCGCATGATGGACAAACATAGGCATTGAAAGACATTGCAGTACGAGTCACGAGTGCATGACATTCAGGGCACTCAATGGTTGGTTCTGTAAACGTCGCTTTGAGTGTTTGTTGTTGGTCAGGCATATGGATGCCTGGAACTGTACGATCTGTCCACGGCGTTGTTGCGCTGAGGATTTTCCCTGATTTCACTTCTTGATTCATACTAACTCATCGAGCGCGGCTCGAAGCTCCTTGACTTTATTCACTGCTGCTTCAACAGCTTGTTCTGGTGCAAGATTTGCAAATGGTTTGACAAAAGCACTTCCGACAATCACTGCATCAGCAACTTGACCTACGGCTTTTGCAGAAGCGGCATCACTAATCCCAAAACCTACCCCAACTGGAATATCGGTAAAGGTTTTGATTTTTTCAATACGTGCTGCAACTTCCGTTGTATCCAATGTTGCTGCACCCGTTACGCCTTTTAGAGACACATAGTAAATAAAGCCACTTGCTTGTTTCACTACATGCTGAATACGTTCATCGGTAGAGGTTGGTGCAAGCAAGAAGATTTGATCCATATTGTACTTTTGCAATACTTCATCTAAATCTTGTGCTTCTTCAGGTGGTAAATCCACAAGAAGTACACCATCAACACCACAGTCATTCGCATAAGCTACAAACTTTTCATAACCAATCACTTCTACAGGGTTTAAATACCCCATTAAAACAACTGGCGTTGTTGTGTCTTTTTGGCGAAATTCTTTAACCATATTCAAGGCATCAAAGGTATTGGTACCCGCAGCTAAAGCGCGCTCTGCTGCAAGTGCAATCACTGGACCATCTGCCATAGGATCGGAAAATGGCAATCCAAGTTCAACTACGTCTACGCCTGCTGCAACCATTTGATGTAACAATGGTACGGTTACATGTGGTTGAGGATCACCCGCCATAACATAAGAAACCAAAGCCTTACGCTGTTGAGATTTAAGCTGTGCAAAACGAGTGGCTAAACGTGACATAGGATTGTACATTCCTTGAATTGTTCAAACTTGAGGAGTTTTTAGATCATTAAACACCAGTAAATAAATTCAAAATGGATTTATTTACGGTTTAATCATCCAAATGTATAAATACAAGACACTGCATTGTAACGCTATTTTTTACTCAAAGGATAGAGTCACATAGTCGCTCTCGCGTATCTTGTTTTATATGACAAATAATAAAACAACCCATAGATACATTTAGCGCTATTTTCAAGTTGAGGACAATGATCAAAGCTACCTATTTTCAAGCTTACAAAAAAATATCATTATGAGTAAAAAATAAAGTTAAATCATCACCCTACAGCCAAACACCCTATCACACACATCACTTAATTATTTTTCAGAAATTGCAAAAGCTGTTTATACTAGTCAGGATTCTGATTTTTTATCTCCTCTTATGACCACACATTCTCAGGCTAAAGTGCAAGCCAGCGTGCTTGCGCTCTTGCCGCTTATTGTTTTTTTAGCCATTTTTTTAGGCAGTGGTATTTATCACACGATCATTGGTACTGAGTTTGCTTTTTATCAAGTGAAAGCCCCTATTGCTGCTCTTCCTGCAATTATTTTGGCCATCCTGCTGTATAGAGGGAAAATCAATGCCGCTATAGAAACATTTTTGCATGGTGCAAGCCATCCCAATTTAATTTTGATGTTTATGGTCTTTATGCTTGCAGGTGCCTTTGCCAGCGTAACCAGTGCAATCGGTAGTGTGGACTCCACTGTTCAATTTGGTTTATCGATTATTCCATCTGAATTTGTCCTCCCGATGCTTTTCATCATTTCGGCCTTTATTGCCACAGCAATGGGAACATCGATGGGAACCATTGCTGCATGTGCGCCGATTGCTTTTGGTTTTTCTCAAGCAACGGATATTCAGCCCATTTATGCAATTGGTGCTGTGGTCAGCGGGGCAATGTTTGGTGATAACTTATCCATGATTTCAGATACCACCATTGCAGCGACTCGAAGCCTAAATGTAGAACTGCGTGATAAATTTCGAGTGAATATCTGGATTGCACTGCCTGCTGCGATCATCACTATATTGATTTATATTTTGACCAGTCATCATGCACAAACCATTGAATATAAAAACTATAACTTATGGCTTATTTTGCCTTATGTAATCGTGTTCTTTTTAGCATTTACACGTTTACATGTACTTGCAGTACTGACCATCGGAATAGTACTTTCGGGTTGTCTTGGCATCATTGAAAATCCTGAATTTACCCTACTTAAATACAATACCGCTATTTATGATGGCTTTGTGGGTATGTTTGAGGTTGCCTTACTTTCTATGTTCTTAGGTGGTTTATCTGCGATTATGCAAAAAGAAGGCGGTTTAGAATGGTTAATTCAACGTATTTATGCCTTAACTCGCCGATTTAAAATCGGTCAGCAACGTGCGGGAGAAATTGGAATTAGCTTCCTTGTGGTTTTCTCGAATGTGTTTGTCGCAAATAATACTGTTGCCATCATCTTATCTGGAGACATGGCACGAGAAGTTGCCAAAGAATATGCTGTTGATCCCAAACGTGCAGCCGCATTTATGGATATTTTCTCTTGTGTGGTTCAGGGCTTGATTCCATACGGTGCACAACTATTACTTGCATGCTCAATTGCCAAACTGTCCCCTGTTGAGCTGATTGGTTCGATTTATTATTGTTGGGTATTGGCGATATTTGCAATCTTGGCAATCGTATTTAGATTTCCTAAATTAAAGATAACTTGAAATCATGCTGAATCATGGTTTTAAAAAACCAATTCAACAATCAGATCAACCTGTGTTTTGTGCATAAATTAAAAAATTACAATCGTACTAAGCACTTAGATAGTAGAAATACTATCTAAGTGCTTTTTTTTAAAGCATAATTTATTTGAACTGTTTTTTCACAATGACTTCAACTGTTGTTTTTTCTCGAGCAGGGTCTGCCCACTAAAAGCCTTATATGCTCTGGTTAAAGCTGACTGATCTGAATAACCTAACTGCATCGCAATTTCACTGAACGGCATGTGGCTTTCCAATAAAAAATCACAACGCTTCATCCGTTCAATCTCTACAATTTTTTTAAACGATGTCTGTAAGTCACTTAACTGTCGTTGTAAAGTCCGGGTGGATATATGAAGTTCTTGAGTAAGTTCTTCAATTTTTGGGGCTTGTTGTTTTAACTTTAAATATTCTGCCACAATCAAATGTAAACGCTGAGCAATGGTTTCATAGCGAGGTTTAGATGCAATAGCTTCCTCTGCTTGCTTAACCAAAAGCTGCATTAAGGATGGATCTGCCTGTTGGATTTTTAAATTTAAACCTGCTGAGGCTAAAACAAAACTGTATTGCGGTTGATGGAAAGAGACTTCACAGCCGTAGAACTTTTGATAATGATAGAATGCCATCTGTGGTGCATGAGCAAAATGCACCGCATGCAATGGAAATTGATTTGGCGGTACAATTTTACGCGCGAGATGCATCATTAACGCATTGGTAAATTCATTAATAAGAATGTATTTTTCATGATGAAAGGGCCAAATTAAATGTACATATTCTCCCTTGAGCTGCATTTGCATTGGAATAACTTCATCACCATCAATCACCAAACGACTAAAGCGCATAATATTTTGTAAAGCTTCTGCCACGGTTGTACTTCGTGATGCCATATAGCCCAAAACCCCAAAATGCTCAGGTCGCACATATTCTGCCATTTCAAAAACGATCTGAGGGCAATCTAGCGCTTGTTTGGTTTTTTCAATCAGTTGATGAAAGAAGAAATAGGAAGATTGTGTATCAATCGGCTGTGACAAAATTCCAATTAAATGTTTTTTTTCATCCGCTTGTAAGAAATCAAGCGTCGCAAGATCAATCCCTCGTTCAGACAGATACATCTGCCAGAGATGAAAATAACCATTTGGAATCTGTAATTCCTGCATCGTCTTGCACTCTTTTTAATCCTTTAACTTAGAAAATTGACATTGCAAATTTTCATTTTGTCGTAAAATGTATAAAAAATGGCAATATCTGTCAAAACAAACTTGCAAAATCCCGACATACTGAAATCATCAACAGTGATGCAAGTAAAATAAAATGAATGCATTAGTTACATATCAGGTCGACCCAGTGGTTCGAACCAAGCTCAACTTTAAACTTGAAGAAGTGCCACGCTTCTGGTTTGGTGGAGATCCATTCCGCACGCGACTATTTGACGCACTTAGTCTGACCTTCCCCGATGGTGAACGCTATTTCATAGAAAGTGTTCGGCTCTTCCGTGACAAAATCACCGATCCAGATTTACAACAACGTGTTGCTGATTTTATTCGTCAAGAAGCACAACATGGTATTGCACATGACAAAATGAATCAGGTCATGAAAGATCAAGGCATGCCTGTCGATCAATTTATCCAACTTTTAAGTAAGATTTTTAAATTTGAATTGAGCCAACGCTCGCCTCAATACAATATTGCGATGACAGCTGCCGCCGAACATCTCACCGCTTTGATGGCAGAAACATTTTATCGCCATAAAGCAACCTTATCTGAAGCACATCCTTATGTCCGGGCCTTACTGGCGTGGCATTCTATTGAAGAAATGGAACATCGAGATGTGGCCTTTGATGTGATGCAACAAGTCGGTGAGGTCCCTGACAACTTACGTCGATTTGCTTTAGCCTTTACCACCATAATGATGTTCAACTTTACCCTCTACCGTGCCAATATCATGCTTAAACATGATGGATTCAGCCGTATAGAACGTTTAAAAATGGCAACGCAAGGATTGCCTTGGTTCTTCGGTAAAAAAGGGATTTTATCTGCAATGAAAAATGAATATTTAGACTGGTTTAAAAAAGATTTTCATCCGAGCCAACACCCTGTAATTCAACAATATCAAGTTTGGGTCGATACGATGGCTGAAACCAATGATCCTATTCAAGCAGGTGAAGCATTTTGGCAGGCTGGACTATAGCTGTCTTGATATAAACCGATCAGTTCTATCCTGAATAGGGATTTGAACTGAATAATGCGAGAAATAAAACAATGAATGCATATGTAAAACACCAAGTTGATCCTGTGGTTCGCAGCAATTTAGATTTTAGATTGAATGAAGTTCCACGCTTTTGGTTTGATAATGACCCTTTTCGTACCCGTATGTTTGATGCACTGAGTTTGACCTTTCCTGTAGGGGAAAGATATTTCATTCAAAGTGTTCGGGCACTGCGTGACAAAATCACCGATCCAGATTTACAGCAACGTGTCACGGATTTTATTCGACAGGAAGCACAGCACGGTATTGCACATGACA
Source organism: Acinetobacter sp. Root1280 (assembly GCF_001425285.1). Lineage (NCBI taxonomy): Bacteria > Pseudomonadati > Pseudomonadota > Gammaproteobacteria > Moraxellales > Moraxellaceae > Acinetobacter > Acinetobacter sp. Root1280. The sequence goes on along the minus strand of NZ_LMED01000010.1, from coordinate 52,010 downwards.
AAATGAATGAAGAAATGCTGCACCAAGGCATGCCTGTTGATCAGTTTGTAAAATTTATGGGTGCACATTTCGAGCATATACTGAAACATCGTTCCAAACAGTACAACATTGCCATGACTGCCGCAGCAGAACATCTTACCGCATTAATGGCAGAAACTTTTTACAGTAAACAAGAGACTTTAGCGGAGGTCCATCCTTTTGTTCGTGCTCTATTTGCTTGGCATTCAATCGAAGAAATGGAACATCGAGATGTCGCTTTTGATGTCATGAAAGAGGTTGGAGAAGTTCCTGAAAACTTACGTAAATTTGCGCTTGCCTTTGTCACTTTACAAATGTTTGGATTTACCTTTTACCGTGCCAATGTCATGCTTAAATACGATGGATTCAGTCGTTTGCAACGTGCTCAATTTGCACTCAAAGGTATTCCATGGTTTTTTGGCAAACACGGTAAATTATCAGCAATGCGTGAACAATACCTAGATTGGTTTAAACCTGATTTTCATCCGAGCCAGCACCCTGTGATTCGACAATATCAGGTTTGGGTCGATGTTTTGGCCGAAACCAATGATCCGATTCAAGCAGGTGAAGCGTTTTGGAAAGCCGCGTTATAAGGTTAAAAAAGCTTTAAATTAGAACAGCCTTACCATTTCGCGTAATGCTGTTCCAACAAGCCATAGGCTTGGTCTAATTGAATACACTCACCAACTTCAGATTCGACCGTACCACTAATGCGTGATTGCCATTGGCTAAACTGACTACCCACCAAACGTAAATTTAAGTTTTCAAATCTCCGCCAGCCGGTTTCAACTGTCAGATTTAATTTCTGGTCTAAAGAACGAATTGACCAAAGGTTCGCATCTATCTTTTCAAACAGTACATCGGCAACTGCATATAGAACACCATTGACCCACAGACAATTTTCATTGCCAAAACTCTCATTTACACCCGAAGCGAGGTTTAAGCCTATACGGTTTCCTTGCGTATCCCAAAAGTTACACGATAACCAAAACCACGCTGTTTCGGGTCTTAGAAATCCACAGGTGTCATCGAGAGATGCCAATGTTTTTTCATTAAAATCTATACGCGCTTTATCTTTATTGATAAAGAAGCCTTCTACAGCCAAGGTGGTTTTCTTTTGCGTATAGGTCCAACCATTAATACCATTGGGACTGCATAAGCTTAAAGGCTCTGTTCCTGCACAAAAAATGCGGGCTTTTAACTGCTCTTCACCATTTCGAGTTGCCCGTATATAACGCACACCATTGGCATGTTGCATTTCAAATTCAAAAGGTGATTTACTAAAGTGACTTTGGCTATACAAAGGCTGCTCATCTAAGCTTGTCCCTCGCCCTAAAATCGTATTGGCATTCCATTCTAAAACTTCATTCGTTGAATGGTCATAGACATAAATAAAGCCATGCCCTGCCCAACCAATATCTGCTATTGCGATACCGATAGAATAGTGTTCATGCTGGATACCACAAAATTTAAACTTTTTATATTTTAAATGTTTACGCCAACCTGTTAATACTTTGCCATACGGGGTTTTGTAGATATATTGATTAACATTAATCTTACTCGGCACATCTTTAAAACGCCCATAACGGGGTTGACCATTGCTTTGTATTAAATCCATGTGAATTCCCAATCCTTTTATAAGGGAAGTATCAGACTTTAGTCGGTCCTTCGATTATTGCTATTTTTTCAAATTTAGCAACACCATCACACACCAAATCAATCCACTTTTATCACGATTTAACCTATAAAATATTCGCTTGATAGATAAAATTTAGCTTTGATTTAATTCATAAAAAATAGGGCAAATGCCCTATTTTTTAATCTGAAAAAATTACTTTGCAGGACCACCCCACTGATTTGTTTCAGGCTTGGTATCTGAAGCAAACCAGTAAATTAAAACAAAGGCACCAAAAGGAACAAAGATAAGCAGATACCACCAACCTGTCTTTCCTATATCATGTAAACGGCGAGCTGCAACTGAAATTGAAGGCACGATCAGTGCTAATACAGTGATCAAATACAATACAAACGGTTTTTTAAAAATGATTGAGTCTAAAATCACTGCAATGATCAGTACAACAAACTGTATCAATACAAAGTACCAATATTCTTTACGGCGAGCACGCCCAGAAAAGTTGGTATAATTACTTAGGCATTTTTTAAACCAATCAATCGCATTATATTGATCTTCGGTTTTATTTTGTGACATTGCTTTCTCTCTTTATTTTATAAGTGTTACTGACATTTTTGTACTAAAGCTGTAGCCAGATATTAACTGGTTTTGCATGTTTTTCATACACTTTTATTCTGTAAAAAGTAAAATCTATTCGAAAAAAGAAAGAGGTACTTGACCTCTTTCTGTGCAAATCATTGTCTAATCTATGATTGAGACATTCATCTACAATTTTTAAAGCAATATATAAAAATCAGATAATCTTTCCATGTGGAATTTGATCAATTAACTTTTGCGGTGCTTTAAAACGTTCGCCATATTTTGCTTCAAGCGAGTTCGCTCGAAGCAAAGCTTTTTCTAAACCATACTGATTTAAGAATTGAATCGCTCCACCGGTCCACGGTGCAAATCCAATACCAAAAATCGAACCGATATTGGCATCAATCACAGATTCCAATACATGCTCTTCATAGCATCGTAAGGTATCTAAAGCTTGAACAAATAGGAAACGGTCAATCATTTCTTGTTCAGAAATATCAACATCTTTCTTCCAATGGCTTAAGCCATCCCAAAGATGCTTTTTGCCACCTTCTGGATACTCATAGAAACCAGCACCAGCTGCCTTGCCTTTACGTTCAAAGGTGTGAATCATGGTTTCAATAACATCATCAGCACCTGAAAGTGGTACATCTTTACCTTCTGCCTGAAGTGCTTTACGGGTTTCTTTGGCCACATGCTCAGAAAGTGTTAATGCCACTTCATCTTGAATCGCCAATGGGCCAACAGGCATACCGGCTTTCAGTGCTGCCATCTCAATACGTGCAGGATGTACGCCTTCATGCAGTAAACGTAGACCTTCTTGCACAAATGTACCAAACACACGGCTGGTGAAGAAACCACGACTATCATTGACTACAATTGGCGTTTTGCCAATTTGTTGCACATAGTCATAGGCTTTTGCTAAGGTTTCAGCAGAGGTGTTTTTACCTTTGATGATTTCAACCAATTGCATTTTATCGACAGGACTAAAGAAATGTAGACCAATAAAATGCGTATCATCTTTAGAGGCTTTGGCTAAACCCGTGATCGGTAATGTTGATGTATTTGAAGCCATGACACCATCATTAGCAAGAAATTGTTCCGCTTCTTGAGTCACTTTGGCTTTTAATTCTTGGTTTTCAAATACAGCTTCGATAATCAAATCACAGCCTTTTAAGTCTTCTGCAGATGCCGTTGCGGTAATCAAACTTAAAACTTGATCACGTTTTTCCGCACTCATACGGCCTTGCGAAACACGCTTATCCAATAATTTTTGGCTATAGGCTTTACCCTTTTCAGCATTTTCCACAGAGACATCTTTTAGCACAACTTGAATGCCTTTGATTGCTGTCGAATATGCAATACCCGCCCCCATCATGCCTGCACCAAGTACACCCACTTTGGTCGCTTGCCACTTAGCAATGTTTTTAGGACGACTTGCACCTGCTTTAATTGCATTCAAACCATGCCAGAATGTTCCAATCATATTCTTGGCAACTTGCCCTGTTGCAAGATAAGTGAAGTAACGACCCTCTATACGGAAAGCTGTATCTACATCAACTTGGGCGCCTTCCACTGCGGCAGCCATAATCGCTTCAGGCGCTGGATAACAGCCCTTGGTTTTATCACGTAGCATTGCAGGTGCAATTGCCAGAATCTGGGCAACCGCAGGTGTTTTAGGATCGCCATTCGGAATTTTATAGCCTTTCACATCATAAGGCTGTTGAGATTTTGGATTGGCTTTGATCCAAGCAATTGCTTTGTCCAGCATGTCTTGCTCGCTATCTGCAAGCTCATTGACCAAACCTAAAGACTTGGCTTTATCTACCCCAAATTGCTTACCTTCCATAAGGAATGGAAATGCATTTTGCAAACCTAGCAGGCGTACCATACGCACCACACCGCCACCACCTGGAAGTAAGCCCAGTGTTACTTCTGGCAAACCTAATTTGGTTTTAGGATCATTTAAAGCAATACGATAATGACAACTTAAAGCAATTTCCCAACCACCACCTAACGCTGTACCATTAATCGCCGCAACCACAGGAACACCTAAGGTATCAATCGCACGAAGATCACCTTTTAGCTTGGCAGTCATATTAAAGAATTCAGTGGCATGTTCTGGCGTTGCCTCAATCAGCTCATCCAAATCACCGCCGGCAAAAAAAGTTTTTTTCGCAGAGCGATAAATCACACCTTTTAAATCGGTTTCAGATTTAAGTTTAGACACAACATTTTCTAAAGCCACACGAAAATCAGCGTTCATGGTATTTGCAGACTGGTTTGGAGAGTCCATCGTTAAAATAACAATGCCATCCGCATTTTTTTCATATTGAATTGCACTCATTATTATTCTCCTTATACCAACTCAATAATGGTCGCAATACCCATGCCACCACCTACACACAATGTTGCTAGACCACGTTTTTTACCCTGACGTTCTAATTCATCAAGTAGCGTACCAAGAATCATTGCACCTGTTGCGCCCAATGGGTGCCCCATTGCAATTGCACCCCCATTTACATTGACCTTTTCAGCAGGAACTTTAAGTTCAGTCATAAAACGCATCACCACAGATGCAAAGGCTTCATTCACTTCAAAGAGGTCAATATCGTCAATAGTGAGACCTGCTTTTGCCAGCGCCTTACGCGCAGCAGGTGCAGGACCTGTGAGCATGATGGTTGGATCTGTTCCAACCAATGCCGTTGCCAATACTTTTGCACGAGGTTTTAAGCCTTGCTCTTTGACTGCTTTTTCAGAAGCAATCAGCACCACAGCTGCGCCATCTACGATGCCCGATGAGTTTCCAGCATGATGTACATGGTTAATTTTTTGCGCTTCTGGATATTGTTGTAATGCAATCGCATCAAAGCCCATTCCACCCATCATTTCAAAACTTGGATTGAGTTTTGCCAAGCCTTCAGCAGTTGTGGTCGGTTTAATGAATTCATCTTTGTCAAGAATCGTAACACCAGCTTTATCTTTAACCGCAACCACCGACTGATCAAAGCGTCCCGCGGCCTGAGCAGCAGCAGCTTTACGTTGTGAGTTGGCAGCAAACTCATCCACATCTGTACGGCTATAGCCATCGAGCGTGGCAATTAAATCCGCGCCAATCCCTTGAGGAACAAAATGTGATTTTAAATTTGTTTCAGGATCCAGTGCCCAAGGTCCACCATCGGAACCCATTGGAATACGTGACATAGACTCTACGCCGCCAGCAACAACAATATCTTCCCAGCCTGAACGTACTTTTTGAGCAGCCATATTGACAGCTTCAAGACCTGAAGCACAAAAACGGTTGATTTGCACACCGGCAACATCATTGTCCCAGCCTGCCGCAATTGCAGCAGTTTTAGCAATATCACCACCTTGATCAGCAATTGGTGTTACACAACCCAGTACGATATCGTCTACTTTTGAAGTATCAAGCTGGTGACGATCTTTCAATTCATTGAGCAATGTGGTTAATAATGTAATTGGTTTCACTTCATACAGTGAACCATCTTTTTTTCCTTTTCCGCGTGGTGTGCGAATGGCATCAATGATGTAAGCCTCGCTCATAGCTGTTCCTTCTTATGACTTCTAGGTTGTTATCTGCTTTGAGTGTACGTTATAAAGTTGAGAGTTCAATGACGAGAACGAAATAGTCAGTTGATATTTTTTGTCAATTGGCTGGTTTGCTCTGAATGGGTAAACAAAAACAAATCGCGTATTTCAATTAAGCGCCAATCTCATTGCACATCTGCTGTTACGAGAAAAACCATATGCAACTTCATGCTCAAGTTTATGCTCAAGATAGAGAGGCATCTCAAGCGCATTGATCTTTTCAAAGCCTAATTTTTCATAAAATGGTCGATTCCAAATCACATCATGAAAGGTGGTTAAGGTCACAGCATCACAGCCCTCTCCCTGAGCAGTAGCAATCACATATTCAATCAATTGCCGACCGATCCCTTGTTTTTGAAATGCGGCACTCACATCTAACTCGATAATATATAAATCAAGCGCTTGTCTTTCTGCATATAAAAAACCTGTAGCTTGATTCTTTTGATTAATCGCAACAAATGCATAAGCAGAAGAAATCAATTGCAAATGATCTTGTGCTGACAACACTGGGCTTTCGACAAGCCAAGATAACTCGGGAATACTTGAAAATGCTTGAGTAGCAGATTTTTCTATTTCGATCAGTTGCGCTATATCCGAAGGGTCAATTTTTCTAATCAAACATGTCATCTATATATCCAGTATAAAAATATTTAAATATCATCTAACTAATTAGCTCAAACCTAAAATAAGCAGGTCCGATATTCTCTTTTTTCATAATCATCACAATCATAGCGAAGATTATTCAATGCGCTATTGAGTGGATAAATCTAAATGATAGAACTGATTGAAATCAGACTCTTGATATTCTGAAAAAGAAGCACCTTTGATAAAGCCAAATTTTTTATACAAGCAAATTGCGGGTTCAAAAGATGAGTGTGTTCCCGTTTCCAAACTCAATTTTTGGTATTCACGTTGTTGTGCAATCAATAAAAGATGTTTCAGCATTTCTGTTGCAGCACCTTTACGTAAATGTTTGGGATGTGTCCGCATAGACTTTAATTCAGCATGTGTAGTTGACAACTCTTGAATTGCACCACAAGCTAAAAGTTCATTTTGTTCCCAAAGGGTAAAAAAGCTAATTTCGGGTTGTTGTAACGCAGTTAGATCTAATGCAAAACTATGCTCAATCGGTGAGTTTTCATGCATACCATGTAAATGAATTCTGAGTAAATCTTGTACTTGCACATCATCAAACTCAGCAAGTCTAATCATTTTTTAATACCCTATTCTTGAAAATTCTTTCACTTTATCGCTTATATCTTACAAGAAATTTTAGCTGAAATGATCAGGCATAAAAAAGCCCAAGTATCACTTGGGCTTAGGATCAGCTAAATTACTTTAGAATTCATCTATGTCGAATTAATGATAACCATGCAATTGACGATATAGTCCTGGGGTAACCCCTGTCCATTTTTTAAATGCGCGATGGAAGGTACTGGTTTCACTAAAGCCCACTTGTTGTGCTACATCTTCCAAGGTTAAATCCGGATTTAACAACAAATGAATTGCAGCATCTCGACGCAAGGCATCCTTAACACCTTGGTAACTCTTACCTTCTGCAGCCAAGCGACGGCGCAAGGTTTGTGGTGATAAATACAACATTGAAGCCACATCATTTAAGGTTGGCATTTCTTCACCAATTTGACTCTTTAAGACTTCACGAATACGCGAAGTTAAAGAATTGGTATTTTTGAATTTCACCAAAAGCTGAGCAGGCGCAGCTTTTAAAAACTCTTCTAAACTTGCTTCATCCTGACGAATCGGTAAATCCAAATAGTCTGCGGCAAAAGTAATTTCAGTACGTGGCATATCAAATTGCATCACTGGTGCAAAGAACAGCGCATCATACTCATCTGCATGATTTGGACGCGGGTAACCAAAATGTACCCGTTCTAAAGGAATACGACGTTCAATTAACCATGAAGCTAGACCATGCCAAATCATCAACATACTTTCAGTAATAAAATGATCAGGGTCCATAGTTTTTGGAATCAATGGCACTAAACGCGCTTCATGTTTATCACGTTCGACCGCGACCGACCATTCATCACCAAATAATTTATAAAATTGTGATGATAACTCTAAAGCATCACCCAAAGTTTTAGCGTGGATAATCAATTGGCACATGATGGCAAAAGATCCCAAACGACGAGGTTGGATATCAAAGCCAACATGTTCATCTTGGGTCACCATCCACAGCATTTTCACAAAACGTGTATATTGCTCTGGTGAAATACGTGCTTTAGGTTGGCGAAGTAATTCTGCTTCTATGCCAACATGTGAAAGTAAGGTGTCAACGTCCATTCCTAGACGCTTCACACCTGTTAAGGCTGCATTCACAAAATGGATACTGATCGTATCACGACTCATGGTAAATCCTTCACTCTCTTTGATGTTCACTAACAATTGACCTAAATGACGCTAAAAAATGTTTTATTGGCGATTTACAACAGTGCAGATCACCTTTTTACATCATAAATTGCCGAAATGATCAAGGTAAATGGCTGAACATGACATTGTTTTGTTAATTTTATATTTCTATTATGGGTGTAAAATCAAGACAGTATTGGTAAAAACAATTATGACAACAGCTTTAAAGGGATTGAAAGTACTCGATTTTTCCACTTTATTACCAGGTCCATTTGCAACTTTATACCTTGCAGACCTAGGTGCAGAAGTGATCCATATTGAATCGCCAACGCGTCCAGATCTGGTGCGCTTGTTCCCGCCTTATGCCAATGGACAAGCGACTTCACACAGTTATCTCAACCGAAATAAACAATCCGTCACTTTAGATTTAAAAGATCCTGCCAGCATTGAGCAAGTTAAACAGAAGATTTCTGAGTTTGATATTGTCGTTGAACAATTTCGTCCGGGGGTGATGCAACGTTTGGGTTTGGATTATCAAACTTTGGCTGAAATTAACCCACGTTTAATTTACTGTTCAATTACGGGTTATGGCCAAACAGGTTCATATAAAGATAAAGCTGGACATGATATTAACTATATTGCCCTGTCTGGTATCGCTGGACACTGTGGTCGCCAAGACAGTGGACCACCGCCGATGGGGATTCAAATCGCAGATGTAGCAGGTGGTTCCTTACATGCTGTCATCGGTATTCTTGCTGCTGTAGTTGAACGCCAAAATAGTGGTCTGGGACAATATATTGATATTTCCATGACCGATTGTGTGGTGGGGCTCAATAATATGGCGGCCGCAGCCAGTTTGGCTGGTGCTCAACAGCAGCAACGTGAATCTGAACAGCTTAATGGCGGGACCTTTTATGATTATTATGAAACGGCCGACGCTCGTTACTTATCTATTGGTAGCTTAGAGCCACAATTTATGACTGGACTGGCAAGCGCCTTAGAATTGCCAATCCTTCTACAAAAAGGTGCTTCTTTCGATACCGAAGATCGTCAAATACTCAAGCAAGCGATTCGAGATAAAATTAAAAGTAAAAATCTGGCTGAATGGAATCAACTGTTTGAACAACTGGACGTTTGCGTAGAACCCGTACTGAGTTTAGACGAAGCACTGCAATCCCAAATTTCTCAACAACGTAATTGGGTGGTCAATGTGCCATTGAAGCCTAATTCTGATCAAACTGAACCACAGTTAGCCTGTCCAATTAAGTTTTCAAGATCACAAATGCAATATCACTATATTGGTCAGCAACTGGGTGAAGGGAAATGGTAATTGCCCATTTAATACAGCTAATACAGCACAATTCAAGTTAAATAAAATTACAATTCTGTCATTTTACTTACAATTTGTATAATTTGTAACCATAGCATCCTGTGTAATCTTAATTCTAAATACGTTACACAGGTACCCTGTTCTTCTCAGATCAATTTTAATCCATGGTTTTTCAATTAATTTTTAAATAAAATTTAGTAGTTTAAAAACAATAGATTAAATTGACCAAAAACATTCAAAAAGCCAATATTCATTTATTAAAAAATTATCACCATGAGATAAAATACTCACATTAATTACAATTAAAAGTCAAAAATAATAGATTTTTATACAAATATGAGAGTATTATAAATAATTAGTTACAAAGTGTTATCAAGGTCACCAAATATGAATAAATCTAAAGGTCACTTTTATTGGGCTATCAGCTTATTATCTTTATGTAGTTCTTTTCAAAGTGCTCATGCAGCTGAAGCATTTAATGCAGAAAGCCCATGGATGTTTGGTGATTGGAACGGAAAAAGAACCGAGCTCCAACAAAAAGGTTATGACTTCAGCTTCGGCTATACTGGCGAATTAGCCACCTTATTAGATTCAAAAAACCATTCAAGCCATGGTACTGAGTATGCAGATCAGTTTGCGATTGGTAGTCATGTAGACTTGGAAAAAGTGCTTGGATGGAAAGACACAGAAGCCCAAATCACCATCACTGAACGTAATGGTCGTTCATTGTCGCAAACCTCTGATGCCCTTGCAGGACAACTCAGCTCAACCCAAGAAGTTTGGGGTCGCGGTCAAACTTGGCGCTTAACTGATTTTTGGATCAAGAAAAAATTCTTTGAGCAAAAATTAGATATTAAAGTGGGTCGTTTTGGCGAAGGCGAGGATTTTAACAGCTTTGACTGTGATTTTCAAAACCTTGCACTTTGTGGCTCTCAAGTGGGTAACTGGGTAGGCGACCAATGGTATAACTGGCCTGTTAGCCAATGGGCTGCGCGAGTTAAATATAACATCCAACCTGACTTATATGCTCAAGTCGGTGCTTATGAATACAATCCTGAAAACTTAGAACGTGGCAAGGGGTTTAACTTAAGTACAGACGGTTCACATGGTGCAATTATTCCTGCGGAAGTGGTTTGGCAACCAAAACTCAGTGCTGCAAAATTGCCAGGCGAATATCGTTTGGGCTATTACTATAGTACTGTCGATGCACAACGCATTAAAAATCCAAATGAAACAGATCATAAACAAGGTGGATGGCTGGTTGCCAAGCAACAATTTACAGCACATCACGGTGATGTACGTCGTGGCTTAACGGGTTTCATTAATTTAACCCTTCATGACTCAGACACAAACACTGTCGACAATATGCAAAATATTGGACTGGTCTATAAAGGTCCTTTCGATGCGCGCCCTCAAGATGATGTCGCAATCGGTTTTTCTCGTATCAGCATCAACAATGATGTGAACGATACTCAAATTCGTCAACAAGATGAAGAGTACAACACTGAAATTTACTACGGTGTACATGCAACAAATTGGCTGACGATCCGTCCAAATGTGCAATATATTCGTCATGTTGGTGCATATAAAGATGGCGAAAATGCATGGGTTGGCGGTATCAAATTCCAAACTGCATTCTAGTGTTATAGATCATAAATATTTCGATGCAATTTTAACTCTTCTCTCCCCTCGCATCGAAATATTTAAAATCTAAAAATTTAAACAATGTGCTTCATTAATCCTCAATGGAAAGGTAAAGCGTAAAAAATTAATCAAATAGATAGGTGGTCAATATGCAAACTCCATCTTCAGGACTCAGAACCCTAACAGTTGTGATTGCAATTGTTTTCGGTGTAGTTCTATTAGGCGGCGGAGTATGGCTGGCAGCACTGGGTGGGTCTTGGTACTACATCATTGCCGGGATACTTTTCATTGCAACAGCAATTTTATTACGCAAATTAAATAGTTCTGCTTTATACGTTTATGCAGCCTTAGTACTCGGCACAGTTGTCTGGGGACTATGGGAAGTCGGTTCAGATTTCTTCGCGCTTGCACCGCGTTTAGATATTTTAGGTGTGTTTGGCTTATGGCTACTCATTCCAGCAGTAACACGTGGTTTCGATGCCAAAAGTGCTAAAATTGCACTTTCAGGTACATTGGCAATCACCATTGCGGTTATGGCTTATTCTATCTTTAATGATCCACAAGAAATTCGTGGGACTTTAACCAGTAAACAACCAACGCCAGCAGCGATTGATGGTATTGCAGATGCAGACTGGCCGGCTTATGGTCGGACTCAATCTGGTTTACGCTATTCTCCGTTGAACCAAATCAACTCAGAGAACGTTAAAGATCTTAAAGTTGCTTGGACCTATCGTACAGGTGAATTCAAGACTGAAAATGATTCAGGCGAAACAACCAATCAGGTCACACCGATTAAAATCGGGAATAACATGTACCTGTGTACAACCCATCAAAAATTGGTTTCTCTTGATCCTTCTACAGGTAAAGAGAAATGGGTATTTGATCCAAAACTCAAAGCTGATAATACCTTCCAACATTTAACTTGTCGTGGTGTTTCTTATTACGATGCAGACAATACCGTTGGTTTCGCTGCAAGTTTACAAGCAAAAAAATCCTCATCTACCGAATGTCCGCGTAAAGTTATTTTACCAGTCAATGATGGTCGTATCGTTGCGGTAAATGCTGAAACAGGTAAAGCATGTTCTGACTTTGGTCATAACGGTGAAGTTGATTTACAAAAGGATATGCCATTCCCTTATCCGGGTGGTTATATTCCAACATCACCACCTGTTGTCACAGGCACCACAATTATCATTGGTGGTTCAACGACAGATAACTATTCGACTCAAGAGCCTTCTGGTGTTATCCGTGGTTATGATGTAAATACTGGTGCATTACTTTGGGTATTTGATACAGGTGCTGAAAATCCGAATCAGATTCCGGGTCCTGGTCAGAAATATGTCCAAAACTCACCGAATGCATGGGCTCCGCTTGCATATGATGCAAAACTCGATATCGTTTATGTACCAACAGGTGTAGGTACGCCAGATATTTGGGGTGGTAACCGTACAAAACTGCATGAACGCTATGCAAACTCAATGTTAGCAATCAATGCAACAACGGGTAAATTGATCTGGAACTTCCAAACGACTCACCATGATTTGTGGGATATGGATGTACCATCACAGCCAACCTTAGCGGATATCAAAGACAGAACTGGACAAACTGTTCCAGCAATCTATGTATTGACTAAAACAGGGAATGCCTTTGTTTTAGACCGCCGTAACGGTAAAGCAATTGTACCGATTAACGAACGTCCAGTACCACAAAGTGTAAAACGTGGTCCGCAAACTAAGGGTGAATTCTATTCTCCAACGCAACCGTTCTCAGACTTTAACTTAGCACCTCAAGAAAAATTAACGGATAAACAAATGTGGGGCGCAACCATGTTTGACCAGTTAATTTGTCGTGTGTCATTCCACAAGTTAAATTATGACGGTATTTATACTCCACCTTCAGAAAACGGAACTTTAGTTTTCCCTGGTAACTTGGGTGTATTTGAATGGGGTGGCTTATCACTTAACCCTGACCGTCAAATCGCAGTCATGAATCCAATTGGCCTACCTTTTGTCAGTCGATTGATTCCTGCTGATCCTAACCGTAAACAAACAGCCAAAGGTGCAGGTACAGAAGCGGGTGTTCAACCCATGTATGGCGTCCCTTACGGCGTTGAAATCAGTGCATTCCTTTCACCATTTGGCCTACCATGTAAACAACCTGCATGGGGTTATGTTGCTGGTGTAGATTTGAAAACACATGATGTTGCTTGGAAACGTCGTATTGGTACAATTCGTGACAGTATGCCAGGTATTCCATTGCCACCATTTAAAATGGGTGTGCCAATGTTAGGTGGTTCGATCTCAACAGCGGGTAATGTGATGTTCATTGGAGCCACACAAGATGATTACATCCGAGCAATCAATGTCAGCAATGGTGATGAGCTATGGAAAGGTCGTCTACCAGCAGGTGGGCAAGCAACACCGATGACCTATGAAAGCAATGGTAAACAATACGTTGTGATCATGGCGGGTGGTCATGGTTCATTTGGTACCAAAATGGGTGACTCTATCGTTGCTTATGCATTACCAGATAAATAATCTTAAATTGAGGTAAATAAAAAACAGGTCTTGATGGCCTGTTTTTTATTGCTTTATCTAAATCCATACACTTGTATAAAAGTGAATCTGCTTTTTGGATAAGATAGATATTCTATCCCCCGTTTGATCGCGATATCCATATCACCATGCGATAGCCAATCTTTAAAATGCCCTACTCTTTACCTGACCATCAAAATGAAAACAATCTTCAATACGAATTTTTTGCACAGGTGAAAGTTGGTCAAAGTCAAACCATCGATACTCAGAATGCTCATCGCTTAAATTGATTGACTGATCGTTCTGCAATGTACACCTAAACATAAATGCATGGGAATTTACTGCAGCATGATAATAAACCCCTGATAAATATTCGATCGAAACATCACAGCCTAATTCTTCTTGGCACTCACGAATCAGCGCATCATGCACTGTTTCTCCCTGATCCAGCCCGCCACCAGGTAAGCCCCATGCACAATCTGCATAGGTTGCTTTCAATAACAAGACTTGTCGATTTTCATTAAAAATCACAGCGTGCGAACTCAAACGATAAAAATCATGAAATCCCATTGCTCAAAACCCACTTAATTGATTATCTTGCCAAATAACATTTTGAAAAAATTAAACGTAGCGCATAAACAATTGCCATAGCAAAAACAGCATAACCCACTTGGGTAAAGATCATCGGAATACAGAGTACGATGGCGGCTGTAATTGGATAAAACCATTTCTTGATCCCTGAAAGATGGTGAATTTCCTGTAGTAACCAAAGGCTCGCAGTATAGACAATCAAAGAGATAGCAACAAAATAACTGACGATGCCAGCCGAGATCTCAGCCTTATGCGTCACCACATCCACCGCAGCAGCTAAACCCGCACCAAGGGCTGCAATACTCACGAAAATAAAAAAGTGACCATAGCCCCATGAAAATGCACGTTTACGACTATTGAGTCGTTCAGCGACATCATGATCAAAATATGCCCACCACATGGTAAACATAATCAATAAGCCACCAATGGTCAAAAATATTAATTCTTGGCTTAACAACTGATTATTTAATGCATCAGAAATTGCTGCGAAACTTCCAATGATTGATTCGCCAAGGACAATGATGGTGAGTAAAGCATAACGTTCAGAAATATGATGTGGATGCCACGGTGTCATGTTATTTGCTTCAGCAAAGATGGGCACACTCAGTTCAGCAATGACTAAAAGTAGAAACAAATAAATGGTGAAATTTATTGGGGTAAAATGAAAAAGTAACCAGCCAATCTGTACGATGATAATACCAGCCGCATATCTCAACGCTGTTTGTTTACGCTCAGGATCATTTTTGGCAACACGAAACCATTGTGTAACGAGGCCCAAACGCATGATGACATAACCAATAATGATCACATCAAAATCTTGTTGCTGAAATGCGCTAGGTATCCCTGCTGCAATCACAAGTGAACCAATAATCTGCACAAAGGTCATGATTCGATAAAATACATCATCATTGTCGTAGGCAGATGCAAACCAGCTAAAGTTCATCCATGCCCACCACAACGCAAAGAACACCATAAAATAAAGTGTTAAGCCATGTGATAAATGATTTTCGATAATGCTATGGTGTAATTGTTGCCCTGCTGTAGCAATGGCGACCACAAAAATTAAGTCAAATAACAATTCTAATGAGGTTGCAGCGCGATGTGGTTCGTGTGGATTTCGTGGTGCAAGTGGCTTTAACCACCCATATTTTACAAATAATGAATTTGGCATTATTTTCACATTATTGAGATTATTATCATGATTTTTCCAAAACTCTAGCTTTCATTCAAGTAAAAAACTGAGTTCTTTTGACAATTTTGTTAATGATCTAACATCTATCTCTTAAATTTAAAAATTCATAAATAAAAAGCCCAATCAAAGGGCTTAATAACAAACAAATCTAGCTTGCTAAACCACTAATTTCAATTTAGCAATGTCTTTGATCACGATCGCTTTACCAGTGCTCATATCAATCGGCATCGAAATATGTTGATGTACGACTAACCATTGATCACCTTTCTTTTTCAGACACAATGTTGTTCGACACCATGGCATCTGCAACTTATCTTTAAGCACAGAATTTTCCACTTTTGAATGGCAATGCAATACAGCCAAATCGTTTGACGCATAGATCTTCATATTGCGACGTACAATTTGCACATTTTCACTAAAATATGGACTGAATTTCTCCCATTCTTTTTTGTACGCATCGATACCGTCTAATTGTATACTCACATCAAACATATTGATATCATCCGCACATTGATCTAATAGATGATCAATTTTATTACCAAGAACAGCAGCATCCCATAATTCAATTTGAGATATTATCTCGTCGGCAATTTTCACATTACCATCGATTGCTATTTTCATCATAAAACCTCATTATTCTTATTTGTGATGAATTTAACACTTAATAAGTATTATGTGAAGTGTTTTGTTTATTTTTTTCATATCTAATCAATTTAAATCAAAATAATCATTGTTAATTAATCTGATTTAAGCAGTTTATAAAACCAACCCTATTATGCTTAGATATTAACCAAAACCTTTCACAAAAATAAATCACTCAATAATACAAATAGATATAAAAAATTTGCCCTTCATCATAAAAAGCTTATTTTTAATTTAATTAATAATTCTTCAATAATTTATTAACTAAATTTAATAATCTTCTTAATTAATGTTGAAGCTGTTATTAAATAATCATTCTCCTTTTATTTAATATTGAAGTTAGCCTAACATATTTAATCTCTAAAAAATCTTTAAAAAAATCATAAATGACCATGAGAAAAAATCATACTAGCCTTCCAATATAAGGGGAAGCTCAAAACTTAAGATATAAATAGATGATCTAAACTGATATCCAACTCAAGTTTATATATTGGGTTCGAGGTGATTATTCTATACAACTTAATAATATATATTTTTATGGTTTAATTTCTATGTTTTAAAACCCATTACAATCATTCAAATATTAGGATTTTATTACCATAAATAGACACTTATTTTCATCGTCTGTTTTTTGAGTTCAAAAAAAAGCATGTCGTTGCAATGACATGCTTTTACTGATTGATGTGGATCATTTATTGCGGATTTAGGTTGGTTCTGTTAAATCTTTTATTTTCTCTGAAGGGCCATTTTTCTTCACCGACTCAATTCCATTATCTCGAGCAGCATCGCCTGAATAGAATTGACTTGTTCCGATAATTTGATGATTCGCCGCTTTCAAGTTGAAATAAGGTTTACCATTTTTCGCTTCTAGACGATCATAACGTACATCATCTGGGCTATTTTTTTGCACAGAGGCAATACCATTTTGTGCAGAAGCTTTTGCTTTATAGAGCTCACTGGTGAGAATAATTTCCCCATTTCCTGCTTTTAATACAAAGCGATATTGACCATCTTTAGCTTGACTAATTTCATACCATCCTGACATGGTTCACCTCTTCATTATTTTCGGTTTATTTTATTTCACAGCGCTTATTGGACATAAATTACGCTACTGATATGAAATATAAATGACTTTTCATGTTAAAAAAAGATTAATTTGTTATAACTTTATTGTTTATGTAACGATGCAGAGTTACATAGTTCAAATCAGAAGTATGCTTTTATTATTAAGTCACAATAAAATTTAAAGCCATTTAAAAAAATGACTTTAAATTTAGATTCTGCATTTAGCCACTAACGATCAATGATCAAAAAAACCTGTGCTGGTATAACCTGGATAGACTGTTTTCATTAAACGCTCGATTTCCGAATCATTGCAACGTAAAAAATTTTCCAAACAATCTCGAAATACCGCAAAAGGAAGGTCATCGTTATCAAAACTGGGCATCTCTTCAGATTTAAACAAACCAAAAAAATGCGATTTTTGTTGTTTTTGATAGAGTTCAGCATGTGCATTAAAGTTATATTGATTGCGACTATAAACCACAAATAATCCGCCGAACTTACGTCCAGTTTGAATATGCTCAATTTGAAAAAATGGAAAATCACCGTGGTGCTCCTCCATGTATCCCCAGACGACTTGTTGCATCCAATCAATCTGATCAAAACGACTTAAAATTTGCGTTGCTGCATTACTTTCAAAATCAAGTGAAGTTATTTCAAGCTCTTTAAATAACTCAATTCGAATTTTAAAACTCATCAGGATTACCTTTTATACACATCGCTTATTTAAAGCATTCAGATTTTTTAAAAGCGACAAGAAAACAGCAGACTCGGAACACTATGAATCAGCTGTTTCAGCACTCAATTCGATGAACAAACTAACAGATTACTGGAATATCAATCCATGCACTGTTCGGAAAATGTTTCACCAAATAATACTTTAAAAATTCTGCGGTATCTTTTGAAATCAGTTCATCCTGAGATTCATCATTTAAATTATAAGCAAGAGCATAAAGCTCAAGCCCACGACTTTTTAAAGCCTCTAAACTTAAAATCGTATGATTAATACTGCCCAATCGGCCTGAGCTGACTAAAATCACAGGAAGCTTTTTCTGTGCCACATAATCAATTGAAAGTAAGCTGGTGGTTAGGGGTACCATCAATCCACCTGCACCCTCTAATAAGACAACATCATATTTTTCAGCCAGTTGTTGAGTTGCTTCTGCAATTTTTTCAAAATCAATCTCACGCCCATCAATTTTGCTGGCTAAATGAGGCGATGCAGGATAGCTAAAGATTTCAGGCATGGTGAGCTTGGTTTCATCCTCTGGAAACCAGCCCATTCCCATAATTTCACGATGTTGTTCGATATCTTCTGAAATATCGGTATTACCAGTTTGGATTAATTTCTGAGTAATGGTTTTTTGACCCTGCTCATTCCATAATTTGGCTAAATACCCGGTGGTATAGGTTTTGCCAATTCCGGTATCTATTCCACTGATAAAGTAAACTGATCCAGTCATGACATTCTCCGCAAAATACAATAAATAGGGTGATAAGTCAGTGAGTAGCGTATTTTCCCTGACTGATCAATCTGTGAAAACTGTTGATAGTGATGATAAAAATCGGAGAGACTCTGCTTTGTCCATCTAAAGCCAGATGCTGTCGCAGTCACTCCTGTGGCTTTTAAATGCTGCAAAATATATTTGGGGTGAGAGAAATTGAGATGCTCCATTTGTTCTGAAATATGTAGAATTTCAAAACCATTTCGCTTTAATTGTTGTTGCAGATCGTCAAGGGATAGGTAATTCAGACCTTGCCCCGTTAAGCTTTTAATTTCCTGTAAGTTATGCTGTCCAAAAGTTGAAAAACAAAAATACGCATTAGGATTTAAATGATTAAAGGCTTGTTGAAAAATGCCATTTAAATCACTCATCCATTGTAAAACGGAACTTGAGCTAATTAAGTCTAAATATTTTGGAAATTCAAGCTGTTCTATATCACCAATCCGATATTCAATCGGTTTATCCGCAGAAAAATGCTGCTGAACTTCCGGATATAGATCATTTAAAATCAAATGTTTAATTTGCAAATTTTGCAGTAAAAGCTCAGTTAAATTTCCTGAACCACAACCAATTTCAAACACATTTTCATAGTGTGCTGGGCAATATTCACTTATTAAATTAAACAGTTGTTGTGCAATAATTTTTTGTACGACCGCATGTTCAGTATAGCTCTGCCCTGCCTGAGCAAAACGCAAGGCAACCTGTGATTTATCAATTTCTGGATGTTTCACATTCAACTCACAACAACGGAGTTAGCTGATCTAGATCAGCATGGGTGATTTGAGCAGTTAAACAGATACGTAACCGTGAGCTGTATTGCGGTACAGTCGGGGGACGTACAGGCATAATATAAAATCCCACATCTTGTAATGCTTTGGCCTTTTCAACCGTTTTAATTGAGTCGCCTACAATGACTGGAACAATATGTGATGTTGATGGGCACTCAAAACCTTTGCTTTGAACAGCCTGTTGTAGATACTGACTTGTAGACTGCAAATATTGACGGCGCTGATCTAAGCCTAAAACTTTTTGAAAAATAAAGTTTGTCCATGCCATACATATTGGCGGTTGTGCTGTACTGAAAATTAAAGGACGCATAGTATTAATCAAATAATCCCGAATCACAGCATGACAAATTAAATAACCGCCAACTGAAGCGATTGCCTTACCAAAAGTCCCCACGAGTAGATCAATATCATCAATCACCGCATATTGTTCAGCACAACCTAAGCCCTGCTCACCACGTACTCCAATTGCATGTGCCTCATCTACATAGAGTATGACTTTGCAAAACTGTTGCTTAATACTCACCAATGCAGCTAAGTCAGTTTCATCACCATCCATACTAAAAATCGACTCAGTCACGACAATAATGCGCTCGAAAGCCTCACCTGCATGATATTTTTCTAAAAGCTGAGTCAAATGATTTAAATCATTATGACGATAACGCACATATTTGGCAGAGGATAAACGAATCCCATCAATCATACTGGCATGAATCAATTTATCTGCCAGAATCAGCGTTTTACTGTCTGCAAGTGCAGGTAAAATACCAATATTCATATGATAGCCGCTGTTAAATAACAATGCCGCCCGACCATGAAAAGCCTGAGTTAAACTATTTTCAAGCAGTTCATATTCTGGAAAATGTCCAGTCAACAAACGTGAAGACGAAGAACTCATTCGTCGTTGATCATTTGGTGTTTCATCAAAAAACTGTTCACGTAAGGTGAGATCAGATGCCAATCCTAGATAATCATTTGAAGCCAAATTGAGCATTTGATGCTGATCAAGGCGAATATAACGGCCTTGCTGAACATTCGAACGAAATTGGCGTAAATTGCCTTGCTGTTTAAGCACATCAAGCTGCTGTGAAAAATGTTCAAGGTGCGTATTGATCAAGCTCATGTGCTTTGCTCCATACCTTTGACCACTTCGACCAATTGTTCCAGCAAAGTTTTTAATTCTTGTGCTGTGATGACATATGGAGGCATGACATAGACCAATTTACCAAATGGTCGTATCCAGATACCACGACGTACAAATTCCTGTTGTAAAGTCTTCATATCGACATTCACAGTCAATTCAACCACACCAATCGCACCAAGAACTCGCACATCATGGACATGATTAAGGGACTGTAAGGGCTGTAAGGCATCTCTAAGCTGAGCTTCAATTCTTTGAATATTGCTCTGCCAATCTTGAGAAATTAATAATTGTGTACTTTTGACAGCAACTGCACATGCCAAGGGATTTGCCATAAAAGTTGGGCCGTGCATAAACACACCCGCTTCGCCCTGACTCATCGTTTCAGCAATATGCTTGGTGGTTAATGTCGCAGAAAGCGTCATATAGCCACCCGTTAGGCCTTTCCCGAGACACATAATGTCAGGTTCAACTAGTGCATGCTCCCATGCAAATAGTTTTCCTGTACGCCCAAAACCCGTAGCAATTTCATCAAAAATCAGCAAAACATTGTATTTTTCGCAAAGCAATTTGGCTTGACGCAAATATTCAGGATGGTAAAAACGCATCCCTCCCGCACCTTGTACAATTGGCTCAAGAATTAAACCTGCAATCGTTGCATGCTGTTCAGCCAAAGTTTTCTCAAGTTCAGCAATGTCATTTTGATCCCATTGCTCATAAAATCCGACTTGAGGGGCTGGAACAAATAAGCGATTGGGCAAACTTGAACCAAAAATTTGATGCATGCCCGTTACAGGGTCACAAACAGACATCGCATTCCAAGTATCGCCATGATAGCCAGATCGTGGGGTAACAAAATTAGTTTTCTCTGTATAGCCCTGTGAAGACCAAAACTGTACAGCCATCTTCAATGCCACTTCTACAGCGACGGAACCAGAATCGGCAAAGAACACTTTATCTAAATTAGGCGGGGTCAGTTGAACCAGTAATTTTCCAAGCTGGATCGCAGGATCATGGGTAAATCCACCAAACATGATATGTGACATATCCTGTAACTGATCTGTCACTGCTTGATTCAACTCAGGATGATTATAACCGTGAATGGCACACCACCACGAAGACATCCCATCTATCAATTGGCGCCCATCTTCAAGTTCAATGGTTACACCATAGGCTTTTTTAACCTTAAAGGTCGGTAAGGGATTGGTCATAGAAGTATATGGATGCCAAATATGTTGCCGATCAAAGTCCAGATCATCTAACTTTGATTGTTCAAGATCGACATCATCAAACCCATTATTTAAATCGGTCATCCGTTCACTCCATGTGCATTACAATTACAGCAAAAAACAGTTTAGCGATGTTAAACCTGCGCGCAATAAAAATAAATTGCGAGATTCACCACTGATCCATAGATTTATTCTATTTTTTGTAAATATTGGCAGATTTTGTCACTTAGACTTAAAAAATCAAAAACTGGAATACCATGTGAACCATTTACCAGCTCAACATCTAAAAACTTTGCTGTGAAATTTTTGAAATTCTCATAGACTTTGTGACTAACTAAAAAATCCTGTTGAGCAAATACATGATACTGCTTCCCTGCATAGTTTTTTAAGATCGCCACATTATTTAATTGTTCGAGACAGGCCAATCCCTGTTTTAATAACGCTAAATTTTGTGGCTGAATCAAACTTTGCAAATGTACAAAATCTTCACGTGTGGTTGCTGTACCCTGACAAACCATAAAACCAAATTTCTTTAATGTCGCAATTGCATCATGTTCAAAGGACTGTTTAAAGTTATGAAACATTGCCTGACTCATTGCCGTTTGCCATTCAGCATTTGCGACAAAACAAGGATTTGAAGCCAGTGTAATCAAGACTTTTTGCTGTTGATATTGCTGTTCAATTTGCTCGACTATCAAAGTCGCCAATTGTCCACCTAAAGACCAACCACAAATCACATCAAAATCTTTGGCTATTTCTACACGCTGTTGTAAGACACGTTCATCCAACGCATTAAAGATATTGATTAATACAACTTCATGGTCTTGCTGTTGTAAAGTCTGTTGTAAAGCATGAAGTAGTTTGGTTCCACCGCCCCAACCTGTGATCAGCAAAATACGTCGATTCAATTTAAATCACTATAAAACAGTAACGATGTTTTATTAGAGCATGCTTAAAATTGAAGGACAATCGGACTTACAACTATTTCTGATCTTGTAAATCGACCAATAAGCTGGCTGGAATCACTTTTTGCCAAGTGCGTTTAAATTGCTGATGTACTTGATCGATTGCAAACTGACTTTTTTTCGAAACTTCATGTGCTTTTGCAATATCATCTGCACGTGTATAAGCAATCAAATAATCTAGTCCATCCAGTTCCACATGGAACCATGATTCAACATGCACGCCTTCAGCCTGAAGTGTTTCAATTGCCTCATGCTTACGCCTATTCAATTGATTTTGCCATGCAACAACATCGTCCATCACCGCTACTTTCAGTTGAATCAATACTGCACCAACATCCATAATGTTAGGTTCTATTTATTTTAAATGGTCTTTCATCATAAATGGCATGTGAACAATTGCAAACATTTTACATACCGCCAAAACCTTAAAATTTGCTAAGATCAAATCAGGATCAATTTAGGAAAGTGTTTGTCATGAAATTATCACGACTGTTCAGTATTAGCTTACTTTCCGTTTCAGCTTTATGCATATTGAACACGGCCAGCCATGCGGAAAGCTCTATCCTCTCCAAACTGGATTCCAACCAAAAGCAATGGGTAGGTAAACCTGCGCCAAATTTTAAACTACAAGATCAAAATTCAAAATGGCATGAACTAAGTCAATATAAAGGTAAATGGGTTGTTTTATATTTTTACCCAAAAGATGATTCACCGGGCTGTACACAGGAGGCCAATCAATTTAAATCACTCTATCCACAATTTATAAAAAATAATGCGGTGGTGCTCGGTGTCAGTTTGGATGATGTGAAATCTCATCAAAAGTTCTCCGAAAAGCTGGGACTAAATTTTCCAATTCTTGCCGATAGCAATCATCAACTCGCAGACCAATTTGGAATCATCCGAAACTTGGGCATTGCCAAAATAGCAAAACGAGAAACTTTTTTGATTGATCCACAAGGAACAATTGTCTATCACTATAGCAGTGTAAATACCCAAACACATGCCGATCAAGTTTTAGCAGATATTCAGAAGTTTTCAAAGAAATAACCACTGAAGCATTAAAAAAGCCTTTAGATGAATATCTAAAGGCTTTTTTAATCTAAAACGTCTCACCTTAAGCAAGACGCTTAGTGTGTCTTACATTTGAGATTGAATATAATTCTGTAAACCAATTAACTCGATCAAACCTAATTGTTTTTCAAGCCAGTAAGTATGATCTTCTTCAGTATCGTTCATTTGTTGACGCAGCATATCACGGGTCACGTAATCGCCTTTTTCTTCACATAGCTTTACGCCTTGCGCCAATTTTTCACGTACATGATATTCCAATGCCAAATCGGCTTTTAAACAGGTTACAACATCTTCACCTGTGACAATATCGTCACGCTTCATGTTCGGCGTACCTTCAAGGAAAAGTACACGGCGAATCAAAGAGTCTGCATGTGAAGCTTCTTCTTGCATTTCATGATCAATACGTTCATAAATTTTGCTTAAGCCCCAATCTTCATACATACGTGAATGAATAAGATACTGATCACGAGCAGCCAGTTCGCCACCGATCAACATATTTAGATAGTCTATGACTTCTGGATTGCCACGCATTTCAATTACTCCACATTCTTTTGCAATAGTATGGACAAATTTTGCAAGTTTTGCAAAAGACAAAATGTGTAAGTTTATGATTTTTATAAAATTAAAATGATAAACATACGCATTTGCAATTTGAATAAGTATTTTTTCATATAAAAAATAACCGCTTACAATATTTCATTGATGGTTTATTGGTGATTTTTCATCAAATTTCAAAATGATTTATTTTGTAACCATTAAAAATGCTTCTTATTCACCCTCATTATTCCATTTTCTGTTCATTTTCAATGACAGAACCATCACTTTATCTTATTGGCTTTTTTTAATGCTAATATTTCAAGACAATTTTAACTTTAATATTTATGATATTGAATATTAACAATTAGCAGGAAAAAAATAATGTCTCAGGGAAACACATCAGCACCTATTCTAGTTACAGGTGCAACAGGCTATATTGCCAGTTGGGTTATTCAAAAATTACTTGAGCAAGGTTATACCGTTCATGCCACTGTACGTGATCTCAATAAGAAACAAAGCTTTGTACATTTAGAGAAAATCGCACAAGCTAGCTCTGGCACACTAAAACTATTTAAAGCCAACCTTTTAGAAAATGGTTCTTTTGATGAAGCCATGCAAGGCTGTGAAGTTGTGTTGCATATGGCTTCACCATTTGTTGTGACCAATTATAAAGATGCCGTTAAAGATATTATTGAACCTGCAATTTTAGGCACGGAAAATGTCTTAAATAGTGTCAATAAAACAGATTCTGTCAAACGAGTCATTGTGACTTCAAGTATCGCGTCTACTTATGGCGATGCAATTGATATTTTAAAAACGCAGCATAATCAGTTTGATGAATCTCATTGGAATACCACCAGTTCAACCACGCACCAACCGTACCCTTATTCAAAAGTTATGGCAGAGCGTAAAGCATGGGAAATGGCAGAAGCACAAAATCGTTGGACGCTGATCTGTGTTAACCCTGCATTGGTACTTGGCCCATCACTGACCGCAAATACACAGTCAGGGAGTGTAGAAGTCTTAGAGCAATTTGCCAACGGCATGACCTTACTCGGTGTCCCACCGATGTGGAATGGTATTGTGGATGTTCGTGATGTTGCTGATGCGCATATTTTGGCAGCATTCAAGGAAAATGCAGCTGGACGTTACATTATTAGTGGTGGCTCACTCAGCCTTTTGGAAATGGGTAAAATTTTACGTCAAAATTTTGGACAAAAATTTCCTTTTCCACGCAACCAAGTTCCGAAAAAAGCATTTAAATTTATTGGACCTGCATTTGGCTATTCACGTGATTTTATTGAAAAGAATATGGGCTACCCTATCTTTTTTAATGCTGATAAAAGCAAACAGGAACTGGGGATGAGTTATCGTAATATTGAAACCAGTTTAGTCGAGCATTTCCAGCAGCTTCTTGATGACGGTGTGGTGAAGAAATATATTTAATAACAGCTCAACTGATTCTTAAATCAAAAAAGCCTTTTTCAATCATGAAAAAGGCTTTTTGGCTTATAGCGTTCAATATCAGCTAAGGCTTAGAAATCAAAAGTTACACCGACTTTATAAGTTCGTGCACCACCGACTAAAGCATAGTTTGAATTAAATACACCTTCCCAATATTTTTTATTGGCAACATTATCAACATTTGCGAGGAATGTGGTATTTACCCCACCAAGTTTGGTTTTATAGCGAGCGCCTAAGTCAACAATCGTATAGTCTGGTAGTTCTAGCGTATTCTCTTCATTCAAATATTGCTCACTTACATAACTTACACGGGTATTGACATGAAGCCCCTCAACGTTAGGAATGGCATAATCAAGCCCTAAAGAAGCAGTAAAATCGGGTACACCATATATTTTATTACCTTCGAAAGCGACCTTCGCTGATTTCACATATTCAGCATCGATATAGGCCAAATTCCCCATCACAGATAAAGTATCTGTAACATTGCCAGAGAATGACCATTCTACCCCACGAGAACGCGTTTCAGCATCATCGTTGACTTTATTACTTATGCTGTCCAGATAAGCCTCAGGCTTTTTAATCTGATAAAGTGCCAAAGTATTTAACCACGAACCCAACTGATATTTTGCACCTAACTCATATTGCTTGGTTTGATAAGGTGCAAGTGTCTCACCTCTATTTGTCGCAGTTGGATAGGTCGTTTCTGAGACCGTTATCCCTTCAGCTAAGCCCTCGACATAGCTTGCATAAAAAGATAAATCCTCTCCAAATGGTTTGACAACAATCCCCAAACTTGGTGATAGCTTATCTGCACTATAAGCTGATTTTTTGACAAGATTCTTAGTATCGATATCTTGATAACGCCCACCTAAAATCAGTTGTAATTTATCATCCAACATTGAAAGCTGATCCGTTAAGGTATAACTCACATACTCATTATCACCATAAGGAACAATTTCTGGGTAGGTTGTTGGCATTGATCCTGTATTTGATGGATCATATAAATTGGTCGTAAACCCCGAACTGGTTGCGGATTTATGTTGTGAATATTTACGGGTTAAATAATCAGTACGCAATCCCAAAGTATGCTTGATCGCACCTGTATCAAATTTTGCTTCAAAGCCTGCATTAGCGGCAGTGTTATGTTCTTTTGATCCCACTCGATAATATTGTGAGGTTGCATTTCCATTTAAATTATTGACAATCATACGTGTGCCAAAAAGGTGACCATCATATGATTTTTCTACATATCCAATACCTGCAAATGCTTTTAAATCAGGGGTAAATTTATATTCACCGGATAAGCCTACAAATTGACTGTCGGTATTGCCTTCTAAGTTTGAAAAGTAGTTTAAATCACCTTTAGGTGCTGCAAGTACATGATTAACACTGCCCTTGCCACCCATGGCGACCATTGCAGGTGAACCGCCTTTACGATTTCCTTTGACCGCATAAGCATCTAAATTAATCTTTAGTTTATCCGTGGTGTAATCCGCAGCAATTGCCCCTAGAGCTTGACGATCATTCATTCCATCAATGATATGTTCGCCATCTGCATAAGCGCCATTCACACGCACACCAAACTCTTTGTTCTCACCAAAACGACGAGATACATCAAAGCCTGATTGATAATATCCTTCATCTTGAAACGATGCAGAAACTCGGGTGAGTTCTTGATCTGCACGTTTAGAATGCCCCATCACAATCCCGCCCACACTGCCTGTAGGTGCAACACCTGCAACCAATGCATTTGGACCTTTAAGTACAGTCACTGACTCTAAAAATTCCGTAGGCATCCGACCATAAGGTGCAACGCCATAAAAGCCGTTATAATTTAAATCCTCATGATTGACATCGAAACCACGGATTTTAAAATTTTCATTTAAATGTCCTTGATTGGTTGTGGTTCGAATACTGACATCATTTTTTAACACTTCCCCCGCTGTGTTTGCTTGTTGATTTTCAATCAATTGTGCTGAATAAGAGGTGATACTAAACGGCGTATCTATAATTTTCTTATTTCCCAATGGCCCCAAATCTGTATTTTTTTGCAAAGCACCATTGGCAAATGTTGGTTTTTCTTGTTCTTTTTCAGCAGCGACTTTAATCGTAGGCAAAGCAGTAATTTCATCATTTGCCCAAATTGTTTGTGTAAGTCCCCCACCAAAAAGCACGATTGAAATAGAATTGACTAGAAATGTTCGAGAAAAATTTTTCATATAAATAATAAGACACTTTTTAAATGATAATGATTATTATATATACTTTCACTATTGTTAAGAATTGTAATTTCTCATCTAAAGTTAAGTTTAATGGAAAATTCTAATTAATAAGAATTATTATCATATAGCGTGCTAATGATAGATCAAGCAACCTTGCGAAATACAATCGCTAAAATACAGTGCTCAAAGTTTTATTAAAAAATGATGACTTGTTGATTTGCTATCGCATCAATCTCAAATTGATGATTTTAATTTTTGAAAACTGCAAAGATACAACAACTGTATCTTTACAGTAATTTTAGAGTTAATTTAAACGAATCTATGCCTGTCCATACTCAGCCATTAATGCTAAAAACTCCTGTTCATTCAGTACAGCGACACCCAGTTTCTCTGCTTTTTCAAGCTTAGAACCGGCTTTTTCACCCGCAACCACACATTTAGTTTTACTCGACACACTGCCACTGACACGCGCACCAAGTGCTTGTAGCATTTGAGTCGCATCATCACGCCCCATGGTTGCCAATGTGCCTGTAATCACCCAACTCTCACCATTTAAAGGCTGACGGGTGGGTGCAACTGGTGCATCCCAATGGATCCCAGCTGCAAGCAAACGATCAATCACTTCAAGGTTATGTGGGGCTTGGAAAAAATCAACAATCCACTCAGCGGTAATATCACCAACATCTGGAGTTTTCTTCAATGCTTCAAGATCAGCATGACGAATCGCATCCAGCGTCTGGAAAGTGTTGGCAAGCATACGTGCAGTCGTCTCGCCTACACCACGAATACCCAAGGCATAAATAAATGCAGCAAGTGTGGTTTTCTTACTGTTCTCAATCGCATCCAATAAATTTTGGACAGATTTTTCACCCATTTTTTCAATGGTCAGTAACTGTTCACGATGCTCATGTAAATGGTAAATATCCGCGACATCTTTTAACAGATCAAGATGTAACAGTGACTCTACCCAACGATCACCGAGACCTTCAATATCCATCGCTTTACGTGAAACAAAGTGGCGAATGGCCTCAATACGTTGTGCAGAACAATATAAACCACCCGAACAACGTGCCAAAGCCTCACCTTCTGGCATTACGACAGGAGAAGAACATACTGGACAATTTTCAGGTAAATGTACTTCTGTCACGTCATTTGGACGGAATTCTAACCATACTTTTTCAACTTTGGGAATCACATCACCGCTACGATAGACACTGACCGTATCGCCAATACGAACGTCCAGACGGTGAATTTCACCAATATTGTGCAAAGTCACATTAGAAACCGTTACACCGCCCACAGCCACAGGATTCAAGCGTGCTACTGGGGTTAAAGTCCCGGTACGTCCGACTTGCCAATCAATATTTTCAACCGTTGTTAAGGCTGCAACTGCGGGAAACTTATACGCTGTTGCCCAACGCGGTTCACGACTTAAAAAGCCCAGCTTTTGTTGCTGTTGAAGATCATCAACTTTGATGACCATGCCATCAATTTCAACCGCTAAATTCGGGCGCTCTTGATTGATTTGCTGATATTTTTCTTGTACTTCTTGAATACTTTCACAAATGAAATGACGTTCACCCACAGCAAAGCCAAAGTTAGTCAACCATTCAAGACTCGCTGACATCGACTCAATGCCATGATGCGGCTCACATTGTGCAATACCATAAGCATAGAATGCCAAAGGGCGAGATGCTGCAATACTTGGATCAAGCTGACGTAAACTACCTGCCGCAGCATTTCGAGGATTGGCAAAGGTCTTTTCACCTTTCGCTTCATTTTCAGCATTGAGTCGTTCAAAGCCAGCTTTTGGCATCAATACTTCACCACGAACTTCCAACAAGCGTGGCACTGCAACTTTATCCGAAGACAATACTTTCGGTAAATTACGAATAGTTTTTACATTTTGCGTAATCA
The DNA here is from genome assembly GCF_001425285.1 of Acinetobacter sp. Root1280. NCBI lineage: Bacteria > Pseudomonadati > Pseudomonadota > Gammaproteobacteria > Moraxellales > Moraxellaceae > Acinetobacter > Acinetobacter sp. Root1280. The sequence continues at coordinate 21,970 of NZ_LMED01000010.1, read as the reverse complement.
CTTCGCCTGTTTCACCATCACCACGGGTTACACCACGTGTCAATACACCATTTTCATACCAGAGCGAAATCGCCAATCCGTCAAATTTTAGCTCGACATCATATTGAATCTTTTGATTGGGCAATCGTTCTTCGATACGGCGGGCAAAAGCAAATAACTCGTCCTGATTAAATACATTGCCCAAGGACAGCATCGGTACAGTATGGGTAATGGTTTCAAATTTAGACAGTGGTTTTCCACCCACTTTATTGATTGGGCTATCTGCCTGAACCAATTCTGGGTATTGTTGCTCTAAAGCTTTGAGTTGGTGAAATAACTGATCATATTCACTGTCTTCAATACTCGGCTGATCCATCACATAGTAAGCGTGATTATGTTTTGCAATGAGTTGAATCAATTGACGCATTTGCGTCACGACAGGATTATTTTCCATAAATTTTTTCACCATAAAAAGGCGGAATACTCCGCCTAAAATTCTGAATACCAATTATAAAGTAAATATGACGTTATGCTAAGCGTCATGTCCTGAACGATAATCGATCGCTTTATGGCGCCAATGCTCTTTCAGTTGTGGGGTAAATTCAAGATTGTTTTCATCATAGACCGTACCATCTATTTCTCGGGCAATTAAACCAGCAATACTGACCATGGTATCAAAGCCTTTTTGCACATCTGAATGAGGAAGTGCCAAGAAAAAAGCCAAACCTTGAACTTGTTCAGTCGATAAAGTTTCTAAATCAAAACCATCTGGACCATTGTCGGTGACACGTAATACCGAAAACAGTAAATGGCTTTCTTCCTCTGGATTCTCATAACGATGGAAGCAAGAGAGTTCACCAAAACGTAAACCATATTTGAGCAACATTTTTAAGGTTTTATCCCCAGACAGTGCTTTACGTGGATTCGGATAAACATTCAGCGCAATAATGGTTTCAGCCGTAGACAATACGCTTTCATCATCATATTTTTGTTGCTCATTTAAATGAACATCTAAAATACTACTTTCCTCATCAAACTCTTTGATTTCAGCTGTTTCAACATTGGCATTAAACTGAAACGCTTCCTCTTTGTCCTGACTGACTACGGCTTTGGCAGAATCATGAGTTTGAGTCGTCGGTTCTGTTTGCACATCAAGTGCTTTTACAGACTCTGTTGCGGATTCAGTGCTTGCCGCTGTTTGCGTCTTTTCAGTTTGTGGTGTAATTGCGGCATGCTCAAGCTCAGTTGACTGAGCAACATTCGACTCCGCTGCTACATCCTCAATCTTTTGCTGTTTTTCATCTGCAACTTCGACCGAGTCTAAAGCAGTTAAATTCGGTTCAACACGCACTTGCTCTTGAGACTCACGGTCTGTTCGCAATTGATCTCGTACATGACGAGGAATTACCGGTTGTTTACAGTCTTCATTGATATGCAATTCAGACTCTAAAGAAGGTGCGGCATCATTGGGCTTTCGTAGCACCATCCTTAAACCCACCAGAATGATGATTACTGCAACAACAATTCCAATAATTGTGGTGACTTCCATACTACGACTCCGCGGCTAAACCGTATTCTCTTGCCTCTTCCAAATTCACAGTGACGAGCTTTGATGTGCCTGGTTCAGGCATCGTCACACCCAGCAAATCGGTTGCCATCGTCATTGCAACTTTATTATGTGTAATGTAAATGAATTGGACTTGATCAGAAAGCTCTTTTACTAAATTACAAAAACGACCAACGTTAGCATCGTCTAAAGGTGCATCAACTTCATCCAAAACACAGAAAGGTGCAGGATTCAAACGGAAAATAGCAAATACCAAAGCCAATGCCGTTAATGCTTTTTCACCACCAGATAACAAAGCCAATGAACTATTTTTCTTGCCGGGTGGGCGTGCCATCAACTTCACGCCAGACTGCCAGTCATCTTCAAGACTTAAACTGGCTTCACCACCATTAAAGACTTTTGGAAATAATACTTTTAATTCAGCATTAACCTGATCAAAAGTCCCCATAAATAATTTTTTGGTTTCTTGGTCAATGGTCTTCATGGCATCTTTCAACTGCCCAACCGTATTTTCCAAGTCTTGCATTTGATGGGTTAGATCTTCAAAGCGCTTAGAAACTTCTTCATATTCTGCTGAAGCGGCTAAATTGACCGCGCCTAATTTTTCAAACTGACGCTGTGCTTTCTCAAATTTTTCTTGATGTACAGGTAAATCAATCAATACACCTTGCTTAACTTCAGCATTCATCTCTTTAAGTTGATCGGAATAATGCTGTAAATCTGATTTTGCCGATTGCCAAGCCAAACGTCGCTCTTCCAGTTTTGTACGCAATTGCTCATCATTTTGCTGATGCAAATGGCGCATTTCTGTCAGTTGTTGCTGTTTGGATTGAATATTATTCAATTCAACTTGCCACTCACTCCAAGTTTTTTGCAGTTTTTCAGTTTGTTGTGCCTGCTCAGCATATTGCGATTCTAGACTCGGCAATTCCAATTGAATTGGATCTACAAACTTCTTGGCTTGCTCCATTTGCGCAATAATTTGTTGATATTGCGTTTTAGAGAAGGATAGGTCTTTGTCTAATAATTCAATTTGCTGTTTATTTTGTTCAGCTAGACGACGTGTAGTTTCAGAATCTTGCTGCTTAAGCTGTAATTGCTGTTGCTGTTCTTCAACCTGCTCATTGAGCTCATCCAACTTAAATTGCAAGGTTTTAAACTCAGGAAGATTTTGTTCAAGCTTGAGGATGACCGAATGCATATCGATTTCAAGATCATCTTTCTGCATTGCATCTTCTTCAAGTTGCTCATCTAATTGCTGTAATTGACTATTCAGCTGAACTTTCTGTAACTCAAATGCTTGTGAAGCACTTTGCTGCTTCGCAATTTGCAGATCAAACTGTTGTAGCTGTTTTTGCTGATGTTTTAGCGTGTCTTGCTCTGTTTGAATCTGTTTTTGTAGGTTCAGCAATTGCTGATTTAAATTTGGCAATACCGTTTCAGCTTCAATCAACTGTGGTTGTAGCTGTGCAAGTTGTGTTTCAATTTCTTCAAGGCGAATACGATGACTAAGTGCACCCTGTGCGGCTTGGCTCGACTCATCAAAGAACAGACCAATCACCCAATCTTGACCAACATGATAACCATCCAGCGTCAATATGCTTTGTCCTGCTTTTAACTGTGCTTGTACCGCTAAAGCTTGAGCGAGGTTTTCAATTACAGCGACTTGATTCCACAATGAATACTGTGGAGATTCAATCCAATCTGCTAAACATGCCAATCCATTCAATTGAATTTTATCTTGCGAGCTTGTTGCTTTAAGCTGGCGTGCCACACTTTCAGCAAAATCAGCATCTTGATCAACAATATGGGCTGACAACCATTTGGCTAAAAACTTTTCAACCAGCGGTGCATGTGCTTTGCCTTGTGCATTCAGCGTTAATACCTGCATCAATTGCACAGTATCAGCCTTGCTATTTACAGCACTTTTCGCCATTAATTGGGTGAGGTTTTTCTGTTCAGATTGCAACACTTGTACATCAGATTTTAAAGCTGAAATCTGAGTTTTTTGCTGATTAATGCTTTCCTGTAGTTGTTCAAACTGCTGCTTTGCTTGATTAATTTTTTGTTCTAATTCAACAATTACAGCTTGGATTGCTATTTTATCTTGCTCAAGTTGTTGAACATCTTCAGTTTGAAATTGACTTTGAACCTGAACAGCTTGGGTTTTTAAGGTGTCTTTCTGCTGTTCAATACGCTCTACATTTTTTGCAAGTTGTTCAATTTGCGCCTGCATTTGTGCTTTTTGCTGCTGTTGCTTTTCAACTTGAACTTTGACCTGTTCATACTGTTGTTGTGCTTGCAATTGCTGCGCTTTTAAATCGGTAAAGGACTGGCTACGTTGTTGTGTTTCAGACTCAGCATGTTGTAAATGTTCAGTCTGCTGCTCCAATTGACCGTGCAAGGTTTCCAATTGCAATTCCATCAACTGAATCTTTTCTTTGGTTTGAGCTTTTTGCTGTTCAAAATTTCCCAAAGCTTCTGAGTTCTGTTGAAATAAACTTTGTTTCTGTTCCAAAGTCATTTTCAACTCAGAGAGTTTTTTCTCAGCTTGTTGCCACTCATTTTGCAAAGGCGTGGACTGTTGAATCAAACGTTGGAACAACTCATTGGTTGAAGTCAGATCATGTTCCAAAGTACTCATGTCAGAGCGCACCAGTTTGAAGTGCTCTCCCAATTCGTTCATTTCAATCGTATATTGTTCTTGTAAACGAGAACTACGATCACACTGGAAAGATAGAATTTCAATCTTTAACGTACGAATTTCAGTTTCTAAAGTCTTATATTGAACCGCAGTTTCAGACTGGCGTTTTAAAGTTTTAAGCTGTGATTTGAGTTCTGAAGCAATATCTTCGAGACGGTCTAAGTTCTGCGTGGTATGTTCTAAGTGTTGTAGTGTTTCACGACGACGAGCCTGATAACGAGAAACTCCAGCAGCCTCTTCAAGAAAAATACGCATTTCTTCAGGTTTGGCATCAACCAAGCGGTTAATCATTCCCTGTTCGATGATTGCATAGGAACGAGGACCTAAACCTGTACCCAAGAAAATGTCAGTAATATCACGACGTCGGCACTTCGTCCCATTGAGAAAGTATTCAGATTTTCCATCACGATTCACCTGACGGCGAACAGCAAGTTCAGTATAGGCGTTATAAGCCCCACCTAATTTGCCATAGGTGTTTTCAAAGCGCAGTTCTACACTTGCCATACCTACAGGTTTACGTTTTGCCGTTCCTGTAAAAATAACATCCTGCATACTGCCACCACGGAGCTGGCGTGCACTGGATTCCCCCATCACCCAACGGATCGCGTCAATCACATTGGATTTACCACAACCATTAGGACCTACCACCGCTGTACGGTTATCTTTGAATTGTAGTGTTGTACTATCGGCAAAAGATTTGAAGCCTGAAAGTTTTAAGCTGCTTAAACGCATAATGTCCTAGTAATTACCGACGCGATCTCCGCGCCCAAGCGAGTTCGATTTGTTTCATCCGTGTCAGAGATTCCAACACCAGATTACGTAAGTGTCGACAAAAATCTTCCATAAATAAAGTAGCTTGTTGTGATTTTCGGATTAAAATTGCGTCAATCACCAACTTAAGCAATTCTAAAGCTTCTTGAAGCTCGCGTCTTGAAGTATTTAAGGTTAAAAAATAACTTCTTCGTAGGGATGGTAACAGCTCTTTATAAAATTTCATCAGGTAGGGATTCCCAACCATGTCCTGTTGCCCTGATAAAAATTGAAATATGCCATCATAAAACTTTTCCGTATTGCCTTGCTTCACCTGCTCAACCAAATGATTCATCATCTGCTGAATCGCTTCAGCTTCATGATTGCGCCATGTTTCACTCATACGTTGCACGATTTGACCTAATAACAATGCGCTGGTATCGAACAATGCACGGACTTGTTGTGCTGACATTTCTGAGACAATTGCACCACGACGAGGATAAATTTCAATCAGATGGGTTCTTTCTAAAAGCAAAAGGGCTTCACGTACCGAGCCACGACTGACATCCAGTTCTTTGGCAATACGTAGTTCTTGTATTCTTTCCCCTTCAACCAACTCGCCACTAATAATTTGTTCACTAATATGTTTGGCAATCTGTTCTGAAAGGCTATCCACTTCTTCCGAATGCATATAATTCCTATCTTGGTTTATTATTCTTTACTTGGACAATGTCAATTGTCATTATTTTAGTTGTACCTGATTTAATTCAATTGAAACCATGACATTGTCCGACAATTTTAATGTATTTTAAGTCAACTCAGTGTTTAGAAAAAGTACCATTGATCGGAATCTACTTAGTAATACCTTGATAAATAAAATAAAGACCGACCACTGTAAGTAAGCATGCAAAGCATTTTTTCAACATCGCAGGAGAAAGTGCATGCGCCACCTTTGCACCAAATTTGGCAGTGATAAAACTCATTACACTGATCCCAATAAAGGCATAGATATGGACATAACCAATTGAATTTTTAATTTCGGTTGGTTCTTGTGCACCAAAGAACATAAAGCCGAGCGCACCCGCAATCGCGATTGGTAAACCACAAGCTGCTGATGTTGCAACGGCTTTTTGCATCACCACACCATTTTTGTTGAGATAGGGAACGGTCAGACTTCCGCCACCAATACCAAAAATTGCCGATGCAACTCCAATTCCCCCACCAGCCAGCATTTGCATAGGTGCGGTCGGTAATTGTTTAGATTCATCAACTTTGACATTGGCCCCTTTAAACATCTTAAATGCCACCCAAATCGCAAATGCACCAATAATCAGCTGTAAATGCTGACCTGATAAAATATCTGCAATGCCAGCACCAATAAATGAGCCGATCACCAAACCTGGGGCTAAGTTTTTAAAAACATTCCAAAGTACTGCACCTTTTTTATGATGCGCTGTTACGGAACTAATTGAAGTTACAATAATTGTTGCAAGTGAAGTTCCCAATGCCATGTGCATAATGACCGAAGGATCATAGCCCATTTTGGTAAAGACCACATAGAGAATTGGTACAATAATTAAGCCACCGCCAACACCAAATAGTCCTGCGGCAAATCCTGCGATTGCACCAATACCTAAATATATGATTAACTCCATAAATGTTCCTTCACTCTTCTCAGATTCAACATGGATTTAGAGACTCGTCATCTTAGACAACTTCTTACACAAGCAAATGAACTCCCTGAAGTGCTGCTTTTAAAGCAGACGACAGCATCGACCAATGATGATGTGCGTGAAATTGCGCTCAGCGGCGTCAAGACAGTTTTGGTCTGTAGTGAAACTCAGACTCAAGGACGAGGTCAGCACCAACGGGAATGGGTTTCGCCCATTGGTAACATTTATTTAAGCACATTGCTTGAAACTCGAACACCCTTAGATGGGCGTTTAGCATTGGAAATTGCTTTAAATATCTTACAAATGCCAACACTTAAGAATTTACCAGCATTACAAATTAAATGGCCCAATGATCTATATAGCCCTCAAGGAAAGTGGGGTGGAATTTTGGTTGAGCCCATTTCACCACATCAAGCCATTGTTGGAATCGGGATCAACTTATTTCCGATCCCCAAAGAAAATGTGACCCAACAAGCCACCTCGGTAATGCAATTAGGCCTAAAATTTCCAAATCGAATCCAAATCATTGCAGAAATGTATTTGGCAATTCAACAAGCTGGACAATGGTTTGATCATGGTTGCTATAACCTCGCAGCACGATTTAATCACTATGCTGCCTTTATGGATCAGCAGGTTCATTTTGAACAAATTCAAAATTCAATTGAGGGTATTTTCAAAGGAATTTCTGATGATGGCGCACTGAATTTATTGACAGCTCAAGGCTTAGTCAATGTCTATCAAGGGCGTTTACGCTTAGCTGAAGCATAAATAACGATGTGATCTATTGTTTAAAATGAGTTAGATTGAGCATATAAATTGCTAAAAAGTGTTCGGCAATTATTTAAAACAGGGCTTTTTTCGCTATACATTTCGCTATATATTGCGCAGTAATCGTATTGATCCAAAGATCATAGCAAACAGTTACTAACAGTACGGAACAACGTTCAGCAAAATGAACCGCAGGTTATTTGCCCTATTTGATTGATCAGATTGAGATGCTCTCTAAGTCGTTCAATATTTTCAAATAAAATAATTATGCAGATTGTGTTCAGTTTCAATTAGGCAAAATCATGAAAGCACTTTGGTTAGATATTGGAAATACCCGTCTAAAATATTGGATTACTGAAAATAATCAAATTATCCAACAGGCAGCAGAATTACATCTCCAATCCCCTGCGGATCTGCTACTGGGTTTAATTCAACATTTTCGTGGTTTAGGCTTAGACAAAATTGGAATCTCCTCAGTCCAAGATAAAAAGAACAACGAACGCATTGTCCAGATTTTAAAATTACTCGATATTCCGGTGACTTTTGCCAAAGTGCATGCTGAATATGCAGGATTACGTTGTGGCTATGACCATATAGAACAACTTGGAATCGATCGTTGGTTACAAGTTTTGGCTGTGGCGAAAGCTGATGATGACTTGTGTGTGATTAGCTGCGGTACAGCTTTAACAATTGATTTAACCCAAGGGTTACAACATTTAGGCGGTTATATTCTGCCTAACCTCTATTTACAACGTGATTCTTTAATTCAAAAAACCAAAGGCATTAAAATTCCAGATGCGGCTTTTTCAGAGCTAAGTCCTGGTCGAAATACCATAGATGCAGTGCATCATGGCATTTTCTTGGGGCTGTTAAGCACCATTGAAAAAGTTCTTGAGCAACAACCACGAAAGCTTATTTTAACAGGTGGTGATGCCAATCTATTTGCACAATTTCTAGAGAAATATCAACCAAGAATTGAATCAGATTTATTACTCAAAGGCTTACAGTTCTATATAGATCGACAAACCGCTTAAACCTAAATACAATTTAATGGAAGATCAGCAATCTTCCATTTTTAATAAATAAACACAATCATAAACACGATAAAAGAGCAATCATTATGAAAACGATACCCTTACTGCTTAGTGCCTGTTTAATGAGCTTCACAATGGTGGGTTGTACCAGTTTACAAACTACGCACTCATCTTCAACAACCATGGCAACAACTGAACCTGTTATTGCTTACTTTGCTCCAGATGCAGGTGAAGAAGCCTGTGACTGCGGCTTAGTCATGGATCAGGGTTATTCACTCACACCTGTAGAAAATGGATATTTCAGAAAATTATTAGGTCGTGATAAAGATGGCCGTTTCTTAGTTCAGGACTTCTATCAAAATAGTCGTAAAAAACAATCTGACCCATTTTGGATTAAAGCCCCTCAAGGCTTAAATAGCTTTGATAGTAAATATGTCGACGGTGAAGTTGTGGGCTATTTTGAAAATGGAAAAATCAGCTTTAAATCGACCAGCCAAGACCAGAGATCAGTTGGAAAAACTGAAACATATTATACAAATGGCCAACTTGGGCTACAGGAAGAATATTCAGATGATCAGCCCATCGTTCAAAAAGTATGGTATGAAGATGGTAAACCTGCAGCTGAACTAAAATTAAGCCCAAGTGAAGATTATTCGATTCTGGACAGTAAGGTTTGGGATCAACAAGGCAATTTGATTCAAGATGAGCAACGCGCTCAGGAGATACTTGACGAGCTTTATCAAAAGCTCAATCAATAAAACAGCATCAAGATAAAATCGAATATGCAGCCTGAGTACCAGCTTGGGATTCAGGTTGTAATAGAACTGCTAACTTTTCCCAAAGTACAGTTAAGCTGGTATAGCCCTCTGCTGCCATGAAATGCCCTGCACCTTTCACCTCAATCATTTGTGAATTCAGCGAATAACCCAATTGAATACTGACAGGCGCTGGAACAAAAGGATCATTGTTAGAGAAAAAGATAAAGCGATTCAGAATATTCATTCTGAGCAGCGCATCATCGACCCGAGCGTGTTGTAAAAATAAGTTAAGTTCAGGTAAAACGGCTAAGTTTTTACTGAATCCAGCAACCAAAAATAAAGCAGCTAATTTTCGCCCCAATAATTCACTCGAAAGAAAGTCTAGACTGGCAATCCCGCCTAAACCATGTGCCACAATGATGGTATCGTCATTGAGTGACTTAATTTGCTGCGTAATATTATGCTTCCACAGCTCATATTGGGGCTGCTCTGGATGTTCTAGATCAATCACTTCACATGCATGCCCTGTAGACAATACTTGTTGCTTTAGCCACGGATACCAATGATGTTCAGGGGAGGCTTTATAACCGTGTACGATAAATACTTTTTTCATAAATAAACTTCTTATCAATTATTGTTTAAATCATATTCAAATAATGGGCTCAGAATATCTAAACAGCCAACAAAAGTATGTTATTTTTATTTAACAAAAAAGCGCCCTAAGGCGCTTTTTATAAAAAAAATGAGACTTATTTTTTATCGTTATTACCAAACAATGGTCCCATACCGCCACCACCGCCAAACTGTTTTTGCATTCCACCCAATGAGCGCATCATTTTTGCCATACCCGATGGATTGGCAAATTTCTTCATCATTTTCGCCATTTGTGCATGTTGTTTGATCAGTTTATTGACTTCAACCACATCCATACCACAGCCTGCTGCAATACGCTTTTTGCGGCTCGGATTCATTAAGTCTGGGTTACGACGTTCTTTAATGGTCATCGATTGAATAATCGCTTCCATCTTTTTCACTTGCTTTTCAGGATTTGCTTGTGCAATCGCATCTTGAATGCCTGAATTACTCATGCCAGGCAACTTATCCAAGAAGCCCATCATACCGCCCATTTTGTTCATCTGTTCAAATTGCATCAGCATGTCTTCAAAGTTGAAGCTCCCGCCCTTTTGCAATTTTTTTGCCATTTTTTCGGCTTTTTCTTTGTCGATTTTACGTTCAACTTCTTCGACTAAAGAAAGTACGTCACCCATACCTAAGATACGTTGTGCAACACGCTCAGGATGGAATGGCTCTAAGGCATCGAGTTTTTCACCCATACCTAAGAATTTAATTGGCTTACCGGTAATCGCTCGTACCGAAAGCGCCGCACCACCACGTGCATCACCATCAGTTTTGGTGAGGATAACACCCGTTAATGGTAATGCATCATTAAAGGCTTTGGCGGTATTTGCCGCATCCTGACCTGTCATTGCATCAACGACAAATAAGGTTTCAGTTGGGCCAATTGCAGCGTGTAATGCTTTAATTTCGTCCATCATGTCATCATCGACATGCAAACGCCCTGCCGTATCGACAATCAAAACATCGTTAAAGTTAATTTTGGCTTGACCAATTGCACGTTGTGCAATTTTAATCGGATCTTCAGAAGCGTCCGATTCAATAAAATCAACACCCACTTCAGCAGCAACTGTTTGCAGTTGCTTGATCGCAGCTGGACGGTAAACATCGGCAGAAACCATCGCCACTTTTTTCTTTTGACGTTCTTTTAAGAAACGTCCAAGTTTTGCCGCTGTCGTGGTTTTACCAGCACCTTGTAAACCTGCGAGAAGAATCACAACAGGTGGTTTTGCAGCTAAGTCTAGGCTTTCGTTTGCCTCACCCATCATTTTGGTGAGTTCGTCATACACAATTTTAACGAAAGCTTGACCTGGTGAAAGCTGAGTCATAACTTCTTGACCCAATGCTTCTTCCTTAACTTTCGCAATAAACTCACGAGTTACAGGCAAAGCAACATCGGCTTCAAGAAGTGCCATACGCACTTCACGTAAGGTATCTTTAATATTATCTTCGGTTAGCTGCCCAGAGCCAGTAACATTTCTGAGACTCTGCGTGAGTCGTTCTGTTAAGGTATCAAACATTGCAAAATCCGCTTAAAATAGCTAGTAGCAAAAAAATCTTTCTTAAAATAGAAAATTTATGCTCAAGATGCTATAGGATACTGTAGTTCACATGGAATTTATATCTTATAACATGAATATTCATCATCCTGAAAAAGGTTTGACATGATTAGCCTACCCTTGGTTTATACGATTTTAGCATTAATTGCCTATACCTCTTCATTTTGGTATTTGTTCATGCACTTAATGGCTAAACGTTCCGCAAACCCTTGGTTTATTGGCATCATGTCAGGTTTAGGGCTGATATTACATGCAAGTGTACTGCATAACGACATACTTACACCACTAGGGATTAATTACGACGTCTTTAACTTGATGTCTTTTACCTCTGCGTTAATGTTGGTTCTAAGTATGCTTTATAGTACCTATCGTCCTGTTCTTTCACTAAATTTGATTGGAATTCCTGTTGCCGCCTTTGGTTTGATTCTCGGTTTTTGTTTTAGTAAACCAGATCAATTTATTGAACAGCATTCTATCGGTTTAGACATCCATATCATTCTGTCTTTATCTGCTTATGCCGTTTTACTCATGGCAACCATACAAGCCGTTTTGATTTGGTTTCAAAACCGTGAACTCAAAAAGAAACAAAAAAAACGTATTTGGGTCAACTTCTTACCGTCATATCAAGCCATGGAATCCTTACTTTTTGATATGCTCATTACTGGTTTTGTTTTATTAACTGTCGCCCTATGTTTTGGTTTCTTTACCATTGATGACTTCTTTGCACAGCACCTAGCACATAAGACCGTGTTTAGTATTGTGTCTTGGTTTGTTTACGGTGCGTTGTTAATTGGTCACTATAAGTTTGGCTGGCGTGGTCAAAAAGCCATTCGCTTTACCATGATCGGATTCTTTTTATTGGCGGTTGGCTTTATTGGCTCTAAATTTGTTTTGGAAATGATTTTGCATCGGTGATAAAAAATCAGTTATTAAACGACTAGTACATATTACGAATTAAGATAAAACTATGGAAATCAGCTCTTTTTTTGACTATCTAAAAAATCTAGAAGAAGAAAGGGTCATCAATGATTTCCATATTATTCAACATTCAAACTCTTCATTTCTTTTTCCTCAAGTTATTATAAAAGTAAATTTAGTTTATTGGTTATTTCATACAAATGCTGACACGGATGAAATTGAATTTCAAATACTGCCAGAATTTATTATCCATAAAAATGATACCATTAAGCATAATTTTACCTTTCATTTAAATAATTTTGCGATCGGAACTGTATATGCAATAGTGAATGAAAGAGGATATACTGATGGGGTGAAATTTTCTATTTACGACCATAAATCACTAAAAAATAATAAATTTTATGGTGTTTTAACATTATTTTCTTTATAGGGTATAAAATATCGATTTGAACATAATGCAATAGATCAATGTTTTTTAGGTTAGCTAGGCATTATTGCTTTAATTTTTATAGACAACCCTTTCAAAAAAAAGTATAACGCACCTGTTTTTAACTCTTAGGTAAAATCACATTGAAACTTATACTCGCCCCAATGGAAGGCTTAACCGACCCTATCATGCGTGACGTTCTCACACATGTCGGTAGCTTTGACTGGTGCGTGACTGAGTTTATCCGTGTAACGGATTCGGTCTTACCTGACCATGTTTACCATAGCTATTGTCCAGAATTAAACAATCAAGGCAAGACAGCTGCTGGCACACCAGTACACGTTCAGTTTTTAGGAAATAATCCTGAAATGCTCGCAGCCAATGCGGTCCGCGCTGCTGAGTTAGGTGCTCCTGCAATCGATATGAATTTTGGTTGCCCTGCCAAAACAGTAAACCGTCATAGAGGTGGTTCAGTACTTCTCGATGAGCCTGAAGTTGTACATGAGTTGGTCAAGGCTGTACGTGATGCTGTACCCAAACACATCCCTGTATCAGCAAAAATGCGTTTAGGTTATATGGACCGAAATTTTACCCTTGAAAATGCGCATGCCATTGAAGATGCTGGCGCAGCGTGGGTCACTGTCCATGCTCGGACCAAAGCTGATGGTTACACCCCACCAGCATTTTGGGATCAGCTACAGCCTATTCGTGAAGCACTCAAGATCAATGTGATTGCCAATGGTGAAATCTGGACCAATGCTGATGCGAAACAATGCCAACTTGAATCAGGTTGCCAAGATTTGATGATTGGTCGTGGTGCTGTGACTACACCAGATCTCACCCAGTGCATTCGTAAAAATACGGATGAACCACTTATCACTTGGTCTGAACTATTAAATTTACAAATTCGTTTTTTAAATGGCCCATATAAAAAAGAGCTGAACATGGTCGGCCGTTATAAACAATGGATTGGGATGATGTCTAAGCATTACCCCGAAGCCAAAGCCTTATGGGATGAAATCAAACGGTTGAAAAAAATTGACGAAGTGCTGGAGAAATTGAATCCTGCACATTCTTAAATTTCTTCATCAATCTCTAAAATTGCTTTAATTTCTTCAGGTTGAAATTCTTTTGATAATTCAGAAGTTGGATTCAATACCAATGTTGCCCCCTGAGTCATTTCAAAAAACTGCCGTGTATTTAAAGTGATATATTCGGCATCGACGCCAATATCATTTTGAATGGTTTCTAGCTCTATGAAGAATGGTATTGCTTGATCGCCTTCTGGTGTTTCTAGAATACGGAATTGAATTTTTTTATGCTGATCTTGTGTTGCCAAACAATAAATATCCGATGCTAAAAGCAGATCGATAAAATCAGGGATCAATTCGTAGTTTTCTTGGGTGTTGATAAAGAGTTGTTGTAAATTTTGCATGTTGTTGATTATCTATTTTTGGTGCCATTAATATAGCTTATTCGCAGTAGATATGGAATTGACCTGAGTGCTAAATTGGATATCCTAAAGCTTCGAATTTCAAATTTAATAAAACAATGATTTTTCATAATTTTCATCTTAAAAAATTTTAAAGTTCACACTCATTGTTTTATTTATTATATATATTAAATTGACCAAAATTATTAATTGGATCACAATTCACTTCTAAACTAAATCTTTTATAATTATAGTTATTAACCATTATTTCATCTTTATTCCTGTTAAATTTATAGAAATTATCATGATTACCATCAAACCCAATTAAGCTCAAAATAGATTTAACATTATTCTTATCTAGATCTGAAATTTTATTACAATCATCAAACCTATATTCAATCGTTTTAACACCAAAACCATTTTCCTCAGGGCCAATAATTAAAATAGAACTTCCAATTTCTAAAATCAAAGGATTTACATTGTCGTTAAAATTTACTTTTTTGTAGTCATTTTCACTTATGATTTTTTTATAAAATAAGCCATCAACCAGATTTTTAAATAAAACATTATCTATTCGTTTCCTATCTTGGTGTGCAACGCTATGGTATGACGTAGACAAGCTTCTAGGCGTACAATCTGCACTCGCACATGGGTCATTTACTCTGTTTTCACTTGCCTCCATACTCTCAAAATGAATATCAGATTTATTCTTAGAAACATAAAATACAAGAGAAACAAAAAGTAGTACTAAAAATATTTTTTTCATTCCAACCTTTTTTCATTATTGACTAATGTATTAATCACTAGCATTTACTTTTGTTACACCATTACTCTTATAAATATAAAAGGCAGTATAATTATTTGTTTGATCAGTATTAAACTCAAACCAAAAACCTGAAACTTTAATTCTATTTGTGACTAAGAATTCTCCATACTTATGTACTCTATTCTCAATATCTGTTATGTGCTCATGCAATAGTTTTTCGTAAACATCCATTAAATCTTTTCATTCAATCCTAAAATATTTGTAAAGATCATTGGAACTTCTGGATCCAAATTAATTTTCTTATATCTTCCAGTAACTTCATCATAATCATGACCTAAATAGATTACTATTTTACGTTGAGACTTAAGATTCTCTCCAGTTGAATATATTGTAGATGAGATTTCAGGTAGTTCGTCACCACGACCAAAAAAGAAGATCTTATTTATACCATATGAATTTGGTTCAATTTCATAACGTTTCTTACTCAAGGGAGCATTTTTCTTATGCTCAATGTATCCTGATTTTAAAATTTCATTTTTAATTCTATAAAAATCAATAGAAATAGCTTCCAATTTAAGCTGATTCACTGGGGCATTTTTACTAAAATCCACTTCTGGGGCTATTAGACGTTCACTATTATTTTTAAAAATATAATAATTTGTATGATCTTCAATACTCCTACCAAAACTATAGGACGTTATAAAAAAGCATATCAAAATTATTATTTTAAGTTTAATAATATAATGATTTTTCATAATTTTTATCTGTCATTTTTGTATAGTATACAGTATAAGCAAAACTATTGACTTGGCCTTTCCCTACAAACCATTCAGGTTCAGATTCCAAGATAATATGTACACCATTAAAATTCTTTTCAGTAATAACCTTTCCGTACTGATCCCCACCTTGACATCGCCCTTTAGTTAAAAAATTTTCTATGAAGTTATCAAGACTACTTTTATCTAAAGCTGCTGAATTTATTAAGAAAATTTGATCAGAAATTGATTGATAGATATTTTTATGGATATTTTCATCAAATGGAACGAAATTATCACTAGCATAATAATTTGTATTTGGACCTTGTCCTGTAGTTCGTACTTCTAATGTAGACATATGATGATAATTATCTTCAAAATTTTCATTGTGAACTATTCCATTATCAAAACCTTGAGTAGCTGATAATCGATCTATAACTTTTAACTTCAAATAATTTGAATTCATTTCCTTATATTTGCTATATATTTTTTTAAAATTATAGTCCAAATACAAATCATGATTAACAACAAATAAATTAATATCTCTCGATATGTCCTTTAAGTCACTTTGAGTATCGCTTTTTTTAGTTTTTTTATTTATCTGACATAGATGATCTAATGGCTCATTAGGAGCACATGCAAATAGAAAAAAAGAATATATAAAAATAGTTAAAATTTTCCTCATAACTCATTAAGCCTTATCAAAGGTATAAAATTTTTATATAATTTTCAACACCATAGATATAGAAAACTAATATATTGATGTTTCATATTTTTTATCCGTTTTCTTTGTAAAATAAGCTGTAAAAAAAAGACTGGTTAATTTTTCATTTTTATTTCCTGATGCTTCTAAAATAATATGAATATCATTTACATTCCACTCTAGCACTTCTTCTTGTGACGAAGTGCTGCACTCGAGCCTTTTAATAAAAAGATTAATATTTTTATCTAAATCTTTATAATCTACTTTATTTCCATTGATCACATAAATTTGATCACCCAACATTTTAGCAATAGTATTGAAAATTTTATCATCGTAAGGTACATAATTCGTACTTTTAAAAAATATGTAATTTGTCTTAAAGTTTATATGTGTATCTAGATTAGACATATAATGCTTATTTTCTTCAACATTATTACCGACAGTACCATCTGCAAACCCTATTTCAGCAGGAAGTTTATCTAAAACCTTTAAAACCATGTAATTGCTATTTAATTTTTTATATCTGTTAATTATTTCTTTTTGATGATAATTTAAAAAAATTCTATTTTCATCTACAAAACTAGAAATATTTTTTCCAACTTTAATATCATAACTATTTCCAACATCTGAATTTTCACTATTTTTTAAACTATAATTATCCTTATTTGAGTCAAATGAGCAAGCTGATAGATTTATTAAAGCTATCACCAAAATGAAAGATTTCATAACACCACCATCTCTAATAACCTAATAAATAATTATACCTGATGTCTAAAATCATTAAGATTAATGTTTGAATATTGAAAAAAGTGATAATTCCAAATCTTTATACTCATTGTATTTTTTAGTTTTGCAATCGATATCTCTAATTTCGCCGCTAGCAACTTTAGCTGCAATAAATTTTTTATTAATTGTAGATACTTCATATACAACTTCATTCTCATCAAAAGAACCTGAATATATACCAGTTCGAGGATTAAATTTACCATCCTTAATATTGTTAATTAAATTACTTAAAACTTTGTCATAGATTAATTCAGAATCGGTATCACTTACTGCAGAAATCACATCTATAAGTGCACTTTTTATAAGTTTTCCTTTAAAAATTTGGGGATCAGATCTAACTTCAAAATTAATATATTTAACATAAGTGCCTGCTGAAATAATTAGAATTTTGCCTACCACATCGTAGTTATCATCAACAATATCGATATAACCTTGATTTTCATATACATCCATATTATTCAAGGAAGTGGATTTTTGAATTTTATTATAAAAATCAATAACATTTACTCCTAAGTTCTTTTCTATAGGACTCTCCATTGAACTTTCAAATGGTAAATATTTATTTATATCCAAACTAACATTAGGCTCAGGAGTAAGGCAAAATTTATTTATTACCTCATCATTTTTATCACCAGATGATATTACTTTTCCATCACAACCGATCGTAAATATTAAAAATAAGAATCCAATATATATTTTAATTTTCACCCATATCAACTTAAACACCTATATTTTAAAATAATTTCAACTAATTTACTGTATAAAACATATAACAATAAAATCAAAAATCACATTTCTTGGGGATCTCGTCACTTTGATAAATATTAAAATAAGTATTATTTTTTATTTGTTCTGTATTTAACTCAAACCAATAATCTTGTACTTTCACTCTTGTTGTCACTAAAAACCCACAATACTCATTCACATTTTTTTTTATATTCAAAATATGCTGGTTTATAAGTGAACCATATATTTCTTTCGCTTTTTTTTCATCAATCACGTTTAAAGCAGAAATAAAGCTTGTAGGAATAGTTGTATCAGTACTCATTTGTTTAAATTTTTCTCCATCATATCCAGCGCTCAACCCTAAACGAATACTTTCAAGTTGATTAAATTTTGAGCTCGTTGCATAGATTTCAGAAAAAAGGTCTGGTTTTTCATTGCCATTATTAAAAAAATATATTTTTTTTGTAGTTGAATTATACGATATAACTTCATAGCGCTTAATACTAGAGACTTTATCAGTATTAATATATCCTTTTTTTTCAAGAATATTTATTATCTTTCTAAAATCCACAGGCATCCCTTTTAAATTAAGCTGATTTACTGGTGCAAACCTTGAGTAATTTATTTCAGAAGATGATTCTAAATTTGATTTTTTTTCAAAAACATATATCCTTTCGTCCAACTTATTACTACTCTTTTCTACATTATTCCCAGAACTACACGATGAAATTAAAAAAGAAAATATTAAAAAATTAATTTTTAAAAAAATATTCATAACTACTATCCACCATTTATTAGTTCATGCTTTTATCTTGACGCATAATATCCCATTGCCATTTAAAAAAAGTAAATGGCTTTTTCCCGGTATGAAAAGGATTGTTATTGCCTAAACTATCTGTCATATAATCCATATAATTTTCAGTAAAACCACGATAAAAAGTATGTTTTGCCATACTTCCTTTTTGGAAAGTATGAGGTAATGAAAAAGAATGCCCAAGCTCGTGAGGATAAGAATGTGCATGATTCAAATTTGATTTAAAAACAATAACCATATCCCCCCAGACATGACCATCTAAAGTACAAACTCCTCCAGCAGCTGTCTGCTTTGTAGTCAAAAATACAAATGTCTTTTTACTATTTGAAGTCCCATTACCATTTTGATCAATTCCTCCATTGACTTGTATTGGACCATACTTATTATATAATTCTCGTAATGCTCGTGCATTGGTATTGAAAGTTCCTTCTCCCTTTGGGAGAAGGCTAGGATGAGGGTACTTTTATGTTGATTAATGGTTTTAAAAAGGACTTATGAAAGAAGTCTAATATTTACCAAAGGATCTGTTTGATATTTTGTTAAGTCTAATATGGCTTCTCTTTTAATTTCCGCACGAATTAAAGCTTGATTAAATGCTATACGTTTTATTAGGTATTCATAAGCATCAACACGATCTGGTAAAACGGGTTTTCCACCTCTATATTCAGTAACTACTGGTATTAATATAATATCTGCATGCTTTATAATATCATTCTTATAAAGCATTAACTTTCCAACTTCAACCTTCACACTTCCCTTCTTTGCAAAAACCTTAATCTCTTCATGATTAGTTAACCAACCACCTTCACACTTAATTAAAATACTGCGAGCTAAATGATAAAATTGTTTTTTCCCATCAAAATCTAATACTTTCTTTTTAAATGCACTTTCTAAAGGAATATTTTTAGGAGATATCTGAATAAATTTATTTTGACATTGAAAAATTAACTCTGTCCCATCGTTGCTTAAAGGCTCAATTTCTTCTATATATAAATCTAATTTTAACCCATCTTTTGTCATTGTAGAGATATGAGGACTATTAGAACCATTAATATAAGAAAATAAACTCAACCATGCAGGAAAATATTCTTTCCCATAGGGTGCTATTGGATTCTTAACATCAGTTTTGTACTCATTTTTTAATTTTTCCACATCAATGCAAAATGGGCTTTTTGTATTACCCGCTTCTGCAACAAATTTATTAGCATAAAGATAATCATCTCTTAACCAATCAAATCCATAATTACCACTATAGTCTTGAGGTCTCCGAAAATGAACTAAAAATTTTTTCAAACACGTTGCACATGAAGTGCCCGCTGTAGGACTTGCACCACCAACACCCATCTTAAACCTCCAAATTAATCAAATTTTTTATAAAAACGTTATGATGAAATTCTTTTCCCAATACATACTCTTTATATGATTGGATATCATTGGAATAATTTTCTTGAAGTGAACCCAATAAATCTTTTTGTTTTAAAAACTCTATTTTTTCTGGATAAATAATTGAAAGATTTTCTTGAAGATTAGAATAGCTAAGACTCTGATTTAACCGCTCAATTGCTTTAAAAAAAAATTTAAAATCATACCCTAAAACTACACTTTTATAGCTTTCCAAAAGTGTATAAAAAGCATCTACATAAGATACTTGCTCCGCAATACTGTAATGCTGCATTTCATTTTGGAGCCAAAGATATTGCGGATCATTTGGATAATCTATTCCCAAATAAACATGGCTCTTCACCATATATTTGAGTGTATAAATTTGATTGATGCCTTTTTCAACATATAGATTGATCAGGCTTTGGACAGGTTTTAATAGCTGATCAAATTGCCTATTCAGTTTAAGGGCTGGGTTTTCTTTTATAATTTCATAGACAAGGTCATATAAAAATTCTTTATTTTGCTCAACATCTAATTCATATAATTTTTCTTGGCTGAGTATGAACATTATGCATTCTCCAATACCATTAATTGATTAGAATCTACATCCTGATAATTTCGAATTGAAATGATCCATTTTGTAATACCCTCAAAAAACTCATCTTCTTGTTGATCTGTCAGTATTTTATGAATTTTTTTAACAATTCTTGGATCAAACCATCTAAATAATTTTTGTGTACCATCAGGAAATTCTACTGTGAGATAGCGTTTCATTTTTTTAACAAACTGAGCCAAATCCAATGAACTGAATACCAGATTTAACGCCTGTTCATCTTTCCATGTTTGATAAATAAAGCTAAACCCTTCTTCTTCGAGCACCTCTAAATCATTGATTAAGACAAGTACAGGGGCTACTTCAAAAGGTGCATTGCCCTCCGTTGTACCTGAAAATAATGAATAAAACTCTAACCTTGCGTCATTTCGCCATGTATTGATAAAGTGCAAAGTTTGATCTGAAACTTGCGCTGCATCCAAGATTAAATACATGTTCAAATCATGTTGATCATCTTCGATACAGCTTTTTATATTTTTAAATGGAACAATTTTTCTTTTCATTTTATTTATCAACAAATGCCATTCCAAACTTTGCAGCATCTAACAAACAAGGCTTACAAATATTTTCATAGAATGATGGAAGTGAATAATCGACTTTTGCTCCACCAATAAAACTATGTTGCCCTGCCTTCACTTCGAACTTAGCAGCCGTAGTCACAAATACACCTGAACCATTAATCTTTAATTGAGAGCCACCAGAGGTGATAATAATTTCTTTGAGACTCTTTAGCTCAATCATCTCCTCAGTCGAAATGATTTGAATACCTTTACGTGCAATCAAATCCGCACCATCACCTTGTGCTTGGATCTCAACCTTACCTTTCCCAGCAAAAAGTCTTGCACCTTCTTGTGCCGCAAAAAGACTAATCTTTGATTGTGCATGTGCAACTAAATTCTTTTGCGTACTCAGGTTGATACTATCACCTGCGGTATAACTGATTTGTTTATCCGCAGAAAGATGTAAGTCTTCATTGCTTGCCAATGCAATTGAATTCGGTGCAGCTAAAATCATCAAAGCTTGTTTAAATGCATCCGCTTTGTCTTTTTCACCTTTTTCGATTTGATCAAGAAATTGCTTGAGATTTTCCAATACATCCAGTGGATCAGTTTGCTGATTCTTGGCAACTTCACTTAAGGCTTTAGAGTTATTTAGACTGCTTTCTAACTGACTTTTCGCTGCAGTTGCATCAAGATGATTGCCTGAAGCTGAGTCTTGA
>NZ_LMED01000009.1:0-115706 GCF_001425285.1 Acinetobacter sp. Root1280 | reverse complement strand
AAGGGCCAGATTGTACATCGGTTGAATTGGCTTTCTGTCCGTTAATCAATAAGTCCACGGTGCTCGGTAARGCCGCTTGTCCTTTAAACTGRGGTAAAGGATAGGTAATCAAATCTGGACGCGTACCAAAATTACGCTGTAACTGYAATCCACCTAAACGCACTGAACTTCCCCAAGCGTTTTTACTTCCCGTAATTACATCRCCSGCTAAAAATGAAACTACCCGGACTGGGTCATCATATTGCCAAGTGGTGTCATAGCGGCGGTAGCCATCATTATCTTGATTTGAGTCGTTTCCAATCCCATCAGATTTAAAATCAGTTTTRCTATAAACCCCTGAATTTCTCAGTACCCCATAAGGGGAGAAAAASCGTTGTTCTGTAAASAGYGTACTGCTATAGCCACCATTCTCTGGGCGGTAGGTATAAAAGTCATAGTTATTTAATAAACCAATACCCGACTGCGCTGTTTCAGGTTGATACCAAGAATCCAAGCCGCGTATCTGCACCGGCATCCAGCTGGCAGGAAGATCTAGACTAAAATACTGTTGCGCTGAATTGTATTCATACTTCAATTCGGGAATCTGATTGAGGCTGACCCAATCTAAGGCCTTCCCAGAAAACCCTAAAGTAAATACATCTAGGTCAGTCAGGTTTTTTTCTGACTGTTGCTGAAGTGCATCCGCAGGCAGCTTAATCTGTAACTCATCCAGTTTCGATTGCTGGATAAAGTAATGATCACCTTTGACAATGACGGGGATTACTTGTCGCGTCGAATATTGATTGATCACCAAGTCCAGATAGAGCTTAAATAAGCTATTCACTTCTGAAACATCTCGTGGTGGCGGGGGTAAACCATTTGCATACACGTTACAGCTCAGCAATGGAATATTCGCAACCAATATCAATGTCAGGCTTTTGCATAAAAAAGAAGGGGTGTGTAACCCTGATAAATAACCCATTTACCCCCCTCCTTCTTTTTTAATCTCAACCAATTCCTGCTTCACCCCTGAACTGTCAACCCCGTACAAACTGGTTTGACCACTCAGGCTGTTGAGTAGTTTGTTGTCTAGATCAAACTTCATGGTGCTGTTTGCCAACACATAACCAAAGGCGGTTTTGCCAAAAGCCATTTGCTCTGAAGTCGGGGTTAATTTAATTCCCGAAAGTCGTGAAAATTTTGAACCAGTATTTTTAATATAAAGTTCAGGTTTGCCCTGTTCATTATTCTTGACCCACCAGCTTAATATCGGTTTAGCCAAAGGGTTTTTCGCATAAGCATCTTGCTGATGATTCTGATCCCATTTAAATACCCGAATCTGTACCATGGCATCAGAGTTACCGGTATTTTGTAGCCAGACCGCAGTGGCTTTCTCTTTTTCTTCAATTTTTGGATAAATTGGCCAGATTAAAAATGTGGCCTGTGCAAATACCGGTGAAGTGACCATCAATATCGCGGCCGCAGAGAAAGTCCTGCCCGACCATATTTTCATTTTATTTAAGCTCATAGAATCACCATGTAATCGTAATTGCGACCGTATCTTTATACAGGCCAGCTGATCGTGGTTGATTGTTATTATTCAAGTCTGCAACAGCATAAACTGCAAAACCCAGTACGGTGTTCAAAGTAGTGGTTGGTGTCAGTGAGTAAGTACTCCCACTGGCATATTCACCTTGCAAACTACTGTCCTGATAAAGCTGATAAGGTACAAACTCATTCTGCTGGGCATGTTTCATCCGCCGAAAGTTATTTGAAAAGTGATCACCACCATTCAACATCACCTTTACCGGTAGCCGTGCAGTACATTGGATATTCCAGCTTTGCGCAGTATTGATGACGGATCCTTTTAACTGCCCCTGCGCCACAACAGGATGACGACCAAAATCAAGTAACTGTTCGACATTGCTGAGTTTGCACCCATTTTCAATGGTCGCCTGCACTTTA
The DNA here is from genome assembly GCF_001425285.1 of Acinetobacter sp. Root1280. Taxonomy (NCBI): domain Bacteria; kingdom Pseudomonadati; phylum Pseudomonadota; class Gammaproteobacteria; order Moraxellales; family Moraxellaceae; genus Acinetobacter; species Acinetobacter sp. Root1280. The sequence goes on along the minus strand of NZ_LMED01000009.1, from coordinate 113,762 downwards.
AAANCTTTTAACTGCCCCTGCGCCACAACAGGATGACGACCAAAATCAAGTAACTGTTCGACATTGCTGAGTTTGCACCCATTTTCAATGGTCGCCTGCACTTTAAAACTTGCCGAAGTTACAGGATCAACAGCAAACCCACTTTGAACAATCGAAATCAGCAGAACACTTAAACCTATTTTTTTCATGATTTTGTTCTTTAAAATTCAATGGTAATTGGAATAGTGTCGGTATATTGTCCAAGTGAGACTGACCNATCAGCAGAACACTTAAACCTATTTTTTTCATGATTTTGTTCTTTAAAATTCAATGGTAATTGGAATAGTGTCGGTATATTGTCCAAGTGAGACTGACCGACCATTATTAACAGTTTGCCCCATGAGATTAAGCGTTTGCGGCTGACCATTATTGGTCAAAGTAATGATTTGATTAGGCCTTAACGCTTCGCGAGCAGTTCCATATAAGATGTTGTAGGCAAGGAAATCTGTGCCATTACTGATCGCACGAAAATAATTTGCACCAAAAGGTGCTGGTACCTTACTGTCATGTTGCCCCGCACCAAAGGTAACTTTTATTGGAGCATTGCCAGGGCATTGAATGGTCAAACCTGATGTAGAACCCTGACTTAAACTGGTCTCTATCACCTGATTAAATGCAGCTGTGGTTTCTCCAAAGTCTAGCTGCCCGAAATTCAAGCCATTGGTTCCGTTATTCACGGTCTCATTGTTGATCTTGCAGGATGGCTCTAATTCAAGTTGAACATTTAACTTAGCGGCCAATTGCCCAGCACTGGTGAGCGATGAAACAATGCTACAAAGTANCATTGTTGATCTTGCAGGATGGCTCTAATTCAAGTTGAACATTTAACTTAGCGGCCAATTGCCCAGCACTGGTGAGCGATGAAACAATGCTACAAAGTAGCAATCCGACGCATTGTTTAAGTAACAGGTGCATACGTTCCTCCCTAAAACAGGCTTGTTCAACAACAAACCTGTTTACTGTTACGTATACTGATTAGAAATTAACAGTCACCAATAAAGTGTCTGTATAATCACCCTGTGCTTTTGCAGTGCCAGTGTTCGCAGCAATTGCACCAAAAATTGGAACTTCTNATTAGAAATTAACAGTCACCAATAAAGTGTCTGTATAATCACCCTGTGCTTTTGCAGTGCCAGTGTTCGCAGCAATTGCACCAAAAATTGGAACTTCTTGAGCTACACCTGCTGCAGCAGTGAAAGGCTGAGCTGTATTAATCACATATGGATTGGTACGTGCTGCATCACGGTAAACGTTATAGTTTACTAGGTCGGCAGCAGTTGTATGTTTAAGACTACGATCAGCGCGTTGACCGCCATCAATTGCAACCGTAAAGTCAACAGGGTTTGCACCATCACATTCTACAGCGAGATGACCACCTGTCGCTGTAGAAGCAACTTGACCAGTCAAAACGTTAGTCCAAGTACCAGAAGTTTTACCGAAATCTAATGTACCAAATTGGTTCATATTTCCAGTAACAGTAGAACCTTCAACAGTACAACCTGTCGAAACATTCAGCTTGACATCAACTTGACCAGTAACAGCTGCTTGTGCAGTCGCGATATAAGCCGTGCTCAACAATGCAGTTAGTGTTAGTTTTGTAAAAATATTCATATTAATTCCCATGATTTGTATTATTCGTAAACTTTTACACAAGAAGTGTGAAAGTATTTACATAATCACATGTGATGAATAAGTGTTCAATAAATCAACTAATAAGCAGCACAAAACAAGCTCAACTATTTGTATTTATTTAAAATTTTATTGGAATTGTGGAATTAAATTATTATTATATTTAAAACACCAAAAAATACATTTCACTTGATAATTTGACAAAGTAAAAGTGAAATTAACTTAATTTTCTTTTAAATAACACCAAGCTAAATATGCCAATCTAAGGACTTAAAATTTCGCTTAGGCAATATCGTATTTTATCTTGATCAAGCCTCATAAAAACAAAATTAAACCCTATATTTCAAAACTTTACTTGATAAAATTTTATTTTTATATATTAAACCAAACTCAATATGACAAAGATAAACTTATTTTTAAAAATGCTTTATCGGCTTATCTATATTTTAAATTTTACCTAAAAAATTTAAGAATCGCCTTTTATATTTAATTATTACCTTCAAATTTTTTACATCTCATTTCATTCAATTGATCTAAGATATGATGATTAATTCCAAAACTCCAATTTTAAATAAACTAGTGATAACAAAGTAACCATGACCATGATTAAGCACCTCAAATTAGTCTTTTACAATCATTGCTCACAATGGCTTTGTATTGGTAGATTAATCACGATGATGAGGCTGTAAATTAGTGACGAGGACTTTATTAAGAATATGATTTAATCAATAAAAGTTAACACTTAGCGGTTATTTTATCCATTCATCAAAAATAAAAAAATCCCATTCGTTCTGGGGTGAAGAATGGGATACGTTATGACACTTTAACATGCCGACCGAAAATCGTGAATCTCTGTATACAATTTGGATGACGACTAAATATGAAAGGTGTTTCCACTCGGTTTAAGAACATCTCGCTCTTTAACTCTTAAACAAATGCATTGGTCAAATGTAGCGATTGCATCACGAATAAATTCAGCTTCCATTTTATCTACATGCAAATGGCTTTCTTTATGAACTTCTTCAAACAATGCTTTTAAATCATATTGATCATCACTTAGACATGTCATCTTAAAATTACTCAATTCAGCGTCAATATCTAAACGTATTAATTCGATAAAATGCTGGCGTGAAGCATAGCTATTTTCACTATAAAAAAAATGTGTGCTTTCTTCTATGCCTTTATGAAACACCATTTCATAAATTTTCATTCTTAATATATATCCAACATTGATATATTTAAATTTTATAATTTAATATACCTGTGGAAAACCTCTGTTCTGCAATATTGTGTCTACTATTTATCATTAATTATTCCACTTTGCAATTTTCTGCACGTGTTTTTATTGCAATTAAATACACAATTTTCATAAAAAAACTTTAAAAAATAAATATTTAAATTTATATTATTTTTCAAAAACAAATTCATAATCGTGTGCTAATTTTTATAATTTAATACATATTTCATGTAATTTACCACCACACAATAGGTTGGTTTTTAGATCAATTTAACAAGCCATATTGATCCTAAGTTTTAACCTTATTCTATCTTCTGTATAGGCTCAATTTTTGGTTTTTTGGCAAATGCTTTATATACCGCTCCCTATCAAGTCGATATTTTTTATTTCTGATGAGCTTGTTAATTACAAAGTAATTGAACATTTATTCTGATCACTTCCCTTGGCGAATATGAGTAAATATTGAGAGGGATATGCTCACTCTTATAATGATTACAAAACCTGTCACGATCAATATTCCTAGAGGATCTAACAGCATCCATATCGATAAGATTGAATAATTTAACGTCATAAACAACAGAAAAGTCAGTTTTTTGCCAAAGCTGTATAAGCATTTTCTGTATAAATGAATTAAATATTTATTATTAACAAGATGCGCTTTATGTTGGATGCCAAACCTTCCAATAAACATGGCATCCAATTTCTCAATGTTAAAAATTAGCTTTTAATACCAACGAAGCAAAATCTCGGTCATCGAGGGTACTAAAATCATTCGAACCAAAAAAATTGGTATACGCAAGTTCAGCTGTATACTTTTGCTGATAACTCACTGAAATAGTGGCTGCAATACTCATTTGACCTTCTTGAAAATTTTGGCTAAATCCTGCTATATCATGGCGAAAGATTACACTTGGTGTGATGACGGTCGCAGGTAAAATATCTTGATAATTTAAAGCTCCTCGTAAACGATAGCCATATGACCATTGCGTAAAAAAACCATCCCGATTACAAAAGCGCTCATTCATACGATCAATCACATCATTTGCAAGATGTGCGGTCCCATAAGGCGTACATTTATATTCACCTGTTTCAGGATTATAAGCACCAGATGAAAGCTCACTCCGTCCAAATGCACCGACCCGTCCAAAACGATGATTACCAATATCTGCAATATGATTCACTGCAAACTCTGCCGCCCAATTCAATACGTTTGCACCCAATATATTGTTTAAACGATCACTCGCACCCAGTGAAAATTGGGTTACAGGTGTTCTTACATAACCTTGCAAATATTGCCCAAATTCAGCCGCAACTCCAGGTGGTGTAAGAGGCGTATCCTTATCTAAAACTTGTGCATAGACAATATCTGTTCCATTTAATTGCAAGGGTTGATTGGGTTTGTGCATTAACTCGCTAAAAACAGAGGTTGTCCCCACTTTTGCTGCTAGACTTAATCCATACATTTTAATATTTTCTGGATAAATTGAAAAAAAACGAGCAGTATTAAAATATGCAGACCCTGGTTCAGTTACCGCTGTACCATCAAAATTAGCATTGCGACTGTGATAGTTCGCAAAATATGCGCCAAGTTCAGCATTATTCCAACGAGGTAAAGTTTGCTTTAAAGCAAAACCATATTGCCCACTATTCTTGGCATATCGACTTTCTGCACGTGGAATATAAGTCTGTGCATCTAAAGCACTTTCAGACAACTTATCCCCTGGTGTAACGGTCAAAATAATGGGTCCACAATTTTCTGGAACAAAGTCCGAAATTGCAAAAAACGTCCCACAGCCATCCACAACAGAAGGTCTAAACTTAAACTGATAAAAACCGTCCAGTTTAAGATTTGGCGTTATTCCAGCCTCAAATGAAAACATTTCGACAGGAATTATTCGCTCTTTTGCCTCTCCTCCCGGCCGATTAATTGCAGCATAATCTAAGGCACTGACTGAATTTATACCATTTTGGAAAAACTGCGATTTCCCCCAATTTAAGGTATGTTTGCCTAATTTTAGATTGGCATTTTGACCATTTTCTAAAGCAAAATTTTTCCAGATATAGGCATCCCAAAGATCAATGCCCTTAAATTTGGCTAATCTAGGCCACGCAGAATCATCAAAGGCTTTTAAATCTCCACGACCAGTTTCATAAGCATGGTCATACCAATATTTAGTGCTGAGTACTGCACCCTGTTGTTGTCCTTTCAAACGAAACTCAGTCAACCCTTTTATAATTTGGGAAATGTTATCGTTTTGACTAAAGTTCACATGCCCATCGTCACCATTCACGTCAACGCTTAAACCGTCCTTTCCGATATGATTTGCATCCGGTTTATACACCAACTGATTTGAAGCATCTTGAGTACTCCAATTCGCACCTAGGCTGAGCATCGTACTGGTTTCAAATTTCCAATCCTCATTGATCTCAACACTTTTTGCAGACACTTTTGAAATACTTAAGCACAGCACTAAACAGACACCCAGCTTTTGAGTGAAAATAATCGTGCGTTTCGCGTTATTGCCACATATCACATTTTGCATCATTCGATCTCCATATCGATATGATTTAATTCGATTTAACTCCATAAATAGCCATATTGACTATTTTGAAATATGCATGACTTTCTAATTGTTTAATCTGTTATGAATCCTGCTAACCAATGAGCAATCCTGTCTTAAAACGGCGTGTAAATTGAACCAAGTCACCTCTAAATAAATTCCGCTATAAAGTTCTAAGCACTAAGCGATACATATCGAATCATCCACTTGGTCTAATTGTTGAATAAATTGTTCAGCTTGTGCCCAATACCCATATCCAGCGGCAGGATTAAGATGCCCCACTTCACCTAAACTCACCAATTGGCTGCCCCATATTTTTGCCATAGTCCTAACGGCCTGGTAACTGGCTAAATGATCGTTGGTACTTGCAACAACAATGCTCGGAAAAGGCAAAATATTGTTAGGTAAAGGATCCCATCCTTGCCGTTTTAGCGTTGCCGAACTTGGATAGTTTTCAGGCCATTTGGCTGATAAATCGGGTGGTGTAACCAACAAAGCCCCTTGAATATTGTGTTGATACAGAGCTGCCCAGTGAACGGTCATTAATACCCCTGCGCTATGTGCAACTAAAATCACAGCACCATCAATTTCTTCAAGTTGCGTTTGAATCGCTTTAACTCTTTTTATGCAGTTGAGTTTGTCTGTTTCTAATGCAGGGACAGATCGTACCTTGACCAGCCTTTGCTCCAATAAGGTTTGCCAATGTTCAGCAACATGGTCACGTAAACCAGGAACAATTAAAACGGTTGCCTTTGTCTGTATTTTTTCCATTGATCTACCTTTAATTTTGAGTGAATGAATGAAGATGAATTCTATAAATTGCTTATTCACAATACGGTTTAGTTGATCTTGGTGATGTACATTTGATGACAACTGCTTTTCATTTGATGACAAATGACAGCTCTAATAAAGCATTCGAGCATGGACTTATAAAGTTATAAGAGATTGATTTAATTGTTTTATTTTTAGATTAACTGATTTTTTCATTAAAGTTTTGAATATTATTGATGAAATCAGTGAGATTGCTTTAACCAATGCCAACTTTAATAATGGGGCCGTGTTTCAGAAAGGATCCGCTGAAACCATAAAAAAGTGAACTACAAGGAAATTAAAATGAATCAAATTTGTAGAATAGCTGTGCCATTGGCCTGTCTATTAACAACTCATTTATGTTATGCGGATTCTACAACCTCTAAACGCTGGGCTGTCAGTGCAGGCTGGATGCATGTCATGCCTCAAGGCAAAGCCAATTCAACACATGTAACAACCAGTGTTGTAGAAGGTGGCAGCTATGGCGTTGGATCATCATTATGGGGAAGTGATATTGCCAACTACGAAACCAATGCATCTGAAATTAAGGGAATGGGTGGGCTTTTATTAAATACTTTTATCAAAAATGGTAAAGCAGACCCCAATTATAAAGTTCCAGCAAGTCTAACCACCGGAGCCAGATCGGATATCACAGGTATTTCTGATTATACCGCTCAAGGTGGAATGGAAGTCGCGGATACCGATACATTGGGTTTAACTCTAAGCTACTTTGTAAATGATCATGTATCTCTTGAATTAGTCGGTGGTATCCCACCAAAAATTGATATTGATGGCGTTGGAGAAATTAGAGCTTCGGCACTCTCCACTGCCAATACTCCCGGAAAAGGCACACCACCGACCTATTTAAATGGTTTAAAACTGCTAAAAGATACCTTAATTACCGATCTTGATGCACATGGCAAAGTTGCAGAAGTAACTGCATGGACGCCTGCAGCAACAGTCAAATATCATTTTGGCACTTCAGGACAAAATAAGTTCCGACCTTTTGTTGGCGCGGGTGTTGTATATGGTCATTTTAATAAGTTAAAGCTCAATGGCGGTGTAGAACAAGACCTTATTCAAGCAGGTTATATGATTGATAATATCCTCAATGATCGAGCGGGTGAAGCATTGCACGGTGGTCAAGGCAGTTCAACAGCGACACCAAAAGTTAAAGTTAAAACCAGTGATGCCTTTGCACCAGTACTCACAGCAGGATTTACCTTTGATTTAACCGATCGTTGGTTTACCACTGGATCTTTAAGTTATATGCCAAACTTTAATAATGTAGCAACTGTGACTGTCACAGATACATCGACAGGTACCCAATTGATCAAGTCCACGACAAAAATTGATTTAGATCCTTTGGTCACATATCTTGGGGTAGGCTATCGTTTTTAATTAAATGGATTGATTGTAGCCCTATATCTACCGACCATTTAATTTTAAAAATATTGTGTACTAAATATCTTCAATCCGATATGAGTCGCAATGCCCCATCTAAAAGAATTAATGTGTAAACAATATCCCTAAGTTGTGTCGCACATTAATACGTTTTAAAAGGCTGTTCTTTACTCAATAAAGTGCAGTCCTTTTAAAACACTCCTCTTTGTTAAACAAATTTGATACTCTATTTCAATCATCTCAATGTGTAATGAATTGAGATGCTTTTTAAAAAATTTTGATAAAATTATTGAGATTACACATACGCAAAAACTTTTTATAAATGCGTATTTGTACAGTCTTCAAACAGTGGTGTATTGACCAGGACTGTTAATGAAAAGACAAGGAGAGTGTAAATTGGTTCCTCTTGCACATACAGCGGTACTTAAGAATTATCTGGATGTAAGCCGACAATTAGACCTTAATCCATACCATTTATTATCTGATGCTGGAATTTATTCTGCTCAATTAAATGATTCAAAACAACGTATTTCCGTCGACAAAGTCATGACACTATTAGAGCAATCTGCTCAAATCAGTGGTTGTGAAGTGTTTGGTCTACATATGGCCGAACAACGTCAAATTGCTGATTTTGGTGAGCTAAGCCTATTATTAAGCTATCAACAGACGTTACGTGATGCCTTAAAAACAATTGTAAGATACCGAAATATCATCAATAACGCGCTTGAAATATATATAGAAGAAGTTGGAAAAACCGTGATTATTCGGGTAGAAGTGATTTCTGCTTCAGCAAAGTATAGTCGTCAAGCGATTGAATTGGCTTTGGGGATTACCCATCGTTTTTGTGCTGCATTATTAGCTCAAAAATGGCACCCATTAAGTATTCATTTTACCCACGATTCACCAAAAGACTTAACAGTGCATCAACGTGTTTTTGGAAGTTCACTTGAATTTGGTAGCGAGTTTAATGGTATTGTCTGCTCATCATCAGAGCTTGATAAAATCAATCCTCAAGCAAATACAGCAATGGCAAACCATGCACAGCGCTATCTCGATATCGACATCTTACAAAAAGACAATGAATCATCACTTATTTTTGATATCCGTAAAAGTATCTATCTGCTTTTACCGATGGGACGTGCCACAATTGATCAAGTCGCGCAGACCCATGAAGTCAATGTCAGAACGCTGCAACGGCGTCTAGAAGCTACACATACAAATTTTAGTGAATTAATGAATGATGTCCGCAGAAATTTGGTATTTCGCTATTTAAGAAATATCAATTATTCACTGGCTCAAGTTTCAGATATTCTTGGTTACTCTATGCCAAGCTCTTTTACACGATGGTTTATCGGTCAATTTGGTATAACACCCAATGCTTGGCGTACCCACAATAAGGCTGAGATCATTGATGAAAATACGATATAAATTCAATCAAGGTACGACTAACTTGGTATTAACATCAAAACAATAATAAGAAAAGCCACTTAAAACAAAAGTTTTGCGTAAATCAACTTTAACGTTGTACCTTGCAAAACTTTTGTTAAATCAAAGCTCGACTAAAATAACCAATGCATCAGGCTGAGTACCAACAATACCAGAAAAACGCTTTCTCCAATCATCAGCAGGATCGGTTTAATACCCACCGTTGCTAACTCTTTTAATTGTGTTTTCATCCCTAGCGCACTAATCGAAATAATCAGACACCAACGAGATAATTCATTCATTCCAGTTTGAACAACTGTAGGTACCCATCCAGTACTATTTATACAGGCAAGAATTAAAAATCCTACTGCAAACCAAGGCAATAATGGCGGTCTTTTGCCCGTAGAGGGTACGCCTTGCATACGGGTAATCATGGCTGCACAGATGATCACAGGTAGAAGCATGGCAACTCGCATCAATTTCACCACTGTTGCCGTATCGCCTGTTTCTGTAGACATGCTATAACCTGCCCCCACCACTTGGGCGACATCATGGATGGTTGCACCTAAAAAAATCCCTGCATGTTGTGGTGTCAATTCCAACCATCGCGCAATCATGGGATAAACAATCATTGCTAAAGTTGAAAGTGCAGATACTCCAATGACGGTGAATAAGGTTGCTTTTTCTTTTTGTGGATGACTGGGTAATGCTGCAGACAAAGCCAATGCTGCGGAAGCTCCACAGATCGCTGTCGCACCACCAGTCAGCATACCGAAAAATTTATTAAACCCGAGCACTTTTGCTGCGATGACTGAAGCAAGAATGGTAATGACGACCAATGAAATGACCAAAACAATGGGCTGCCAACCTAGCGCAGTCATTTGCTCAAGGGTAATTCGCATTCCGAGTAAGGCGATCCCAAAACGCAATACTTCTCGCGCAGTAAATTCGATACCCGCTTTACACTTTCCTTCTGTTGCAAGAAAGTTCACGCCCATCCCAAGCAACAAAGCGAATAACATCACTGGTGCACCATAATGCTCAGATAAAAAACAGGCCGCAGCGGCAACCACAGTACTGACAATAAATCCAGGCATAAGCGCACTTAGCCGTGGCTGCCAAGCCATAGAATCTAATTTACTCATCTAGCGCTACTCCACAATCCAAACCAATAAAAACATTTTCGCCAATCACTTCTACTGGGTATGATTGAACTTGTAGCTGTGTTGAATTGAGTAAATAACCATTTGCCAAGTCAAAACGTAAACCATGTGCACAACATTGAATTACCCTGCCTTCTAATTTCCCATTGAGTAATGAGGCACCCTGATGCGGGCAACTGTCATTAATCGCATAAAATTGTTCAGCAATATTAAATAAAATTAGAGATCGGTCACCGATCATCAAAAAGGATCGATTGCCTAAAGTTGGGATTTTTTCTTGAGGAACTTGAAAACGCAAGCTCATACCATTTGTCCTTGTGTTTGAAGCGTTTCCAGCATTGCTTGATAAAGTGCACTTGCAGGTTGCGCTCCTGCCATTGCAAAACTTCCATCAAAAACAAAATATGGTACCCCTTTACCCCCTGTATCTGCTGAGATAAAAGGAACGAATGGTTTTGCTAAAATACCTTCAACCACCTCATCCGCAAAACCGCAATACATGGCTATTTTCTGCAATGTTGCTAACTCGCCTATATTTTCCGAATGATGAAAATAGGCTGTGAATAGCGCATCTAAAAATCGCTCACTTTGATTTGAATGATATACTTTTGAAATATTTGCAAAAAAATGATGTGCCATAGCTGTGTTTGGCATACGACGAATCCGATCAAAATCAATATCGACATTGACCGCTTTCGCGGCTTGACGAACTTGAGTTTGACGCATTCGAACGGCTGTTGAACTGCCTAATCGTTGTAAATAAAAGGCATCAAAAGGAACACCCACCAGTGGAATATGGGGTAAAAGCTGTACACCACGCCACTGGATATTGACCTCAACATCTGGATCACTTTGTTTTAATTTTTGAATCGCAGTCTGTAAATGACGTTTTCCAATCAAACACCAAGGACAGATAAAATCAAAAAAAACTTCAATATTCATTTTACGCGTCATTACTGATTACCCATATTGCATGACTGTGCTTGTACTGTTTGACCTTGTCGTGCTGCTTGTGCATTAAATTTTTTAATATCATGGGCATAATGGCGTTTTGCATAGAAGAATACGGCAGCAGCCACAATGCTCATCAGAGGCATCAATTGAAAAGCATGGTGTAAACCAATCACGTCAGATAGCTTTCCAATTACTAAAGGTCCTAAAGCCAAGCCGAGAAAATTATTTGCCAAAGTTAATGTTGCAAATGCTGTGCTATGTACAGAATGATGTGTTAGGTTGGCAACCATTGCGCTGGATGGTCCATTGGTACCCAATGCGATAAACATCCCAATACAAATCATGATCAATTGAGCATTTCCGACAGACATGGCAAAAGCAATGGATAACAACACACAACAGATCAAACAAAATGCAATCGCTAAACTGACTTTTCGGTCTGGTCGATCTCGTCCTAAACGATCACATAACATCCCACATAAAATCGTGCCAACTGCACTACTGAGTACAACCATTGCCGCGACCAGCCCCGCTTTATCTGTCCCCAATCCGTAATATCGATTGAGATAACTGGGAAGCCAAACGATGACCGTGCCACCCACAAACAATTGCAAGCCACTGCCAATATAAGTGGCGATCACAGACCGACTTGAATAAATTGATCGTAAAGGACTTCTCGACTTCTCCTGTTTCTGTTGGGTCTTAATTTTGCCTTGAACGGTTCCTATCTTGTTTTCTTTAACCACAATAGGATATAAAAATGCCAGAATCAGCCCAAAGACTGCCATTCCACCAAATGCCCAACGCCAGCCAAAATGTTCAGCCATTACACCGCCTAAAGCCATGCCTAAGAATGAGCCAAACACACCACCTGCCATAAAAGCACTTGCTAAAGTTGCACGCATATCACGAGGAAAAACCGATACAACAACAGCAATCCCGACACTGCCATAGGCAGCTTCGCCAACACCCACCATAAATCGGGCAATAAACATATGTTGATAACTTTCAGCAATTGCACAGCCTAAGGTTGCCATACTCCATAACACGGCCATCAAAGTTAAGCTTTTTACTTTGCCAAAACGATCTGCCAAGATCGACAAAGGTAAGGTTAATAAACCCACCATCAAGGCCACAATTCCACTTAATAATCCAAGTTGGCTGTCTGTCAAAGCCCATTCACTTTTGATCAGTGGGAATACTGCATTTAAGACTTGCCGTGACATATAGTCAGAAATCAACAAACCAAATGTCAGTGCAAAAACCAACCATGCATATTTACGTGGAATGCCAACCGAAGTATCTACACCGTCCGCAGGACTTGAATATTGATGCGCATCCATACGTTCTCCTTGTGTTTTTATAATTTCTCATTCATTTTTGATGACTACGCGACTTCACAGTAACGTAATCATCTTTTTCTCACTGTTTGAATCAAAAATCCTTTTGGCTCAAATCATTATTTACGCTGTGGAACACCCTTTTGACCTGCTTTACGATTGGGCGCCATACCATTTTCCAACAAAGTTTCTTCAATCGTGTCGTATTGCACGCCAATACGATAAATTTCACGTGCTTCTTTACCTGATGCAACTTCACGACCTAATTCATGGGCAATACGCACGGTCTGTTGAATCTGCTGTACTGAAGAAAAACGCTGACCTTGATGATCAATAATGGTGTCTTCATTTCCGACGCGTGCATGTAAGCCCATCGCCATTGACATGGTGTTAAACGGCAAAACATTTTTAAGTAAAGACTCTGAAGTTAAAGTACAACCATCAGGTACGCGATGAATAAAGTTAAAGAAGTTAAAAGGATTTGGCCCATCAAAACCACCACCAATTCCAATCCAGGTTAGATTCAACGGACCTTTATACAGCCCTTTACGCACCATACGTTCCAGCGTTTCTAAACCATGCATCCCAGTTAATTGGAAATGCGGTTGAATGCCATTTTCAGTTAAACGCTTTAAATGCTCTGCAACCCAAGCTGGACCTGCAGGTACTGTCATTTCTGCATAAGCTGCCTGAATTGCTGGATGTGCCAAAGAAGTGCCTTCTAAATATTCAGGATAGAGCAACTCCATAATATTCATTTGAGTGGTATTGATCGCCACGGTTACTTGGTCTGGTTTTGGCATTAACTCAGCCAGCATATGACGCGTATCATCGCTTAACCAAATTGCAGCTTCACCTTCACTTTCTGGAGCAAAAGAAATTGATCCACCTACCTGAATGATCATATCAGGCACCGCTTCACGCACACCGGCAATGAGTTCATTAAACTTAGACAGACGTTTCGAACCTTTCCCATCTAGTTCTCGAACATGCAGATGGAGGACTGAAGCACCTGCTTCATAGCACTCTACCGCTTTTTGAATTTGTTCTTGCATGGTCACCGGGATATCTTCAGGAAAATCCTCAGGCATCCATTCAGGCCCATAAGGTGCTACCGTAATCACCACTTTGTCCATGTTTTCAGGGTGTAATGAGTCATCAAAAAATTGCATAAACATCTCCATATGTATTTTTAAAATAGGGTTTGAATAAAATCTTTAACTGCTCAGCTTAGTAAGTTGCATCGCCAATAATGCCCGCACGTTCCATTTTTCGATGACATGGTGGATAGTCCATTACGGCATAATGTTGTGTACTACGGTTGTCCCAAATTGCGATACTATTCGGCTTCCAACTCCAACGAACTTGGTACTCAGGAATATAGGCTTGGGTAATTAAATAACGCAGTAAATCGGTTGCACCGGGGTTGGCATCTTGTCCAAAACGGACGTGTTCTTTGGTATGGTAATTACTAAAATGAGTGGTAAAGGCGTTGACATAAAGAATCTTCTCACCCGTTTCAGGATGCGTACGTACCACAGGATGTTCTGCATCGGGGAACTGTTCTTTTAATGCCAAACGTTTTTCAATCGGCATCATTGCGCCAAAACTGGCTTCAATACTGTGATAGGCGCGTAAATTTGCAATTTTTGTTTTGATTTCTACGGGTAGATTTTCATAGGCCATCACCATATTGGTCCACATGGTATCTCCACCCACTGTCGGACATTCAATACAACGTAGTACACAACCCATTGGCGGAACTTTGCGCCAGCTTGCATCGCTATGCCAAGCATTTTCATAACGATCAATTGGGCTCTCTGGGCTTTTATAAATTTGTACCAGCCCAGGATGCTCTGGATGACTTCCAACAGCAGGATGGCTTTCTAGTTGTCCAAAGCGCTCAGCAAATGCTACATGTTCAGCTCGGCTTAGGTTTTGATCTCTTAAAAATAAAACCCGATGCTTTAACAAATTCTGACGAATTTCAGTAAATAGCCCATCATCGTCAATGGCATCTGCCAGATTGACCCCCAACAATTCTGCACCGATATTGCAACTTAATTGTTCAACTTGCATAAGATATCCCTTCAAATGACAAAAATTGATGATCCTGTGGTTTTACGTGCTTCTAGATCACGGTGAGCTTGAACTGCATCCTTGAGTTCATAGCGTTGATTGATTTCAATTTTGATGCGTCCATGTCGGACGTGGTCAAATAGTTCATTGGCAAGTTCTTGTTTTTCTATAGGATCAGCAATGAAATCTGCCAGTGCTGGACGAGTCATATATAGAGAGCCTTTCATTGCCAACAAGACGGGGTTAAATTCTGGAATTGCACCAGAAGCAGTCCCCACACAAACCAATAAGCCACGGCGTTTTAATGAATCAAGCGATGCCATAAACGTGTCTTTACCGACACTATCAAAGACCACATTCACACCGACTCCATCGGTTAATTCTCGTACTCGTTCTGCAACATTTTCATAGCTATAATTAATAACGTGGTCACAGCCATGTGCACGGGCAATTTGCGCTTTTTCTTCTGAAGAAGTTGTACCAATCACAGTTAAACCGAGTAACTTTGCCCATTGAGAAACAATCAAACCCACACCACCTGCGGCGGCATGTAATAAAATGGTGTCCCCTTTTTTAAAGTCATAAATACGACGCATTAAATAAGCCGAGGTTAATCCCCGCATGGTCATTGCTGCGGCTGTTTCACAAGAAATTTCTTCAGGTAGTTTGATTAATACATCAGCTGAGATTAGACGTGCAGTGCTATAAGCACCTAACGTATTTAAAAAACCGGTATAAGTGACTCGATCACCCACTTGAATGTGAGCTACACCCTCACCGACGGCTTCGACTACACCAGACGCTTCTACGCCCATCCCGTTTGGCAGTGGAATCTTATATGTGCCGTCACGAAAATAAGTGTCAGCATAATTTAATCCAACTGCCACATGACGCAGACGCACTTGCCCTGCTGCTGGTTCACCAACATCGATGTCTTCATATTGCAGAACATCTGGTGTTCCTGTTTCATAAAACCGTATTGCTTTATTCAATGCCATTTCCCTATCCATGCCGTATTTTTATCAATATTTAAAAATCATGATTAAAACTACAACACAGCAGATGCAGCTCACTTTACATAAGACGACACTGACTTAGCATTTTACGACACGCTTGTGGTTAAAATTGTAAGCTAGTTTAGTAAGGCTCTGTTTTTGAGTTATTTTAGGGATTTGAATAATTTTTATAGTTTATCTTGAGTGGATTTTTTATCTAAACTTTAATGGTTTTCCTCAGCTACTTTTTTCATAAAATCAGTTAAAGGCATAGGACATCCCCATAGGTAGCCTTGAAATTCAGTACAACCATTTTCTTGAAAGCGATTAAAGTGCTCAACGGTCTCAATCCCCTCTGCTAAAACACGCAGGTTTAAATCAAGGCCAATTTTAACAATCCCATATACCAATTTATTACACCGCTCATCTTCTAAAGCCGCTTGCACAAAACTCTGATCAATTTTGATTTGGCTAATGGGCATTTTCTGCAAATAGCTTAATGATGAATAGCCAGTACCAAAATCATCTAAAGAAAGCTGAATGCCATTTTTATGTAGAAAACCCATTTTTTCTATAACACTTTCAATATTATTTAACGCAACCCTTTCAGTTATTTCTAATATAAGTTGGGATGGAAACACTGCATTTTTCTGCACCATGGAAGTAACGATTTGCTCAAAATTCTCTTGCATGAAATGATCAGCACTTATATTGACTGAAAGTGTAAGATCTTTTGTAGATTCATTTTTACGCCAGTCTTGTAATACTTTACTTGCCTGAATCAGTATCCAATCTCCAATTTTAGGCATTAACTCCAAAGTTTCCGCTACAGGAATAAAATCTTTCGCAGGGATATAGCCAAGTGTCGGGTGACACCAACGTAACAAAATTTCAGCGCCTATAATTTTTTCAGAAGAATTTACTTGAGGTTGATAAAAAAGTTCAAACTGCTGTTTTGAAAGTGCCAAGCGGAGATCCTGCACCAACTTGTTTTCAATTTGCAACTCCAATTGCATCACAAAAATTGAGATACAAATCATTAAAGTGGCAACGGATATTGCAATCCAACCACCATAAGCTCGAATGCTTTCAGCTAAAGGTATTGCTCCATCTAAAGTAAACGCACTCCCGCTAAAAAAGATAAAAGCGGCAATGGATAAGATAATTAAAATCAGTTGTAACGCATTGGGATCTCTTCGATAATTCAAATATCCCAATATGGCTCCTGCTGGAAGAAATAAATGCGCAACTCTGGGGTGATCTATTGTAGCCACATCAAATATTAAGCAAAAAACCACAGGAAAAACAAAGAGGACAATTTGCGAGACCAGTATTCCCGCTGAAATTCGATGTATATAAATCAAAAATAAACTGAAGATAGACATTGCTGTAAAAAAAATATCAATACAAACAATGAACCACATCTCAGCAAAGCTAAAATATATTGTCCAAAATAGGCAAAATGCGATACAGATAACAATGTTTGCTTTAGCTGCAATCGTTATTTGTTGGTTTTTTATGGCGTTGAAATGTTTGTTTTGGTTTTTTAAATAGGATAAAACGACCATAAATACCCCCATTACAAATATTTATTGATCAAGTATCCGCATTGTTTTATACACAATTTCAGAATCACATCAATAAACACTAAGCTATTAAAAATACTTATAATTTATAAATATCTGACTTGTTAATATGCTTGATTAGCTTTAAAAAAATGAATGTCGTCTTCAATTTAGTCCCTTAAATAATTATCCATCTAGTAATCCATCAATTTATATTTTTTGACATTTATAGCGCAAAAGTTTTCAAAATCAACGTTGCGAATAATATTAAAAATAGTCGTGAAGGTAAAAAGTATTTTTTAATGAAATCGTATCAGCTCCTACCTCCTACTAAGCGAGTTGTACTCAACAGACCGTTTTAGTTGAAAATTCAGTTCAGATACAAATGAAATATAACATGTTTTTTCACATGATATAGCACCAACAGATGAGTAGATAAAGTAAATATCTCCGCAAGCATTGTGTAGTTAAAACACCGCAATACTCATTTTTACCCACTCAAATAAACAACCAAATTCACGTGAAAAAACATATTTTCTAAAATATTTCATAAACCCTACAAAACCCAATATAAAAACAATATAAGTTTTACATCTGAATAATTTTTTGGAAAAAGATCTCACGGCTCGCAAGTAAAACTTACCTATTAAAAAACAAATACATCAACATTCCTTATTGCTCAAGCCATAAGTTATACAGACTTAATCAGCACTTTTTAGCCAAAAACCTAAAAATCAAATTAAAATTAACGTATTAAAATACTTATAATTTAACCAAATTGTTCGAACAAATATTTAAGAATTTCTTTAATATTCAGAAAAATTTATCATTTGTAAAGCTGATATAGAGTTTCTTTCATAATCTGTTGTCATTTGGTCTTTATTAAAGTTTACGGACACATTCTCATCTAACTTAGGCAAGTTTGGTGTACAGCATGAAACAGGCTGTATCCAGATGCATATCAAACTTATAAATTTGCCGAGAATATTTATGCAACAGGAATTGGTTCCCAGAAGAAAGTTTTATACAAATGATTTGCTCTCAGGTTTAGTTGTTTTTTTAGTCGCTCTACCGCTCTGTTTAGGTATAGCCAGTGCCTCAGGTGCACCCTTGATTTCCGGTATTATTGCAGGTGTCATTGGTGGAATCGTTATCGGTTATTTGAGTGGTTCTCATATCAGTGTGTCAGGTCCCGCTGCTGGGCTTACCGCTATTGTTTTAACACAGCTAGATAAGCTTGAAGGCAACTATCAAGCTTTTTTATTTTGTTTGGTTTTAGCCGGCCTCATCCAATTATTTTTCGGGTTATTTCGGTTGGGAACCTATTCAAATTTTATCCCAACCAATGTGATTATGGGGCTTCTTGTTGCCATCGGATTAATCTTGATTATCAATCAGCTTCCTCTACTCTTTGGGATTAAAACTGAAACTCTTCAGCAACGTTGGGGCGAAGGGATAGGCCTATTACAGCATCTTGATTATGGGGCGGCAATCATTGGTATCTCAAGTGTATTCATTATTTTATTGTGGGATAAAACACCTTTAAAAAAAATGGTTGTACCCTCTGCACTTATTGCGGTTATTTTTGCGGGACTCTTAAACTATTTTTTTATCAGTACAAATTCCAGCCTCGCAGTCAGCACTGAACATCTGGTCAATCTTCCCAATATCTTTTCAGGTGTTGAATCAATTATCAGTTTCCCTGACTTCACCCAATGGAATAATCCTATTATTTATACAGGTGCCATTACGCTGGCGATCGTCGCCTCGCTTGAAACACTATTAAATCTAGAAGCTGCGGACAAAATGGATCCGCAAAAGCGTGCCTCTCCGCCAAACAAAGAGTTGGTCGCCCAAGGTATCGGAAATACCATGTCTGGTTTAATTGGAGGTATGCCGATTACCTCAGTGATTGTTCGAAGTTCAGTCAATGCAGCAAGTGGTGCAAAGACTAAATTCTCTGCAATTTTTCACGGTATTTTATTGATTATTGCGGTTTTATTTCTGACACCATTAATCAATGTTGTTCCATTATCTTCTCTTGCCGCCATTTTAATTTTAACTGGTGTTAAATTAGCAAGCCCTTCACTTTTTAAACGGATCTATGGTCAAGGATGGAAGCAATTTCTACCCTTCATTGTAACGGTTGTTGCAATTATCGCGACGGATCTACTTATCGGTATTTTGTTAGGGCTGTTGATTAGTTTTATCATTGTATTAAAAAATAATTTATTCCGTGGTGTTCGTATCATCCATGAAGCACATTTGCATGGAAATATTACCCGTATTGAACTGGCACCCAATATTAGCTTTTTAAATCGTTCCGCATTAGTTTCTGCCTTAGAGAAAATAGTCAGTGGCGATACTGTAGTGATCGATGCGTCGAATACCTATTATATTGATCCGGATGTATATCAAGTGATTAAAGATTTTAGGGATGAAACAGCTGCAGAAAATGGCATCGATGTAAAACTAATTGGCTTTAAAATACATTATCCTGAAATTAAAGAAGAAGAACTGGATATTGACGTCAGTACTCAGGAAATTCAACGACAACTTACGCCTGCACAAGTGTTTCAGCTACTCAAAGAAGGCAATCAGCGGTTCGTTAACCATGAACGGATTTATCATAATATTGCTCGTCAAATTCAAGTCACTGCACAATCTGGACAGCATCCATTTGCAGCCGTTCTAGGCTGTATGGATTCACGTGCACCAACAGAACGGATTTTTGATGTCGGTATTGGTGACTTATTTAGTTTACGGATCGCTGGAAATATAGCGGGCGAAAAAGTATTAGGCTCTCTAGAATTCGCCTGTAAGAGTAAGGGTTCCAAATTAATTTTAGTATTGGGTCATACAGATTGTGGTGCAGTGACAGCAGCTTGTCAGATGTATGAACAAAAAAAGGATATTACTCAACTCAGCGAAACCCCACATGTACAATATTTTCTTAAACCGATTATGCAGGCGGCAGAAAATGTGCATAAAGAAATGACCGATTACCAACTCACCAGTAATTTCATTCAGGCGGTGACCATCGCAAATGTACAAAATAATATTGCCTATATCTTAAGAAATAGCCCAGTACTGAAAAAGATGGTCGAAGAAGGTGAAATTGGCATTGCAGGTGGTATTTATGATGTAAAAACAGGAAAGGTGGATTTTCTATAAATCGATACCAGTATGATCTCGTTATGATCTGTATAAGGATATCAGCATAAAGCTGGTCTTAAAGACAAGTGTAGTGATCGACATGGATGTCATCTTCCCCGCTAGTAAGGATCTGTTATGGATCTCTATCAGCTTTCTATTCATAGATGAAAGAATCTAAATTTTTAGTAAAGATTAAACCTAAAGCCAATCATTGTGTTCTAAACAAAACAAAAGAAGCCTGAATATTCAGACTCCCTTATGATGCGCTTAGAGTCTATTTCTTATAATATTCCCTTATAAGCCTTCAAGTTTTAGGCGATTAACCTGTTGACGATAAAGTGACACAGGATCAGGTCCAAACCATGCTTTCAAGCCCAAAATCTGATTAATTTCATCTAGGTGAGTTTGATTATAGTCGTCTCGAATCACCTGTCCGAAATGTGCATTGCAACGGTTAACCAAACCATCATTGTCATTATTTTTATAAGATCTTGGTGCCATGGTGGAAATGGCAACGTCAATGACATCAAGTAGATTGGTTGCTTGAGCTTTACCTGTCCACGAGTAATGATAAACCCCATTACTGGTAATCTTCTGACCATTGCCACAATCAGATGGGATTGCTGCAGTTGGGAACCTTGCATTGAATTCTGCAGAACCCTTTTCACTTAATGATTTCAATGAGCGATCCAGACTAATCGGCAAATCAGGATTACCTTGTAGAAGTAACTCCACTGGAGCAACGATATATTGTCCTAAGACGGTAAATAAAAATTTCTCAGCAGGATTATCCAACATATCATCTCCCACTTTGGACCCTTTAAACGTTCCAGCAACAGCAGTGAGTGAAGCGACTTTCTCAGGTGCAATTGCTTCAATATAACGAATGGTCGGTCCACCATGACTATGACCAATTAGATTAACTTTTGACTTTCCTGAGAGTGCCAAAACTTCATCTACTTGTTGTAGCAACTGCTCGCCACGAACTTCGGTGGATTCTAGTGGAGAAACCTGTGTCGCATAAACCGTCGCACCATTCCGTGCCAAATCAGGAAGAACCTGATAAAAATAGTCCATCCCAAAAGCTGTCGGACCGAGTCGAGTAAAACCAAACATCCCATGGTTAAATACAACTGGATATTTGGTTTTTGCATAATCAGAAGCCACATAGTTGCTGCTAACGCTCTGTAAACCAGAAGCAAAAACTGGCATAGCCAATGTGGCCAAAGCCACAATACTAGCAGTGAGTAAAGTCTGTTTCATATATTTCCCTGCTATCTTGATTTCTTTTCTTTAGAAATCAGCATCATTCACGTTATAAATCCTCTATAACCATGCATTTTTTGTTTTTTTGCATAGTACTCCTCATAAATAAAGCTGTCATCTAAAAGCCTTATTTACTCAATCCTATTTATCCTCCTTAGTCATAGACATATACAAAGTTCTACAGGCACATTTATTCTGGTTGATTGCATAAATGAAGTGACTGCATTTGTTTGACTAAATCACGCAGTGTCGGAATATCTTTTAGTTTTGACTGTTGCTGAATTTCTTCTTTTCGGTCTTTCTAAAAGTGTATTGAATTATTTTTCCAGTTTTGAGCTTGCTCAGTAGTTGAAAGATTTTCATGATCTATCACGTTTATTCGCTTGACTGTGTAAGTATTGTAAGTCGCTTACTTGTCTAATTAGATCGCTAGCCTCTTCACCCAAAAGAAAGAGGTTTTGTAGTTGTTTTAAATTTAAAGAAGCCCATTGATAATATTTAAAATATTTCTGAATCATATTACGGGGCGTTGATGACTTTGTTGTTTTGGATATGAAAAGAACGAAAAGTAACTCATCAGTTCATTTTGCTGAAAAAAGCTGAGATACGACTTTAGAGATGCTGTGTGAAGCCAAGAAAATCGTCCCGCTGGCTAAATACCACCTAAACAGATACATGCGAATAGTCATCATTATTTATTGGTGTGGCTTTGAATAACTTAACTATGAAAAACCTTCCTTTTTTCAAAAGTTACCGCAGCACTTCCATGCAACCCACTGAAATACTTTTACAAAAAATGAATCCCATTACTTAAATTTTGATTTAACTTGTCCGTTTTCAAATTCATTATTTATATAAATTTTTCCATAAAATCAAAATTTTACTGCAAATACACCTCAAACGATACTAGGCAAAACTCAGATTTTTCTTATGGTCTAAAGCACATTAGTTAAATGATAACTGCTTATTTTTTTGGCCAATTTCGATTGTAACTATCCCAAAAAGTCATTTGGTACAGAACGATAAGTTCACCGTAAGCTTTTATTTTTTAAATTTCAGATGAAATGAAAACTCAACATTAGAAATGCACTTGAATGCCCTTTATTGTTATATTATAACATAACACTTAAATAGTCTTATTAACTGCGTTCCTTTAAGTCACAGGGCATTTTTTACATGTTTAGGTCGTTTTTTCCCAATCCAAAGTGGTTTTTTTTATCCTTAATTGCTTGGTTCATCATTAATTTATTTTTGTGGAATTCTGGTGGAAGCCATTGGGGTGAGTTTTTAGGTTTACCCAAAGGTTATGCAAATATAGAACTTCCCATAGGCGTTAGTCGCTTCTGGTCACTCTCTTTTATATGGTTTTATTTATGGTTCTTCATCTCAACGTCTATTTTTGCAGGTTTTTGGCATTTAAAATCAGATAACCGTTGGCAAAGATGGTCCGTATGGGGGTCATCATTTATTCTATTTAATATCTGGTTTGGCGTTCAAGTAAGCGTCGTAATCAATGCTTGGTATCAACCATTCTATAACCTTATTCAAAACATGTTAGAAAATGGTGGAGGTGATATTAAAGAACTCTATATGGGAACAATTACTTTCTTATTGATTGCTCTAGTTGCAGTTACTTTAGCTGTAATCAATTCTTTTTTTACCAGCCATTATGTATTTCGTTGGCGCACAGCTATGAATGAATATTATACCAAGCACTGGCAAGAACTACGTCATGTAGAAGGTGCTTCCCAACGTGTTCAAGAAGATACCATGCGTTTTGCAACAATTTTAGAAGACCTTGGTGTAAATTTTATTAAGGCGATCATGGTATTAATTGCTTTCCTGCCGATTTTATTTGAACTTTCTAAACAAGTAACAGAATTACCACTGGTTGGAAATATTGATCATTCTTTAGTCTGGGCAGCAATCGTATGGGCAATATTCGGTACAGTTTTACTTATGCTGGTCGGGATTAAATTACCTGGTCTACAATTTAATAATCAAAAGGTTGAAGCGGCTTATCGCAAAGAATTGGTTTATGGAGAGGATCATGAGCAACGGGCACAACCTAAAACATTAAAAGCACTATTTGGAAGTGTTCGGCAAAACTATTTCCGATTGTACTTTCATTACACCTATTTTAACCTAGCAAGCATCTGGTATATTCAATTAGATATTTTGTTTAGCTTATTCGTTTTATTTCCATCCATTGCAGCTGGAAAAATGACATTAGGACTCATTACCCAAATTACCAACGTTTTTGATCAAGTACGTCAATCTTTTCAATATTTGATTAACTCTTGGAAAACAATTATAGAGTTACTTTCCATTCACAAACGTTTAAAAGCTTTTGAATCAATTTTAGATAAATAACATTAAGACTAAATTATCTTATCCTGTAGCAGGTTTGAAATGTGTTGAGCGTATTTATACTGATCTTTGTGTGATTGATGTGGCTGAGAAAGGTGTGAAAGTCATTGAAAATGTAGACGGTTTAAGCTTTGACGAATTGCAGTCGATAACTGGATGCGAAGTTGATTGATGTAACTGTATAAAACCTCCCTTCGTCCCTCATGAAAGGGGGGCAACTTACATTGCAAAACATTGAATGGATGCTATTAGGCAACATAAGTTTTATAAGAGTAATTTTGGAAAACCGTACTCGCTTCCTTATAAAATCGATTTAACTCATAGCTTGGTCTACCACAAACAACCAAGCAAACACTCAAGTTAATTAAACAATTTCTCATGGATTCATCATTTTCATGCAGCATGAGGAAATTAAAAAAAGAATTTATATTTCAGCTCTAAAAAAATACCAGTCATAAAGACTGGTATTCATCATCTATTAAGGCTTTTCACCATTTGCTAAACGCTGTTCGATCGCATCCAATACCGCAGGTAAGTCAGCAATACTATCAATTACATAATGTGCACCTGAAGCATTAATTTTTGCGTATGCTTTTTCTTTTAAACCTAGTTGTTCAGACGCTGATAGTCCAGACCACTCTTCGAAGCTTAGCCCCACTTCATTCCCACTGACGGCCAAACCCACAGTCCAACAACCAGCGTTTAAACCTTCTTCGATGCCGACCACTGTGTCATCCACTTTCACCACATTTTTAACATCTAACACATCAAGTTCGATTAAGTTTTTCCACAACATTTCAGGATATGGACGACCATGTTTCACATCACTGGCTGTAATAGTACAGTCAGGCACATAACCTTGATCAGCTGCATCTTGCACCAATTGACCAATCATCATCGAAGCATAACCAGTATTACTGCCAATTTTTGCACCGCGGGCACGAATATCAGCAAATGCCTCTAATGCCCCCGGAATTAATTTTGAGCAGTTTGGAATACTCTTCAATTGGTATGGAATAAAGTCCTGATATAAACGGTCAATATCCGCCACAGTCACTTCTGCACCATGTGCCTGTTTCCACGCATCTGCAACACGTGGCATTTTCAAAACTGCCGCAATGTGATCGCGTTTTTCCAACCCCATTGGCGCACGTGCCTCTTCAATTGAAATTTCAACTTTATTATCTGAAAATAAGGCCATAAATGCTAAAATTGGTGCACGTGAACCAAAATCTACTGTTGTACCAGCCCAATCAAAAACCACGGCTTGTAATGCTGAAGTTGAAGTGTTCATAAGTTTGTCCTATTCATTTCTCAAAGTTAAAAATAGCTATCTTGCGTAAGTTGAGTTTTGCGTAATATTTAATTTCTAATAGCAGTTCCCGCTCCTTTCAAAGGAGAGAGCTAGGGAGAGGATTTATAATCTCCCCCATCCTAACCTCCGCCCTGAGCCATAAATGGCGCAAGAAAAGGAGTTGTGGATTCCAATCAAATTCGATAGTGCTCAATCGCTGTTAAAAGTCGTTCAATATCATCCAAATAAATCTCTCCAATATTGCCGATACGGAAGCAATTTAAGTCGGTGACTTTGCCGGGATAGATCACAAACCCTGCTTGTTTCAGATTTTCATATAAGGCTTGAAAGCTAAAATCGGCTTCATTTGGATATAAAAATGTAGTGATAATTGGAGATTGTGGTGCGTCTTGATCTAAGACCATTTCAAAACCAAGCGCTTGCATACCTGCGGCTAAACGTTGTTGATTATTGAAATAACGCTGATAACGTGCGGTTACTCCGCCTTCTTGTTCTAATTCTAAAAGCGCTTGATAAAAAGCCCGCACCACATGAGTGGGTGAAGTAAAACGCCATTTACCATTATGGTGTTCCATGGTGTTCCATTGGTCGTATAGGTCTAAACTGACTGAACAAGCCAAACCTTTGCACGCTTGTAATTGCTCACGTTTTGCCAAAATAAAACCAAAGCCAGGTACACCTTGAATGCATTTATTGGCACTTGAAATCAAGAAATCAATTTCGAGCTCTGCAATGTCCATTGGCACGCCACCAAAAGAACTCATCGCATCGACAATCCACACTTTGTTTTTGGCTTTGACAATACGCCCAATCGCTTGAATTGGGTTTAATACACCTGTGGTGGTTTCGCAATGCACACATGACACATGAGTGATGCTGTCATCTTCAAGTGCTTTTTCGATATCAGCCAGTTGAGGGATTTGCATTTCAGGGTAGCGTAATTCCACCACGTCAATTTTTAAACATCGAGCCATTTGCACCATGCGTGCACCATATGCCCCGTTATTGATAATTAAAATTTTACCATCCTTTGGAATCGTCGAACCTAACACTGCTTCTATAGAGAAACTCCCACTGCCTTGCATCAACACAGCACTATATTGTTCAGGTTTTGCAGTTGCCAACGCCACCAAACGACTGCGGATCTCCTGAACCAATGCGTTATATTCTTTGTCCCAAGTACACCAATCACGTTGCATCACACGACGCACACTTTTCGAAGTAGACAATGGTCCTGGTGTCAACAGTAAGTATTTATTTTCAACATCGTTTTCAATTGTGTTTGCAAGTTCAATTTGTGCGTTCATTTCGCCTAACCTTTGATCAATTTCATACAGCATAAACAAATCTGGTTTAAACCAGATTACAAAATATAATTTTCTAACATTTCTTTCATAAATCCTGCGCCTGTGGTCATGCCTTTGCCTGCAATCGCACTGACAAGGAAAATATTGGTTTCAGCTTCCATCACACATGCCAATTCCGTAGGATGAGTCAGATAGTAACCATTCCAACGAGATTCAATTTCAGGTAGTTCTAAGCCAATATTTTCTTTGCAATATTGCAAAATGAATTGGTTAATTTCTTCACGTTGATTAAATTGTGGTATGTCTTCAATCGGATAATATTCATGGCTATCGCCCAAAATAATTTGTCCGAATTCATTTTGTTTAATCAGGATATGAATACCGTACTTTTCAACTAAATCGATTTGTGATTCATTGCGTAAATCTTGATGACTAGGGCAAATCTCAAAAGCGGGATAACGAGAGATCGACAATCCTGAATAAATCGAACCTTTGAGATTGACTTTTAGCGGTTTGGTTAATGCCATTTGTAAAGTACAACGCAATAAACCTTTTTGTTGTAAGAGCTCGGGATACAACAATTGTGTCTCTTCACCATGACAAATCATGACTTTATTTGCGGTAAATGTTTGACCTGATGCCAAGCGAATGTGCGCCATGCCTTGGTTAAATTGCGTCAGTACCACAGAGGCATTGCAATGAATTTGTACACCAAGTTTTTCGGCATGTTGCAACAAACGCAGTCCCACCAAATGTGGCTCAACTGAATAATCTTCATGAAAAACCATACCGCCACGTAGCGCAGTTTCTGGGTTTAAATAAGTATATTGATCAAACAGTTGCTGCTTAGACAATAGACTTACAGGAATCTGATAATCAGCTGCAGCTTGAGCAAACTCGTTTAATACTTGCCATTCAAGTTCAGTATTCGCGAGATACAACCCGTTCCGCTGTTGAAATGAAATATCGGTTTGTGCCTGAATCCGTTGATAAAATTCACGGGTTGCCAAAGCATATTCACGCCATTTCGCATCAGGACGACTTAGCGTCGAAGTCCCAACCATGCCAAAGTTACGGCGAGTCGCACCTATAGGTTGTGCATATTTTTCAAAGACTTGTACCTTTAAACCTTGCTCTGCCGCTTGGATCGCAGCCGATATTCCTAAAATGCCTGCACCGACAATAATTAAGTCAAATTGTGCTGTATTCATTGTCTTTTCCACCTTATCTACTTTTTTTAGCACGCAAAATCCCCAGCGCCTAAAAGAAAGCGTTCAATTCAAATGGTTTAGTTAATTAAAAAGATTGACTGAAAGATCAATTTGTTATGAATGTGTTTGCTCACGCCAACGTTGTGTTGACGTCATCATTTTCCGAGTGAATAACCAATGCAGCAACTTGACTGCACATGAGGTGAGTAAAATCAAAATACTCATCGCCACAGCTGCCACGGTATCACCTGCATCATCCATATTCAGCACCGCCACCGATGCCAAATTGGTATCAGGTGAATAAAGGAAAATCGCAGCTGAAACAGTAGTCATGGCATTGACAAATAAATACACCAACACATCACACAGCGCAGGAAAGGTTAAAGGCAAATATACTTTGCGGAACATTGTCCAATGTGAAGATCCTAAACTTTGTGCAGCATGATCAAGTTGATTTGGGATCTGTTGAATCGCATGCGTTAAGGTCAAATGTGGCACAGTGTAATAATGAATAATGGTTGAAATCACCAACAGCGTCATCGTACCGTAAACGAAAGACACAGGATTTTGCGGTGCGTTAAAGAACAAGATATAAGCAATACCCAACACCAAGCCCGGCACAGCCAAAGGCAATAACACCAAGACTTTTACATAGTTTTTTAGCAAAGGATATGCTTTAAAACGGGTACTAAATAAGGCAATGATGAAAATTATCATCGTACCGAAAACGGTACTGAACAATGCCAATTTGATTGAGTTAAAATAACTTGCCCAACCACCACCATCAACATATTCAAAACGATAATGATTTAAGGTCATTGACAAATCATAGGGCCAATAGCGAATGAATGATGCGAGAATCGCAGTCACAATAATCAGTAAAATACCGCCTGAAATCACCCCACAAAATACAGTTAATGCTTTTTCAATTCGAGGATTGGCACGCAAACGATAAGGCTGAATTTGGAAATTTTGATAGCGTTCCTGATGACGACTTTGGTATCGATCAAAAATGAATGCCAACACCGCAGGACAGAGCAACAAAATCGAAATGACGGCACCCATGTTCATATTTTGTTGACCAATGATCTGCTTATACACATCCAACGCCATCATATTGAATGACCCGCCAATCACTTTGGGAATCCCAAAATCGGTAATGACATAAGTAAATGCCACCAGACAGGCACTGACTAAACCATAGCGAATCGCAGGAAAAGTCACAGCCCAATGAGTTTGTAGCGTATTTTTTCCTAAAGCATGCGAAGCCTCAATCAAATGTTGATCAATATGGCGAAATGCCCCCATCATCAACATGACCATGGCAGGAAATAGCCAAAAGCAATAACTGATCAAAATGCCTAGTGGACCATAAATTTCCACCTCGCCCATCATGCCCTTAAAAACACCTTGCTGACCAAACAAATACACCAAAGCCAATGAAGGTAAAAGTGAAGGTGCAAGAATCGGTAAAAATGCCACGGTTTTAAAGAAAGCTTTGCCTCGAATATTGCAGTTAATCAATGCAAAAGCATAAACACTTGCCAAGCTCACCGTAATCAACATGGCTGTAATGGCGATCCACATCGAATTAAAAATCGATGAGATTAAGGCCGGATTGGAAAAATAAGCTGTAAAGTTATCCAACCCGACAAATTGATGCTGTTCATTTAAAAATGCGCTTTGCATCAATACGATTAAGGGTGCAATCAAACTCAAGGTGAATAGAATTGCTGCGACAAACAACACTGCACTTGAACGCAATGAATAACGAAAACGATGTGCTGTTTGACTACTTAATAAAGCATCTGCGGCAGACTGATTTAACATCTCGCATGCCCTCGTGAATCAAACACATGTAAGTCACGAATCGGCACTTGCAGATACATTCCATCTTGCACAACCGCCATATGTTGATGATCCACATCAACTTGCAACATATTGTCATCGGCATGATTTTGGTTTTGCACCACGCAGAATAAACGACGTTTTGCGCCTAAAAACTCAGTGTTGACAATATGTACAGCTAAATTTAAATATTCAGTAGAAGGTTCATTTCCAGCAACTAAATTGACATTTTCAGGTCGAAAAGCAATTTCATAGTGTTCATCTTGGGCAAAGTTTAAATGTGGAAATTCAATAAAAGATTGCTCATTCATTTTTAAACGATGCGTATCGACCGCTACTGTCTGTATAAAATTCATCGAACCAATAAACTGTGCTACAAAACGAGTTTGCGGTTTGTAATAAATATTATGTGGCGTATCGAGTTGTTCAATCACACCTTTATTCATCACTGCCACACGGTCAGAAATACTTAACGCCTCTTCCTGATCATGCGTAACCATGATCGCAGGCAAATTTAATTGGCATTGAATGGTACGAATTTTTTGGCGGAGGTTTAAACGTACCAACGCATCCAAAGCTGACAACGGTTCATCCAACAACAAAACATCAGGATTGGGCGCAATCGCACGGGCTAAAGCCACACGCTGTTGCTGACCGCCTGACAATTGATTGGGATATTTTTCTGCAATATTGGGCAATTCAATTAAGTTTAATAATTCATTGATACGAAATTGAATCTCTTGCGCTGACCAGTGTTTTTTATGCAAACCAAATGCAATATTTTCCGCCACAGTTAAGTTTGGAAAGAGTGCATAGTTTTGGAAAACAATGCCGCATTTACGTTTTGCAGTATTAAAATGGGTAATATCAATTTGTTGTTTAATCACTTTGCCATAATCAGGCTGTTCAAGCCCAGCAATGATGCGTAGCAAAGTTGTTTTACCACAACCTGATGGACCTAAAAAGCTAACAAATTCACCTGCTTTCAGGTCAAGGTTAATGTGTTCCAAGACACGGCTTGAACCAAAAGATTTTTGAATATCCATCACTTCAAGCACTGTTTTTGATTCTGCCATTTTAAACGTTCTTAAAGTTGAGAGCAGATGCCCTGCCGAATTTGGCATGGCTTGCCCTGTCCTACTATTTTGTAAATGCGATGGAATTTGCATACTGCACCTAATTTTTAATCGTTAATTTTGAATAACTGATTCTGAATAGCTTGTTGTGTACATGATTCAATTACTTTTCAAATTTTGCTGACCATTGTTTTAGAATTGATTCGCGCTGTTCTGCTGCCCAATAAAAATCATTCTTCACCAATTGCTGCGCAAGATTTTTTGGGAAGTCTTGGTTTTTGCTATGAACATTTTGATGTGCCACCATTGAAAAGTTTTGTGCATAAGCTTCATTGGCAGCTTGGCTAACACTCCAATCAATAAACTTCTCTGCACTGCTGAGTTTTTTCGTACCTTTGACAATGGCTGAGGCTTCCATTTCCCAACCTAGCCCCTCTTTCGGATAGACAATTTCTAAAGGTGCACCACGTGATTTCAGCTTAAAGCCCGGATAACCAAACGAAATTCCGATGACCGTTTCACCTTGAGCCGCCATCTTGCAAGGCTTCGAGCCTGAATGTACATATTGAGAAATGTTTTTATCGAGTGCCTGCATATATTGCCAAGCTTGCTTTTCACCAAAAATTTGCATCCATGCAGTCACATCCAAATAGCCTGTGCCACTCGATGCCGGATTTGGCATCACGATTAACCCTTTATAAATTGGTTTAGTCAGGTCTTGCCAGGTTTGCGGAATCGGTAATTTTTTCTTTTCCAATTCAACAGTATTGACACAAACAGCCGACTCCCAAGCAGTCATGCCTGTCCATGTTGGAATGTCTTTTTGGCTATAAAAATCGATTTTAAGTTGTTCGACATGTTTCGGGCGATACGGTTGCAATAAGTCTTTTTTTTCCATGACCAATAAACTGGTCAAAGCAAGTCCCATCACTACATCGGCTTGTGGATTCTTTTGTTCTGCTAATAATTTTGCGGTGATCACACCTGTCGAATCACGCACCCATTTTACTTTTAATTCAGGATGTGCTTTGCGTAATTCCCATTGATAACGCTTTAATTGATCCGCTTCAACCGCGGTATAGACTGTGATTTGCTCAACATCATTCGAGGTTGAAGACGTGGTGCATGCTGTACTGACACAAGCAAAGAGAATACTTGTGCCCATGGCGAGGAGCTTTTTTTGCTGCTGTTTCAGATACGGGCTCATTATGACATTCCTAACGAATGCTGCTTCTTGATAGCCTGTATTTCAACAAAAGTTTATGACAATTTAATTAATCTGGTTTAAACCAGATTAATTATTTTAATTCTTTATCATGTCGCTTCAAAATGTAAATCAAGTACATCATGTAACCAATATTCTTGGTCAACATCGGTAATCACTCCATTTTGATCACAGTTGGTACGGCAAATATATAACCCCATACTACCAACATTGACATGCAAAGCTTTGGCTTGTTGTTCTGACAATACCGTTGGATAAAGATTAATATGTGCTCGGGTCAATTGCCGTTGATAATGCTCTGCCATCAATGTCGTAATAGAACCTTCTAATTGTTGTTCTAAGAATTGAGGAAATAAACTTGCATTGATACGTAAATGTTCAACTACCGCAGGACGACCATTGATACTACGACGTCGCCACATCGAATAAATATCATCACCCACCGAAATTTTTAAATGTGCTGCATCCCAAGAGGTCGCTTGCACCAATTCCGCAGAAATCAATTCCGTACTTGGTACACCCCCTTGCTCAGTCACATATTGGTTAAAACTTTTGGTCGATTGCGGACGGTAAATAATTCGTGGCGCACGAACAAACCAACCACGGCGATCTAAACGATAAATAAGACCATCCATTTCCAAAGCCAATAATGCTTCTCGAACAGCGACACGTGTGGTAGCAAATTGTTCCATCAACACACGCTCTGAAGCCAGTTTGGTATTGGCACTCCATTGCCCAGACTCAATCTCATGGGCAATAGCATCTCGAATGGCAATATATTTGGGAATACGTGGAGAAGTCTTTTCTTGAACAGGCATACACATTTATTTTGTGAAAATTTCTTCTAATATACTCAAATATCGTGTCTAAGCGATGACATTTTTAAAATAAGCATAGTTCATACACAAATTTTATGTTTTAAAAAGCTCATCTTTTGATGAGCTTTTGGAGATCACAATGAAATGTGTTGAGTCTAAAAGACTCATCATTTTTCTCAAAGAATTACTTATTTGTTTTGTTTGGCATCTCCATATTTGAATGATCCATATCCTTCATCGAAGAAGGCATATTGGTCATTTTTGAATGATCCATTTGTGACATTTCTGAAGCGTTTCCATGCTGATGTTGCTTTGTGTTATTTGTTTGAGTTTTAGGATCAATGTTTGTTTTACAATTTTTTTCACATTTCTTTTGTTTTTTGTCTATTGGCTGTTCATCGACTGTTCTAGTCAATACTTTATCTTCATCCTCATGTGCCCATGTTTGAACTGTGGTCATTAAAGCAACCATACAGATTAAAGCTGTTACACTTCGACTAAGTACATTTTTCATGAGTTTCTCTCAGATTAAGTTTGTTGACTTTTACAATAAAATAATTTGCCAAACTTTAAAGTGACATGAAAATGATATTTTAGTCAGCCAAAATTATATGAGCGTTTATAAAGCGATCTACAGCATATGATCACCGTATAAGGACTTTGGTGTTCTACTCATTCAATCAACTCAAAATGGGGGTTTTCCGAACAGTTTGATTTTTTCTATAAAAAGAAAGCCAATGTTCATTTTAATGCCACATCAATTCGCTAAATTATTGCATTAAAAGACGGAACTAAAAAATTTAGGTGCTATCCTTTCTACCGAGAATGCACTGACATTTAAAAACACAAAAGAACTTATTATCATTTTAAAATATAGGAATTATATAGAATAATTCATAGCTTTCCTTATTATTAAGCAATGATTTTAAAGGAGTTTATAGAATGATATTGACAAATAATCAGATTTTTAATTTATCTATTTTCTTTATTTTTATCATTTATTTAACTATTGAGAATGTACATGCTGAAGGGAATTGTCCTTCAGGCTATTATCCTGTAGGTGGACAAGGTGTTCAAGGTTGCGCACCTATTCCAGGTGGAGGAAGTGGTGGATATACGAATCAAAATCCAACTTTGTATCCTATGATTGAAACATTATGGGGTGCGATTGCAGAGGATAAAAGTAAAGGCTTAAAAGGGCGTCCAATTGGTTTTACAAGAAATTTTAAATCTAAAGATGAGGCACAAGCAAAAGCATTAAAAGCGTGTCAACAGGATGGTGGACAAAAATGTGAAGTATCTAAAACCTATTCTAATCGCTGTGTTGCTATAGCTGATCCAATTAATGATGGTCAAAAATCAAAAATTTTACTGGATTTTTCAGAGGATGGGGCTAAAAAAGGTGCATTAGTGTTTTGTTTAAGTGAAAATTTACAACCTTGTCGTATTGTATATTCTGGTTGTAGTCTCGGATACTAGCACTAACAAAAACATAATTTACTGGTTCATACCGCAAATGATGATTTTGC
Source organism: Acinetobacter sp. Root1280 (assembly GCF_001425285.1). Taxonomy (NCBI): domain Bacteria; kingdom Pseudomonadati; phylum Pseudomonadota; class Gammaproteobacteria; order Moraxellales; family Moraxellaceae; genus Acinetobacter; species Acinetobacter sp. Root1280. The sequence goes on along the minus strand of NZ_LMED01000009.1, from coordinate 79,440 downwards.
CTTTATTAATCTACATAAAGGCAAAACAACCGTATGCCAGAAACACTACTTGGACTTTAAACCACAGCAATTTTTTTGTTGCAGAATCTATTTTCAGTAATTTGGCTTATCAACTCGAATTATAGCTATTGCGCTCTATATGCAATTAAAAAATAAAATGATAATTGATCTATTCCATTTCTTAATTTCAACGTATTCGTCATGTTTGTCCGATGTATCATTAAAATGGTTAAAAATATGAGCGATATCCAATTTCCATAAAGGAAATCAAATAAGTAATACATTTTGAATTACAAGTTCCAAAAAGGAACTTTAATATGTATTATAAACTTTGAAAAATATTGGATAACCAAAATGAAAAAAATTGCTCACCAAATTCTACGAAAGCCATTTTTTGGAAGATTCGAAGTACCTTGGATTTGGCCTCAAGCTATTTCTAAAGAAGACTGGGAGGCTGTCACTATTCCCTTAACTGGCCAGCAAACACTCGCAGGCTACTGGAAAAGTGCACCAGCGGCAAAAGCAACTTTAGTACTTGCTCATCCAATGGGAAAAGCGGCTAAAGCATTTTGGCTCCGTTACGGACATGCAGATCTATTTTTAAAAAATGGCTATAACGTACTTATTTATGATGCTAATGGTTTTGGAGAAAGTGAAGGATTCTCATTTGACTATCCCAATGATGTATATCATGCAGGGATATATGCTCAAAAGCGAACACCTGAATTAAATGTAGGTTTAATAGGTGCGTCATTTGGTGCAGCTTGGGGACTATGCTCATTAGCAAAAGATGGACACCCATATAAAATTGCAGTATTTGAAGGCGCATTTCCGACATTACCAGAATTCTGGAAACATTATCCAGTCGCTCATGCAATGCTCAAGGTATCAAATACACTACTACCAAAGCTTAATCAGGAACTCAATCCGTTAGCAAAATCTACACAAGTAAAATATCAACCACCCATCTTATTAATGTATGGAGAAAAAGATATTTATACTCCACCCGAGTTTGGCCACCGGCTTAAAGTAGGGCTCGACCATGTAACAAAAGTAGAAATTAAAATCTTCGCGGATGCAGAACATACTTATATTTATCGAGATTTCCCTGAACAATATTCAGAATGCGTAATACCCTTTTTAAAGCAGCATTTTGCTTAGAAACGGTTTTGCAGTACAAACCTATCTCTAAGGCTTATTCAGCAATATGATTCTTAGGTGAATAAGCCTGCAGCTAAAATCTATAGAAAAATATTTTGTCCATTTTGGAGCGGCTCCGGATGCCGCTATTCGCTGAGATCGCGATCAATACAATAGCAGCCAAATGTTGCGTAGCGTCGCCAATGGACTTGAATGGTCATCAGCTACAATTTCGAATAGTGCCAAAATTGTGCCAAAGAAAAAGGGAATCAAACTATTCATTTGATTCCCTTTAAGATATTTGGCGGAAGCGGTGACAGTCATATTAAACACATAAATTACTGTATTTAAATATGTATATAAAATTTATTTATATTTTTACTACTATTTTTACTACACAAAAATTCTTATGTTTCTAATTATTACTTTTCAATAATTATACACTACCCTTTCATTGGACCTCATAGTTTTATGTATGCCCATCCACCATATTGGGAAATAACGGGCTATGGCCTAGAGTTTGGATGGGAGCAATATTTAAAAATAGCAGAATTGATGAAAAGCTGTAAAAGCAAAATCATGCTTTCAATTAATGATCATCTTGATAATCTAAATGCTTTTACTGACTTAAATATTAGTACCACCAAAATTAGTTATACGGTGTGTCACTCAGGTGCTGGTCAGGAGCAAAAATAGGAATTGATATTACCAATTATTGACAAAATAAGTTCCGCCCTTATATCAAGGGTGGAACTAGCATGTTTGTATATAAAAATTATTCCGCATTTCTTTTAGAGAGAAAACCAGCTTCTTCCATTAGTTCTTTAGCTAACAAACCTTTAAAAATATCAGCTGTATTTGTAAAAAACTCAACGATAACTCCATCGCTATCTACTATAATCTCTTCAATCTTGATTAATGGATCATAACTTGGCAATTTACTTATTTCTGCATTGATATGATCCAGTAAGACTTGGTTGTTATTTTGCATTTTCAGAACTCAAAATATAAAAATATGTACAGTTATATCAGTACTTGAAGCATTGATACAAATCTATGTTTATAAAAGTTTAAAAAAGCCTTTTCTGCAGCTTAAGCCTGATTCTGCAATAATGAGACATGGCTGGGTGGAAATGGGCTTGAATCGCAAAAATAGGAATACGACTGATGATGTCGCCTCTGTACTTGCTTCAATAAAAGAATAATAGATAAAAATTAAATCAAAAAATTGCAATAGGTTTAAAATGAAATTAGATTAAAAAATCCATTCATCATAAGAATTTTTATGGAATAAATTGTACAATTCTCTTGGGAAGTTATCCTGCTTGAGAGGTCGCTGTTTTGACTCACTATAAACACCAATAATTTGATTATCTTTATTAAGTACCAATCTGAATTTTTTACCTGAAATTGGATCAATTTCAACTTTTCTTAAATAACGAATAGTTTTATCATTATATCTTAAGTCTCTTGTTAAATCAGTCAAACTATGAGGATAACTCATACTCCCACCAGGAGAGTTGTTATAATAACTTCTTATTGCCTTCTTATAATCCAACCCAATTCTTATTAATTCTTTCTCTTTATTAAATCGTAGAATATTTATATAATTATTTGCCCAACTCCCTATTACAAAGGTTAAAATAAAAATAACAACTAGCATCCAAACTGTGGAAAATCCATAATTATTTTTTAATTTCATAATCACCATTCCGAATAACGCCTTTCATCACTACCCATATTATTATTTATAGACTTAATATCATAAATTCCGGCACCTGAAAATTGATCTTTAATTATTCGCCATTCTTGTTTTTGATTTGTTGGATCAATAGGGATTTGTCTTAAGTAACGTCTTTCAACTAAATCATTTAATTTTTCTGGATAATGTCCATTATCCGAGTAAAATTTATCTATGCTATATCTTAAAGTAGTTAAGTTTTGCTTTAATGCCATTTCTTTAGCATCATCAACGTTATTAATATAATTAGGTGTAATGATTGTCAATAATAATGCAATAATTGTAAGCACTACTAACAATTCGACAATTGTGAATCCTTTAACCCTATAAAGCATATAAATCACCAGTTATTATATGGTATTCCATTAGATCCTTTTCCAGTTGAACTAGAATAAATATCATAAACATTATCTCCGGCTTGAGGGTTATAATATTCGCTTTCATAGCTTCTTAAAATCCAAGTTTTTTCAGAATCAATTTTAGAATCTGAAAATGGATCTCTTGGAATCTTACGAATAAAACGTAATGTTTTACTACCATATTGACTTGGCACCCCTTCAAGAGACTTAAGATTTGGAGGATAGCCTGTTCCTGTTTTATAAGCAGAATTTATTTCATTATGGTCACTCGCTATTTTATAATGATCAATTGCACTTCGGATCTCAAGTAATGCTTCCTTTAATTCCCTTTCTTGAGACTGTCTTGTCAAAATAGTTGCTGTAGGCAATACAATTGATGCAAGAATTCCAATTAATACAAGTGTTACAATCAGTTCAATAAAAGTAAATCCATTAATTGCTTTCATTTAATTTTAATTTCCTTTGTATTATTAAGATTATCTTTTTTAATTACTTCTCCTGATTTAGTATCAATCGAATAATTTTCCAAATTAATTTTAAAATTTTCGTTATGCTCTTTTGGTATAGCAAAATTGAGGATAACACTTTTACCATTTGATTTTGGTACATCATAAAGTTTAAAACGTGTACCATTGCTTATTTGCTCATAATCTGCTGATTTAACAGGTATATTAAGTGTCATATTAGATAATACTAGAGTGTTTGGATGAAGAATATCAAAAGAAATTTTTGCTGAATCTGGGGTGTTTTGTTCAATATTCACTGTTAGATCCTCTCCTGACTTTACCGAATCAGAAGTATTAAAACTTAGCGATATTGGTTTTTTATCATCAAAATTTTCTTTATTCTCTTCTAATGGAGCACTTGATATATTAGAGGTTGAATTTTGTAAATTAGTAACACTATTTAATACCGAAGTACCTTGATAAGTACTTTCATCTGTTAAACGAAGGGGTCTATCATTAACTTCACTTAGAGTGCCTGAAATATATTCTTGTGCATATGGATCAGGTAGTTCAAAAGGACGGATAATTTTAGGTGTAATCAATAAGACAATTTCACTCTTATTCTTAGTGTCTTGAGTACTTGAAAATAAACGTCCTAACAATGGAATTTTCCCAAAACCAGGTAGATGATTTGCACTTGTCTTTGAATCATTTTTGATTAGGCCTGCAAGCATTTGAGTTTCATTATCTTTTAATTGCAATATAGTTGAAGCATTTCTAGTACCTATTTGATAAGTTTTCAGTCCACGTGCAGAAGATAACTCTTTTACAATATTACTAACTTCTAATTTTATACCGATCTGCACTTCCCTATTTACCTTGACTTCAGGTGTAACTTCTAGTTTTAAACCTACATCAAGATAACTCACATTTTCTGCAATTGAACCGCCTAATTCACTAGTTGTTGTGGTAATAACTGGTACTTTATCTCCAATTAAAAATTCAGCTTTTTCTTTACTTTTAATTCTTATTCTTGGGTTAGCCAACAAATTTGCGTCGTTACTAGTTTGTTGAAAATTTAAAGCTACTTTTGGGTCGGTAACAACTAAATTGATACTATCTTTATTTAAATGTCTTAATTGATTTAATGTATAGGCTCCTGCAGAACTTGCACCCAATACACTTGCTTCGATTTTATTAGGAAAATCTATACCCAAATTCAGTAAATTATCATGGCTTACTTCAAGGACTTCAATATCTAGTAGCACTTCGGGCGCAGGTACATCATATGCTTGAAGTAACTTATCTATACTATTAATCATTTTTTGATTATCACGGATAATTAACATCCTTAACCGATCATCAAAAAAAATTCCTTTGGGTTGATATAATTTAATAATCATATCTTGTGCTTTTTGAGCATCTGCATACCCAAGATAATAAGATTTAGTTATAAGCTCATCATATTTTTTAATGCTTTCATCATTTTTCTTATATATTAAATATGTATTAGAATTTAAGACTTTATATGACAATGATGAAGTATATAAAATAGTCTCAAGAGCTTCACGCACTGATGTATTTTTAGCAAATATTGTAGTATTAGTTTGTTCTAAACCAGCATCTTTATCTAGTATAAAGTTAAGACCTGACTGTTGAGCAAGAACATCTAAAACTGAAAAAACAGGTGCATTCTTAAACTCTATAGAAATTTTTTGATCTAATTTTTCATTTAGAGTTTTTGGGTTCAAAAAGCGAGAACTCATTGATTGTTCAATTTCTTTTCTTAACTGTAAAGCTTTAGAATATTCTGGGTCAAGCTTTAATATTTCTTTAAGTGTTAAAAGTGCACTATCTAAATGTTTTTCATTAAATAACTGCACAGCTAGAAAATACTTATCTTCAATTAATTTTAAATTACTTATTTTACCTATATTATTAATCGCCTTTTGATTATTAACATCTATATTTAAAACTTGTTGATTTAGTTCTATAGCTGTTAGAGAATCACCATTCTGCAGTGCTTTTTGTGCTAATTTTAGTTTATTATCAACAAGTTCTTGCCGTTGATTTATATATGTCATTTTATATTTTTCAGGTTTTTTTTCGCTTTTATCTTCCAGATAACTAATTCTTTTTAATTCCTTTTGATATTTATCTTTATTCGATGCACATCCAACCATACTTAAAATTGAAATTAAAACTATCATTACTTTAACATTTTTATCTTTAAATTTGATTTCCATAATTTTTACTTCCATAATATTCTTATTTAACAATAGTTACCAATTTATTATAAGGTAAATAATTTAAAACAATCTGATTTTGATCAAAACTCATCACCTGCCATGTTTCATTCAAAACTTGATGAGGCTCTGCTATGAAATTTTCATCACCAATTTTTACGAAAAAAGTAAGTTTATTTTTACTATCTAAAATTTGACCTAAATATTTGACTTCAGGAAGACTTGGCTCTGCTTGAGTGTTAGGAATAATAGCTGTTGTTTGAGGAGCAATTTTAAGTTCTAATTTTGGTTTCAGCGTAACAGTTTTAACTACAGGTGGAGTCACTTTTTTGACAAACAATGGTAAATTCCAACTAGACTCTGTAAAAACATAATTTTCTATGTCTGCATTTTGCTTCAAAATCGGTTTTTCTACTTGATTTAACTGAGATAAATTATCGATAGGTTGAGGTAAAAGTGAACAAATTATACTAACTAATAAAACTGTAGCCAGTAACACATACAATCTCTTTTTTTCTTCTGGGATACGTAAAGAAAAATAATTATTCATGTTCACCTCGTAAAACTAATGTTGTCAAAATTGAATTATCATCTATATTTCTTTCAATTTTTAAAGTGACAATTTTGATGTCAGGAAATTTTTTAATAAATTGATCAATAAACTTTCTACTATTTAACCAAGTCCCATTTACTGATAAATTATACTCAAAAAAATTCTCTTTCTTAATTTCTTTATAGTTTATCAAAACAACATCATTTATTGAAATAATTGGTAAAATATCACTATAAAACTTACTATTAATTTTTACATTTTTCTGTTCGTGTCTATTCTCAGGTTCGATTATTTTAAATTCGACTAATTCAGCATTTCCTTTTTTTAAGTTTGTATAGTTTTTAAAATCAACAGGTATAATAAAAAATAAAACGTATAGTCCGCAGATTAACACCATTATCACTACAAGTTGGAAATATGTTAAATTATTCCAATTTTTCTCAAGTATCCACTTTATATATAGCATAAATTTTCTATTCATTTTTAACCTTTAAGTCAAAAACTATTTTATCATCATCAAAATTGTTAGATATGTCATTAATTAAAAAATTTATTTTTTCAACCTCGCCTCTTTTTATCATACTATTAAAAGTTATCGTATTTGAAACTTCACCATTGATATTATAAATATTATTTTCAAAATCAATTTTATTAAAGTTAATTTTATTGTCTTTTAGACCCATCACTTTATCGATAATTAAAATTGTTTGGATGTTAGCTTCACTATAGTTTTGAATATTATCATAAACCACTTTTTCATTACTAGAATTTACGTAATTTCCTTCATACTCTTGCTTCTCTTGATGTAACTTAAACTTCAAAAAAACAGTTATCATTATCAAAAAAATAAATAATAAAATAATAATTATAAATAAAATTTTTTTGACTTTTTCTTTTGCACTATTGTTTAAATAAACGACATTATTGTCACAATTTTCAAAATCCTTATTAAAATAAAATCTATCCACATTATAACTAGGTATAATATCTTCAAAGCTTAAATATTTTTCAGAATTTGAAATAATATTTTTTGGAAAAGTGGTAATGGAACATATTCTACTTTTTTTCATTTCAATAAAATATATTAAATTATGCTCAGTAAATTTAATATTTTCATCTTTTACTTTATTGAAACTCAATAAATTTCCCAAAGAAGTATTAAAAAAAACATGATTAAACTCATCTTTCAATTTAATGACTCCATCATAAATATTTTTATATATTGCCATACAAAATATTTTTTCATCAAATTCAATTTTATCAAAAATATATACATATTTTCCGCTATCGAAATTCGGATATATTGTATCAAATTGATTTATAGCTAAGAATTTTAGTACTTGATTTTTTGGCCAATATTTTTGAGGCGGAAGTAATATAAATCTACAAAAAATACTCTCTATTGTAAAATTAATTCTTCTTTGGTTAGGTGCAATTACTTTAATTTGATTAGATAAAATATCTACCCAATTTGATTGTTGATAATCAATTTCAAAATCACCCGATACTATTTTTTTTCCTTTTTTAACTAACCATAGGCATTTTTCTAAGGACAATGTTATATATATAATTTCATTATTCAACAAAGGTAACACGATTGATTTCCTGAAAAGTTGATAGTCCACTCGCTACAACAGCCAAAGCTTGTTTTCTTAAAAAGACCATTTTTTCATTAATAAGCTTTTGTTTAATTTGACTTAAAGATATTCCTTTTAAAAGATCTTCCTTTATATCATCATTCATTACCAAGATTTCAGCTATAGCTTTACGCCCCCTATATCCTGTCCATTGACAATGTTCACATCCAATTCCTTCCGATAAATTATATTTTTTTAATTCATCTAAACTTAAACCAGATAACATCAAAATAGTATCATTTATTTCTACTAATTTGCTGCATTTTTCACAATTTAATCGTATCAAACGCTGTGCAATGATCCCATTTAAACTATTTAAAAAACCAAAAAGGTCTATTTCCATGTGCTTAAATCGACCAATGACATCTAAAGCATGATTTGCGTGCACTGAACTATAAACCAAATGTCCTGTTAATGCCGCTTGCACAGCAATTTCAGCAGTTTCTTTATCACGTATTTCTCCAATTAAAATTGTATCTGGATCATGACGTAAAATGGAACGTAATCCCTTTGCAAATGTTAACCCTTTCCTTTCATTGACTGGAATTTGCAACGTTCCAGACATTTGATATTCAACAGGATCTTCGATGGTTATCAGTTTTTGTTGATCATTATGTTGTTCCTGAAGTAAGGCATAAAGTGTAGTCGTTTTACCTGAACCCGTCGGACCTGTAACTAGAACCATTCCATATGGTTGCTGCGTCAATTTCCTTATTTTTTTTGAACTCTCGGCATCGAATCCTAATATTTCTAAGGATAATTTACTTTGTGACTTTGTTAGAGACTTCTTATCTAAAATACGTAATACTGCATCCTCACCATGAAGACCTGGCATAATAGAGATACGTAAATCAATATCTTGCTGATCTATATGAACAGATAAACGGCCATCCTGCGGTACACGTCTTTCAGAAATATCTAAATCGGCAAGTACCTTTAATCTAGATATTATTTGCTCAGTAATATTCTTATTGTTTATTTTTTTATATTGAATTAGTACTCCATCTATTCTATTTTTAATTGTAAGCTGATTAGTATCATTTTCAAAATGTATATCGCTCGCATTACTTTTATAAGCATAAAGGATAGTTTCACTAACAAGATCAATTACTTCATTATTTGACCTTTCATCAGAACTTTGCTTACTCGTTTGAGAAAAATTGAGTAATTCAGATACTCTTATTTCATTAAAATAAGTTCCAATTTTAAAATTATTTTTTGGTATTTCATAGGTAAGCCAAGTAATATCGCTAAGTTCCGGTATACGAAAGAAAATCACCCATAGTTCATGATTAAATTCAGCGCAAATACATTTTTTTTGTTTAACCAACTCATGATTGATTTTAGAAAAATTTACTTGTAATTTTGAAAATTCATTGTCACTAAATTGATGTTCAACAATTTCTGAAATTAAAGCATCCATTATTTTAAACCGCTCGCTAGACCAAATATTGGCATATAAAGTAGAACAACTATTAAGCCAATAAAACCGCCTATAAATAGCATCAATATAGGTTCTAATAATTTAGAAAATTTTTCAACAAATTGTGTTAAATCCAAATCATGGAATTCAGCAGACTTTTCAAACATTGCAACAATTTCACCATTTTTGTCCCCAGCATTTAGTAAGCGAGATGATACTTTCGTAGTTAAACCTGAAATTTCTAAAGAGATACTTAAACTTTGACCTTGCAAAATAAGTTCTTTTGCATTTTTTAATTTCTTTTTCTGTTCAGGAAGCAATAATGACTCAATCAAACTAAATGATTGAACCACTGATGCACCACTAGACAATAAAAGCGCTAAACCTCTATAGAACCTTGATAAGTACATCACTTCTAATCTAGATTGCAGAGGTGTAAAAACAAATAATATTGACATCATAGTTTTTTCCAATCCATGTTTTCTAATTTTTAAAAATATCACTAAGATGCAGATAGCAATTAAAGTAATAACATAAAATCGATAATGACCAACAAATGCACCAAATTTCAACATCATTTCAGATGCTAATGGTAATTTAATATCAATACCCTCATAGATTGCACCAAAACGAGGAACTAAATAGATAATAAGAAAAAATATAACTAAAAAAGCAACCGCCACTAAAGTTAAAGGATACATTGAAGCATTGTAAACTTTATTTTTTATAACAGACACTTGTTCATCATATTTGATATAACTTTCCAAAGCCCTTATAAGTGTTCCGTTTCTTTCACTTGCAGCAACAGTAGCAATTAATATAATTGGAAATTTATCTGATGCTTTTTTCATTGATTCAGAAAGTGGTAAACCTTGATTCAATCCTGTTCTAATTTTAAAGATTGGGTTTTCTTCTTGGTGATCAGTATTATTATGATGATCAATCAATATATCTAAAGATTCTGGTAAAGACATTCCTGATAATAGTAATGTTCTCACTTCATGTACAAAAATTATTACATTGAATTTTTTTAATGACTTTTTATTTTTTATTTTATAACCTTTAAATTTTACAATAAGATTTCCTTGATTTTCAATTATTTCTTTAACTTTACCAGCTGACTCCCCTTCAATACTAATTTTTTCTCTTGACCCTTCTTTAGTCATTATCTCTACTTGAAAAGTTGGCATTACCAATTACCTATATCTTGAGTATCTTCTTTATCTCCACCTTGTACTTTATCTTTTGAAAATGAATAAATATCATAACTTCCTGTATTGTGTTCACCAGGATAATTATATTGATAAGGCATTCCCCAAGGATCAAGAGGAACTTTCTTTATATAAGGTCCATTCCAATGCTGGACTCCACTTGGAGCTGTTATTAATGAGCTTAGTCCTGATGAGTTGGATGGGTAACCTCCTGTATCAATACGATATTGATCTATTGCTTTTATAAATGAATCTACTTGCGCTTTAGCTGTAGTTTTTTCTGATTTTTCAAGGTTTTTGAATAGGTTAGGACCTATGATACCAGCGAGAAGCCCAATGATGACTAAAACAATCATTAATTCAAGTAATGTAAAACCAGACTTATAACTTTTTATTTCCATATATTAACCTTATGAAATTGTTTCAACATTGAAAAAATGCTCTTATAAAACTTAAAACTTTCTATCCTCTAAAATTCATTAGAATCATTTTTTTCCCCAATTTGCAATTATAATAGACAACATAAAAAGAATAGTAAAAAATAATGCCGAAATGCTACCTATTACCCACATTTTTAAATTTAAAAATTCGTAAAAAACGCCATGTATTCCCCAATCCCCATCTACTCCTCTATTTATGGAGCGATTGGTAAAATATAAAACCATTACAATAGTAATAAAAATAAAAAAATAAGTGCCAAAAAACAATTTCACTAAACTAAACTTACTAAAAAAAGAAACTAATATCAGCCCAACTATTGCAGAAAAAGAAGCCCAAAGACCATAATTAAAATTTTCCATATTACATCAACATAAAAACAATTATCCATTTTATACCAGAAATTTACCTCTATTTCCATTATAAATTAAGTATGCCTTTTTTATTTCATTATCTCTTTTCCTTGTTAGTTAACATGAGGGTAACAAGTTTATTTAAAAAATTGCTACCCTTCTAACATTTTAAAATTAATTATTAAAAACAAGACCCAACTGTGCTTCCAGTTGTGAACTCTACACAGACAACAGCTCTCGGGGGGGTATAGATTTGATTTAAATATTTTAAATCTATGGGCCTATTATAAGAATTCTTTAAATTATCTAGCATTTGCTGATTTTGTTGCATATTTGTTTGATTTATATCCTTCATAATCGAATTGTTATTAGATAAGTTTTTATATAAATCATTTCCTAACATTCCTGCACCAGATGCAACTGCTTTAACTGTTACTCCACCTGGATTTGTCCATATACGGGCAGCATCTGCTGCCATTCTTTGTGGAGCAAGAGTGATCACTTTCATATCAATTTTCAAAGGTAATTTACTAATAACTTTACCTAAAGTTGTATAAGCTGGGTAAGCAAATTTAGAAGCTTCTGGAAATAAAAATTTACTTCTATCGACAATTAATCCCCCTGATTTTAAAACTGCAGACGCTCCACCTGCTGTTACAGCACCAAGAACTGTACTGGTTATTAAAGCTCCTCCATCAAAATTATTTTGAACATTTTTCCAAAAATCACCTGGTTGCTTATAAGATGTATACATCAAACCAGCAGAGTAAGATCCTAATCCGAACACTGCTCCTATTAAAAATGGGTTTCGACCATCAGCATCAGCATACATAATAGGATTTTGAATTGCATAAATATATGGATTAGCTCCAGCAGCTAAACCTAATGGGTCCGGTTCCATATATCTACCTAGTTCGGGATTATAATATCTATTTACATTATAAAATTCATTTGTTAATTCATCATAAAATTGTCCTGAATATCTTAAATTTAGTTTTACTGTTTCGATAGAAGGTTTACCTAATCCGAATGCAGTAGGATCCCAAGCCCATACTATTGAAGAATCGTTACTACTATCAATTAATCTTCTTGGTTTATTCTGTACATCTGTAGCAATCCAATAAATTTTAGTATTGCTAGTTGTCCCATATATTGCTGCAACAGGTTTATCGAATAACCAGATATATTCTACTATTGGGTTGCCATCCGCATCATACTCCCCCAAAAGTTTACTATTTTCATCATAAACATATTGATTAGTATTATCTCTCCAAGCAGAACTATTATGTTGATAACCACGAACTGTACGTTCATTCTTATAATTATATGTCATATTATATTTCGGATCCAAATCACCACCAGTTAAATTTTCTCGTCTATTATCAGCATTATCATACCACGGCTTTGAATTACCATAAATCAATTCTCCATTATTTGTATAATTTAAAGCTTGACCATTAATAGAAGAAAGCCTATTACCTAAATAAGCATATACAACATTTCCATTTGGCTGCATATGGGCTCCTGTTGCAGCTAAAGTTTTACGATTTCCATTAGAGTCATAGGTATAAGAGATACTGTACTCTTCAGCTCCATTAACTATTTTATTTTCATTTAAAATTTTACTTTCTTTATCATATGAATAATTAAAAACTCTATCCGTATTCAAGATTTCTTTCTGAATTTCATAGCGTTTATTATACTCATAGTTTAAACCTAAATTAGACATACCTGAACTAGCAGTATTATTGATAGAAACTATCAACCCTGTTAATGCTGGGTCATAGCCCCATTTATAACTTGATGTACTAGAACCCCAATTCCAACCAGTCATAACACCAGCATTATTATAAGAAATATCTCTTAATATATTAGCACCATTTAAATTAACATTTTTAATCTGACCTTTATACTGAGCATCATACACATAATCCACTTTTCGACCAGAAGGTAAAGTCAAACTCGTTAACTTATCAGCCAAACTATATAAGTAGCTTACATTTAAATCTGATTTCAAACCAGCCCACTGGCTTATTAATTTATTAACTTGTCGTTTTCCAACCACTCTATCAAAATCATCATAAGCATAATATGTATCTACGCCATATATATTATCAAGTGAAATCACACTATCTAACCGACCAAACCTACTCTGATCATAATTAAATTTATATTTTACGATTTGGTTATTTAGAGAAGTTCCACTCAAACTATTGCAATCTACATTATTAAATCTATTTAAAATATCATAATTAGTTATATTACATTTCCTATCACCAAATTTATATTCAACTAAATTACCTGCTTGATCATAAGTATTTACCTTGCTTCCAAAATCACTATTATTTTCAGATGCTAATGTATTAGAATTCTTATACACATATGTGCTACCTGAATTACTAGATAATGGATCATTATATTTGATCATATTACCCAAAACATCATAATCAGAATTAAAAATATTTCCTAACTTATCTCTATAAGTTGTAATTTTATCAAACATGCCATAATAATATCTTCTTTCGTTCCTCCCTTCATCTTCAGGATCATAAATTGCTTTGAGTTTTCCATTACGACTATATGCATAACTAGTTGTATTTTTTGTTGTATCATTCCCTTTTCTAAATTTTTTAATATAATCATAACCCATAGAATAATTTATATAATCCTCCAAATAACTTATTCCTGTCGAATCTTTTAACTTTAAAGTCATGATATTTTTCCCACCATCAAAATTACCATAACCTACTTCTTGAAATGCTCCATTCGGAAATCCAATTTTTATTAATCTATCAAAATCATCATAGAAGTAATTCTTTTTTTCACCATCTGGATTAATTTCTGAAATTAACCTTTTTTTACTATCATAATCATATTTCCATTTTTTCCCAGTTACAACTGAATTTTCATTACCGACTCCAACTATAGTACTTTCAACAGTACCATCTGGATTAAAATTATTTTGTTGAACTAAACCATTTGGATATATAATTTTAGTTGGTTGCCCAAATGAATCATAATTTAAGTATTTAATTGTTTTAGTTCCATTTAGTGAAAAAGTTTCACTTATCTTGTTTCCAAAATTATCATACTGAAAATTCGAAATATTTAAAATCCCATCTGCAGATTGTCTTTTTAATGATTTTAATAATCCATTACTTAAATATTCATATTCGGTTGTTTTCGGTGAACTACCAGCCTGTGTTGAGGATACCTTTGTAGCTGTAACTTGTCCTAAATTATTGATGCTATTATCTTGTGTAATAGGCCCATAGATTGTTTTATTAGGAATTCCATATGAAGAATTATATGAAACAATAGTATCAACCACTACGTCGCCAGTAGATCCAATTGTTTTTTGAGTGTTTTTTGTAATTCTTGATTTCTCATCATAAACTCCTGAGTTCACATCTAATCGATCAGTGTCTTCAGTATTTTTTAGTTTTCTTGATTTTTTATCTACTTCAAAACTACTCAATGCCTTACCATTATGCGTAATGCATGTTGAAGTTGAACCTGTTGAAGAAGAAAAAACTATTGAATTTTCTAGATTAGTAATAACCCATTGCTCATTTTCGTTACTAATAGTAGAATCAGGCTTTTTAAAATTTACTACATTATTACTATTACTAACATAATTTACATATGCTTCATCAATATTTTTATCTCGATACGAGGTTAGTTTATTATATGAAACTTCCCAATTTAAAATTAATCTACCATTTAAACTATAATTTGATAAAATCGGAATATTTACTCCTGCAATTTTCTTCTTAGAATCTTGAAACATACCTTTATGATTATAACTTATATAATTATATGTTAAATCCCCTAAATTAGTTGAATTTACATTTTTCAAAATTGGAGTATTTGTCGTTATACCATTTTTTGTAATTGATTGTACATTATAATCATATTTTACTATTTGTTTGTTAATTAAATTCGGCAGTAGTTCAACACTTGAAATTTGACCTTGCAATGCTAAACCATTAATAGTTTTATCACTACCATCTAAGTTAATACGATTAAATTTTAAATTATTTCCATAATTATCAGAAACTGTCGATAAAAGATAAATTTGATTGTTGTTAATATTAGTCATTACATATGCTAATGATAATTTCTTACCCCCTGGATATGTAACATCTGTTGCATTAAAAATTTGTGTAGAATTTCTTTTACCTGATAATGAACTAAATTTTATAGCCATACCATTTATATTTAAATCAAAATAAGTATTTTTATCACTGAATTCGTATTCAGAATTTGCAGCTATTTTCGAAGAGGTATTAAATAATTTATATGAACCATCAGCTTGCTTTTTGAATATTAATGCAAGATTGTTATTTGGCGTATACAAATAAATTGTATTATTGTTTTCAAGTTTTAATTGCCAATCATAATTATTACTCCAACCTGCTCCCATTTTTGATTTATTATCAACATATGAATTTGGAAAATCTTGATCTGCTTGTAATGCAGTTGCACTTTTATTTACGAAATCAGCATCAAACTGTAAAGCAGTTTGATAACTTCTAATAAATGGTAATGATTTATTATCAATATCAGTTTCTGATATTGATATTTGTCTTGAGAGACCATCTATTCCTGGTAGACATGTAGATACAACCTGATTTTGTAAGGCAAGCGCTGTTGTTCCAAAGGAATCGCCATCATAAGCTAAAGCATATGAATTTCCTAAAAAAAAAGAGGTAGATAACATAGAAATTGTGATTCGATTCAATTTTAAATTCATTTTTTTCCTTCATTTTTCATTGATTTTTTTGAATTACAAATATAATACAATAGATTCATGTTTTATCCATTTATTACAAAAAAAAACATTTATCTTTAAAAACCTCGTGGCCTTACAAAGTTTTCATTTCAATGCTGGCTTTTTCTATTCTTTTTGTCGCAATATTTGAAAAAAAGGCTTATCACTTCATAATGGGGTAATATCCCCATTTTTAATTGAGTTAATGAGTAGAAACACCAAAGTCCTTATCATGAGCAATTTGCGATTTTAACGAATTGATGATTAATCAAGATCGTTTAATTGAAGTCAGTAAAAGTTCTAAATGATGATCAAAGAGTAACCGTGGAACGTAAATAATCATGAATAAGCCGTTCTAGAGTACTAGGCTCTAGAACGACTTACTTTAAGATATTGATGCTAAAGAGGAAACTTTAATTATTACGCATAAGGTATATTCTGTTAATTTTATTTAAACGACAAAATTATTTTTAATTATTTCATAATTTTGTAAAGAAATTTTTCGTCCAAGACTACTTAATGCATAATTAATTTCATCTTTAGTTTTTAGCCCATACATTTCATATAAGGAATGAAGCTCTGGAATTTCCTGACGAATATCATTTTCAGCAGGATTATCAATCAATAACTCTTTCCCAATTACATCATATAAATTTTTTGTATAACTTTTTTGTGCAAAAAAAAGATTTTGGGCTTCTAAAAACTCTATATCAACTTTTTTAGGCTCTTCTTTTCGACAATCTTGCCAATACTAATACGTCCGAGTATCGGCGGTGTAATGGCTAAGCCTTTGATCATGCTGTTGTCCTCTTCCGTAATTTTTTACCGATGTTCGGTTGATATGTAGAAATCAATCATTTTTAAATGCATATCAAACTTTGCAATTCAGTCCATTTTGTTCTCTGTAAGTACTTCGGTGCTTACAGGGAACGGGGGCTGTTTTGCGATTTTTTGTAGATATTCGCTGGATTAGGTTTGGGTTATGATGAATTTTTATTTATTCATCATCATCTGTATAGATATTGAAGCGCCTAGAACCTTGTTTATTTTGAGGGAATTGAGTGAGATATTCAGGGTACTGTTTGAGTAATGCCTTACTGTCTAAGCTGATTGAGTCTTTAGACTTTTTCCACGTCACTGAGCCTGTTTTAAAGGTCGCTCGTTCAGCCTGTTGCATCTTGGCTTGTAGTTGATGTTTCAGCAGGTCAAATGTCTCTTGACCAATTTCAATTTGATGTCGTGCTTGAAGCAATTGTTTAAACTGTTGATTGGCTTGTGCATCTTCAGATAAGTCTGTGGTACTCAGTGGTATATGTTCGGGATAAAGTAATTGTAGGGCTTTGGCTGCCGATTCAGAAGCATCCGCATCAGGTGGTGTATCTTTTTCTACGCATTCCCAGAAGTAGCGTTCGGCATTGACGATGTGCTGAATCACCGACTCACTCCGTGTCACTTTGAAGATGCGGGTTTCATGTCCACAGATCAGCACACAGATATGTGCTGCCTTTTTTCCTGTGACTGCCAATTGATGTTGTACTTGGCACAACACGTATAAAGGCACACCATCTCGCCACAGTTTGGCGCCATATTCCCCTGCGGTTTTACATTCTAAAACTTGGACTTCATCACTTCCCACCACTGAGTAATCCAAGTTCGCCAACATAAAATATTTGTCAGCTTCGGGGTGTTGCAATACAGCATTGACACGACGGACTTTGTTGTTGGTGTGTATGCTGTAGTATTCAGCCACCAAGGGTTCGAGACGTTTGCCCCAATACAAAGGTGCATGTCCTTCGCTTTCATCTTCGATGGATTGTTTAATCCGTCCTGTTTTGATCATCCACAGTTCTAGCATCGACATATAGGGATTGAGTCCACAGGCTGCTGCACAATCGCTACTGCCGATGCCTTGTCTGCGTATTTCTAACCATTCGGCTTGACTAAGTTTTTTGGTCTCGACGAAGCGTTTTGCTGTAAATAGTTTGCGACGCTCTGTTGCTGTCGGTTTTGAGGGTATGGTTTGAGGTGGGAATAATGGCGGTGTGGTGGGTCTATTGACTGTTGTTTTGTAATGACTGGGTTGTGGTCTATTCATGGGTATTTCCTCTAATTGATAAATTTTGGGCATAAAAAAACCACATCCGTAGATGTGGTTTTTTGAGATAAAATGGGTTGAATTTAGATATTTTATTTGCTGATGCTTAGGCTAAAAAATTACAGGCTCTTGAAACTTTGCATATAAAGCTTAAGTAATCATTCTTAAAGCCTGTTCTAATCCTCGTTGCTTTAAACCAGCCCCTGCACCAAACCAAGCTGAATCCAGTCGATGATCTTGACTCATAGAGCGACGCTCATGGTCTGAAAATTCGGTGATGGAACAGAGTAAGCCATAGGCAGTTTCCTTAGCTGAGGAGAGCTCATGCTATGGCTTAAGAAAGTTGGAATAATTTTTTGTAAAAAATCCGATTTCCTTTGCTTATTCGTTGATTCAATCAGCAAACGATTGAGTGAATATTCCTCATTAATCTGCATGATTGATTTACCTTGTATTTTATGGCTTTTGAAATGAGGCTTTTCATTCATCTCTAAAATAGACTGTGCTTTGTTTTTTACAAACTTAATCCACTTTATATTTAACCCTTGAATTATTGAGGTTGGGTCAGCAAATGCCCGATCATCAAATACAATAAACACATCAGCGTAAAAATGCCCTATTTCATCCTGTCGCCACAATCCAAAGTAACCAGTCCTCCATGATAAAGGTTTTGCGCGTTGTGCATGGTGCAAAAAAGCAGTCCATAAAATTGCTAATTTTTCCTGAGTTATAAATTCAGATTCAAGGATCAATTCAACAGTTAGTCTAAATATTAAACTATCTTTTTTCATCAAATGTTGAAATAAAATGGTGGCTACTTCTAGGCGTTTTTTATATTTTCTGTAAGCATTGATTCTAATCTCTTTAATTGACTTATCGTTAGAGCCAAGAGACATCTCAGTGAATATGCGACGTAAGTTAAAAATAGATGAATTAATACTCTGAATTGACTCTTTAGAGACCTGTAAACTGGTGAGCTGTTTTAGTGCATTTTTGCTTTCTTGAATTAGACCATTCTCATGTAATTCAAAATCTTGTATTGTTCGTATAACAGGATTCTCTAATTTACTTTCACCTAACAATATAAATTGTTTACCTAGACGCGTAATCGCTCCATGTAAAATTTGACGTGTTAGCATTTTTTGATCACCAGATACACTAAGCTCAAAAGCTTTTAGTTCCGTTGTAACCAATGTCTCAATAAAAATCTCAATATGTATCATCGATTGAAGTTTTTCAGAATCAGGTTCAATCTCACGATAGTAATGCTTCACCGCTTCAATATAAGCTTGACTGGTTTTAGATAGACTACGTGTACTCCAAACAGATTTTCGCTCACTCTCAGATAAAAAGGGTTGATAACCTTTTGATAAAGCTTTGTGCACTTTTTTTAACTCTTTTAAGGAGCTTTCTTCAATAATGTAATTTTTGGAGTTCAGATTGTCTGCTGCAACCGTCTTTAGGTAAGCATCTAAAGTTCCATTCGTAGCCAAATGGTCTTTTAAGTGATTCGGTAATTTAGGCTGAATGTACAAATCAAGTCTAAAGAAAAAGCTAAGTACCCAATATTTAAATGCTTGAACATTTTTGATTTGTGAGTTTTTGATCAAACCTACAGCATTCTTAGAATAATTTTTCCTAATGACCTCATTCCAATTACGAATCGAAACGTAATAGGAAATCCCCAAAAAATTCTGGATTTGTTGTTGTAAAACTTCTATTGATTTTTTTTCAGAGAATTTTTTAGAGGGTTTTAATATCAAAATACAATGTAAGTTTAGATCCTCTTTAGCGCCATGTGTTTCAACTTTGGTTAATCCACTGAGCAAATCAGGAAACCTAGCCAAGATATGCTTAATATCTTGAATGGGGCTATTTTGTACACGTCCTACTTGATCCAATAGATCTGACCTAGGTTTTAAAAAGTCTTGAATCCTAATATCTATTGTAAATACATTGAGTGATGAATGCGTTCCTAATAAATGATCAAAACTTTGAGCTTGTTGAATTAGCTTATCGAATACGTTTTTTTCCTGCTTACGATGATCATTCATTCCATGCTCAATTTGATATCCAACGTGGGTTATCAGTTGAGCTATACGTTCATACGGGATATTTCTGGTCATCCAAGGGGTTATTTGATGATGAGTATCATAAATAAATGCGACTTCAGCAAATTCCTCCTGTTTTTCTTTAGATAATGGTCGATAGCCTAAAATGCCATATTTCTTCCTTATATCATGATCAGCGCCTTTATCAAGCTGTACATATACCTCATAAACACTTTTAAAAAATAGATGATTAAAAATTTCAGGGTGTGGAAATAATTCTTTTTGCAAACGAATTGCATTAAACAACTGACAAAATTCCGCAAGCTGTTGGTGATCATTTTTATGTCTGAATTTTGAAATGAACACTTCAACATCCCAGATATCATCACTGACTTCTTGAGCAAAATCATATATCCGCTTCAAAGCTTCAATTGTTTCTTTAAAAATTATTTTCTCGCTCAACACATCTGTATAGCGAGTTGAATATAAGGTTGGAATTTTATGTTTTAGTAATTTAAAAAAATTTTCATTTGAAATATTTGGAGGTAAAACCATGCTAAACTCGACTAATCGCTATAGATACCAATGCATAAATTTGGATTTATAAATTTTATAATTTTATATTAATCACATTTAATTTATATAAAATAGCTTATCTTAAATTCATAAATCATCAATTTAAATTTAGTTTATCACTCTTATTAATTTTAAAAAACACAAAAAAATTGCACATCAAAGTGCAACCTTGGTTCTATAAAAACCCTCAATTTAGCGATTTTAAAATTAAGATTTATTCAGTCTATTGCACAAGGTTCGATAATTTGTGCGAGCAGATTCTCTTGCTTACGCAATAAATTTTTGATGACTTCTGGCTGATAAGCTGTATTGAACGGAAGCTGCTTTTTTAGCAATATTGATGGATCTGGCATGTTTAAGGCTTTGTTTAGTTCACTACATTCAACACGAATTTCTCTAATTTTATTGGTATATGTTTGCGCCCTAGTGGATGTCATTATTTTGGCTGAGCCAAGTTTATAACGTGGAAGATTCTGTTTATAATTATCAAACTCTTGCTGGAGTTTCCCTAGCTTTTTAGTTTTTTCTGCTAATTGTGTTGCAATCCATTCCTTATCAAATTGCTTAAGCACAGGGTCTAATTCAGGTAAAACATTCTCTACGGCAGCATTCAAGTTTTGCCATTTTCCCTGCTCTTTGGCTTTATTCAACATAAAATCAAAAATAACTTGATGCTTTTTATAGAGCACATCTTGATAGCGTTTCTGTGCTCCACGAACCCCTCGAATCCTTGTATGAATTTTTCGGCTATATAAAATATCAACATTCATACTGGCATACTTACTCAGTATACTTTTGTACTGTATTTTGATCTGTTTATCAGTAAGTTGTTCCAGTTCGTCTATTAAGTTAACAAGCCCATCTAAAACCTCAAAAAAGTCATGGCTTGAATAAATTGTGTTATATCTTTGAACCGTAATCGGCTGTTGCATAAGTTGAATGATTGTTTGAACTTCATCCACGTTGGAAAAACTGCGGATTTCTAGCAACGCATTGAGATTTAGTTCGTCTCGATCAGGCGCTTCAATTTCATGCTCATATTTTGATTTTGTACAGTAGTTAAGAAAGCCTTGGCACACTTCAAATACGAAGACACTTAACTCTTCTTGTTCAACATAAGCCATAAACCAAACATTCCAATTATTTATTATTTATCAAATACATTTTATATCATTATAGTGCAGTAATTCTTTACTTTACCAGTATTATTATAATCCTTAATATGAATCAATATGATTGTGGCATAGCGAGTCAGATAGGATCCAGTGAATGAGATTCTTGACTTAAATACAAATTAATTTCTGGGAGCATATGCCATGCTAGAACACCGTTATCGTGTTAAAGATTTAGTCAATTATCCTGAGCGTCCAGCCAAGGACTATGTTGATCGCGGTGGTCGCCATCGACGATTATCGTATAAACCTGCAACAAAGGGTTTATTGAATATTGCAGAATCGACCTTTTGGAAAATGGTTCGTCGAGGTGATTTCCCTGAACCGACTTATTTAACGGCAAGCATGCCCACTTGGGCTGAAAGTCAAATCATTGAATGGCTTGAACGGAAAGAGCTTAAAGCAGCATAAATGCAAACAGCCTGTCTATGACAGGCTGTTTGCATTAATTTAAATTAGTCCATAACTTGATTTCACATGTGACCATATCATTTTACTTTTTCTTCCAAAGAAATAAATAGCAAGCTAAAAGGCAACCTAGCCAGAAGAAATAATCAAAAATAAAATATAAAAAAATGAATTGATCCAAACCCACAATAAGAGATAAGGGGCTGATACCTATACTACCAACTGGAGATGTTTCACCGTCTACAAGAAACTGAAAAGGAAACCCTCCAGCGATAACTTCAACTTTTGCAAGTTCATCTACGACTATACGGTCAACAAATATATTTTTTTGATAAAATAAAGATATATAAGTAAAAATAAGTGCTAAACAATTAAAATATAATACTTTTTTCATTCACTACTCTTTGGCTTTCAAGTACGTTAAAAATAGCCAATAACATAAGCTTGGTAATAGTGATACTAAAATCACTGATATATTCCCCACCACTCTTCAGAGATTTTCCCCGTATGCCCCCATCCTAAAAAAATAAAAAATGGTATTGCAATTATAAATGAACTATTACCGAAGGTCAGCAAGTTAAGAAAACTATAACGATTTAAAAGAAGTAAGAACATGAAGCTGAAGGTACAATCAAAATACAAAATAATAAGTAGACAATGGCATGCTCTACAAAGACCTTAAAAATTGAATTTAAACTATATTCATAATGATAAACAGCTGTGCTATAAAAATAGTAAGAGTAACGGAGCAAGTAGTAGGGCTTTTACTATGTTTCCTTTTGAGTATTTCATTAACTTAATTCTCTTATTTAATAGATAATTATTACAGCTATACTAATTTTTAGAAAGAGTTTTGAATCATCACATTTAACATAATGACTGTCATATAAAAATAAAATACATATAATGAATTAGTTATAATACATTTACCAACTCTTTGAAAAGCATAAGGTCAATTTGTTACAAATTGTCCTTATTTCAGACAGCAATGCAATGTTCTGCTAATAAATTTAATAAAAAATCATACTTTTCAATATCTTAACTTTTATGCTTCAAGCAAAGATTCCAAATAATCAGACCACTCCTGCATCATCTCTCGTCTGTTATTGAGAAATTTGGTTCGGTTATAGGCTGTACCGTTGTTGTCCTTAACCTTATGCGCTAATTGGTGTTCAATAAAGTCCACACGCTGCTCTAAAATTTCATCAAGCATGGTTCGAGCTGTTGCTCTTAAGCCATGTGCCGTTTGCTTTCCACCATAACCTAAACGTTTCAATGCTGTATTAATAGTATTGTCTGATAGATAAGTCTTGCCATCACGTCCCACAAACAGATATTCACTGTGTGGGTATAAATCAATAATTGACTCCACCAATTCAAATGCTTGATCAGACAATGGAACCACATGTTGTTGTTTGGTTTTACTGGCAATGAATTTAAAGCAGCGTTCTTCTGGGTAATAATAAGCCTTCTTAAGCTTGCGGATTTCTCCTGGGCGCTGGAAGGTCAGCACAGATAACTTTAAGGCAACTTGTGTCGTGATTAAGCATCGTGCATGTAATTTGGTATAGTTCCAGATTTTATTCAGCATTGGGACTAAGTCTTGTTCCTCTGTCACCGCAGCAAAATTCCCACCCTGTGGATTTGGTAATTCAATATCTTCTATCGGATTATATTGGATAAGTTTCTTTTTTCTGGCTGATTTAAAAATCTGGTTCAAGTCTGACTTTAAGCGCTTAGCTACAGACAAAGCTTCCCGATCAATAATACGCTGGAAAACTTTGGCTTCTAATACGTCCACAGTCAATTGTGGAAAACTCATATCGCCTATATAAGGATAAGCATCATGATTTAAACGGCGAATAGTCTCTTCATCCTGTTTACCTTCCAATTCCCGTTTTTTAAGCCACTCTGCACTGACCACACGAAAAGTATGTTCTGCTTCTTTCTGTTTTTGGTTTTTAGTTTCTAAACGCATAGTGGCAGGGTCAATCCCCTGCTTGATTAATTTCTTATATTCATCACGAACCAAACGTGCCTCTTCTAAAGTCACTTCTGGATAAGTCCCTAAAGATAAATCATTACGTTTACCAACATAAGGACGGGTATAGTTAAATATCCAGTATTTGCTACCACTGGAATCAATACGTAAGTAAAGATTACCTCCATCGGGAAGCTTATACATTTTATCCGGATTTGCTTTTGCTTTTTTTACCTGTAAAGCAGTCAGTTTATTGATTCCACGAGCAGCCATAACGTATAAACCAAAAAAAAATGCAGTAAGAGATTATCTTACTGCATTTTTTACTACTTTATAACCGCTCATTGACGTACTGTGTCATAGCTTGCTATACCGCTTGTTTCCAACTTTAACCTTATAAGTCAAATACTTATATAGTGTTAAACAGTGTCAGAAACTTCAATGTGGCGGAAGCGGTGTCCGTATAACACCTGTATTATGCCGTCCAACCCAATCCAACATAAATATATTTTTCAACAATTTATGTAAAAATCAATCCAACCGCGTCTTGCAAAACCCAATCATTTCTAATATTCTATGTGGGTTTTTATGTGGGACAAGAACAAGCCTATGCCTAAGAAAGCCAAGGAACTCTCTGCACTCAGTGTAGCAAAAATCAAAGGAAATGGAAGACATGCTGTAGGCGGTGTCAATGGTTTGCACCTGCGTATTGTCAACGACTCTCGTGCTTGGGTTCTACGTGTTGTTGTAGGTCAGCGCTTTGATGAAAATGGAAAACAGCAACTTCATCGCCGTGATATTGGTCTTGGTCCCTACCCTGAAGTTTCTTTAGCTGAAGCACGAGCAAAAGCTACTGAACTAAGATTACAAATCCGAAACGGAATTGATCCTATCAAACAAAAACAAGATCAACTTCAAGCTTTACGTATTCAAAAACTTCGTAATCGTACTTTTCGTGAATGTGCTCAGATTGTGATTGCCAATAAATCTCGTGAATTAAAGAATCAAAAGCATATAGCTCAATGGTCTACTACATTAGAAACTTATATCTATCCTACTCTTGGTGATATTAGTATTGGCACAATTACTAAAGTTGATATTGCTGAAGTTCTTAGGCCTATCTGGATTGAGAAGAACGAAACAGCTAAACGAATTCGTGGTCGTATTGAGACTATTTTTGATTATGCAAAGGCTATGGAGTATTTTGAAGGTGACAACCCTGCTGAATGGAAAGGTAATCTTGAACCTATATTAGGTAACTTAAAGCAGGAATCACGTCCCCACCCTTCTTTGCCTTATGATCAAGTCTCTACATTCGTTCAACACCTTCGCCAAAAAGATGGTATTTCTCCAAAGGCACTGGAATTTGCAATTTTAACAGCTTGTCGTTCTGGTGAAATTTTTGGAGCAACTTGGCAAGAAATCGATTTTAAATCTAAAGTCTGGACTATTCCTAAAGAGCGCATGAAAGCTGAAAAAGAACATCGTGTTCCACTTTCAGAATCAGCAATTGAATTATTAAAATCAATTCAGACAGATACCGGGCCTCAAAGTTATATTTTCCCTGCACCTCGTACTGGTAACATGCTTTCAGACATGTCCTTAACTGCTTTAATTAAGCGTATGCATGAACAGAAATTTAAGGAAAGTAGCTTAGGCTATATTGATCCAAAACAAAATCGAGTCATCACCACTCATGGTTTCCGGTCTACGTTTCGTGACTGGTCGGCAGACAAAACAGACTACCCTCGTGAAGTATGTGAGCATGTACTTGCCCATAAGTTACCAGATGAGGTTGAAGCGGCCTACCTACGTGGAGCTTATCTAGAAAAACGTAAAGGCCTAATGGCTGATTGGGCTGAGTTCTGTAGTACACACTTTAACTAGACAGCATAAAATGAATGCTTCTGCCTTAGATGACAGAAGCATTCATTTAAAAGGGAACAAACAAAATTTAGAACAGTCCCAACAGTCACATGGAAATAAAAAAAATAAACCACAAAAGTCTGAAAATACTGAAAAAAAAATCAAAAAAAACCAAAATCGATAATCTAGACCTTATATTCAACAGCCTAAAAAAAATGAAAGATCAAGAAAGCTCTCCTCTCAAAAATATACATTGTATTGATAAGTATGGAAATCTTTTAGAGGGCTATTCACTTTTACAAATTAAGCCTATCGTTAAAAATCCTATCTACCCTTCATGGATTCATCGTAAATTTGGTAGATCAATAATGTTTCTTAAACTGGAATTAATCGATTTTAATGATCATATTTATCTTATTGATATTGAAAAAATAATAAAAATGAAAGATTTTATGCATTTTTATTCACAACGAAATATGAGCTTACTTATCAAAATATTAAGAAACTTTGTGATGTAATCGAAGAAAAGAAAGGAACAAAAAATGGTTTGAAAGCAACACTTTAGGACTTAATCAAAAAAAAGCTATAAAACATATGTATACAGATCAATCTGATTGGATAAAAAGTTTTAATTTAATTTTTAAAACTTTATTAAAAAAGAAAAAATTTTAGGAAATTATTTCAAAGGTATAGAAGAATAGATTTAAGAACTTATTCTTAACTTTGAATAAGACACCACAAAATATCTTTCAAAGGGATGATTTGTACTAGCTCAAACCAGATCTGACAGTTACCCATTTTTTAGTGTGCCTGTCAGGTTAAATTTGAGCTAAATTCTTCTCAGCCCAAATTCGCTTCCCATCAAGTAATGTTTCCAGTGGTGTGCGACCACAGCACATTTTTCCCTGATGAGTTCGTTCAGTATTATAGAATTTTTGCCAAACGTCTAGATCAGCTTGTAATTCCTCTAATGTACTATATAGCTTCTTCCTAAATGTAATTTGATAAAACTCCTGCAAGATCGTCTTATGGAAACGCTCGCATATTCCATTCGTTTGTGGGGGTGCTGCTTTTGTTTTGGTGTGATCAATATCATTGATGGCTAAATATAGCTCATAATCATGTTGTTCAACCTTACCGCAATATTCAGTACCTCTATCTGTCAGGATACGCAGCATTGGTAGATCCTGCGACTGATAAAATGGTAGTACACGATCATTTAACAGATCTGCCGCTGTAATCGGTGTTTTCGTTGTATAGAGCTTGCAATGAACGACTTTGCTGTAGGTGTCGATAAAAGTTTGTTGATAGATTCGACCAACACCTTTCAGATTGCCAACGTAAAATGTATCTTGGGCTCCAAGATATCCTGGATGGTGTGTTTCTATTTCGCCACAAGCAACATCATCTTCATGTTTACGCTCAAGTGCAGCAATCTGATGATCATTTAACTCAAAGCCATCTTGTGCCACTTTGGCTTCTAAGGCTTTCAATCGCTTTTTAAAATTCTCTAAATCGTGGCGAAGCCAAATAGATCGAACCCCGCTACCTGAAATGAATACACCATTTTTACGCAATTCATTACTACTGCGGTGTTGACCATAAGCTGGATATTGGATTGCGAAATCAATAACGGCTTGTTCTATGGCATCGTCTACACGATTCTTAAGATTCGGTACTCTTCGGGATTTATTGATGAGTGAATCAACATCACCTGATTCAACGAGTTCCTGATAACGGTAAAAGGTATCTCTAGAGACACCCATGACTTTACAAGCTCTGGATACATTCTGAAGTTCTTCAGCTAAATTGAGTAAGCCTACTTTGTGTTTGATGATTTGATTGTTAGTATGCAACATAAGAAAGTTACCTTTGTTTGATTAAGATTCGACACCTTTATCAAAACGGGTAACTTTCTCTTTTTCAAGATCAATGTCTGATCAGATCTGAACTAATACAGATGATTAATGAAAAATTTGAAATCGAGCCTGTAAATCATTTGAGGAATAGCAGACTAACCACCACTCCCAATGCTAGATTAAACTGAGATTAAAAAACTAACTCGATACCTGCACCATATTTCCATCCCTTTTCAGACTCTGTTGCCTCTTGCATAGAAGTGGCTTTCTGTCCTTTTTCATATTGATAAGCAACATCAATAAAAGGTCTGATCCGCTTAGTAATCTCATATCGAGTTTTGATACCAGTTTTCAATTCTGATAAACCTGATTTTGCAGCATAGTTAGAGTCATCGCTGAATATAGCATCCATTTCTAGATAAGGTTGAGTAATCAATTTCTGGGTTAACAAGAAATCACGTTCGATTTCAAAACTTGCTCCCCAAAAATTATTCTCTCCTCCATAAAGATATGCTTGTGTCTCAAAAAAATAAGGGGCTAATCCCAATATACCGACAACACCATCAATCCGATTGTTGTTTGGGTTATTTTTATCTTTACTATATCGAACACCTGTTTGCACATCCCAAAATGGGGCTACATTACGACTATAGAGTGCAGATATATCATAATTAATATCACTGTTTTCTGGCTTTGCTAGATTCGCTTCGATAAATATACGATTTTCATCTGTCCCAATCAAAGTTTCAAACTTCGTTCCTAGTGTACCCTTACCATCTTCATCAACTATCCATGCATTTTCAAGTTTTGTTGCTTGATAAATTTGCCCACCATGCTCTTTAAGATGATTATCATGAGGTCTGTTAAATCTTTCATTCAAAATCAGTGTGCTTTTATCCCCCATGTTTGCATTTTCCATTGAATAATATTCTGGATAAAGTTCTTGTGGGGAATATCTTAAACCTCCTGATTCTTGTAATAGAATTTTCATTCCTTTAGACAGGGGTTTTGACTGTATATCCTTACTTTCTGATATAGGGATATCATTTGCAAAAACTAAACCTGAAAATCCGATTAAAATAACTGATAAAAGTGTTTTTGAAGAAAGTTTTTTAATGGTTTGCATGTTGATTCACTCCCTTATCATTTGCTTGGGGTTGAGCCACTCCGCCTGTTGAATCAGTACCATTGCTATCTACATTTGCCACAATTAGCTTATTCATCATTCCAGCAGACATGTGATATAACAAATGGCAGTGGATAGCCCATTCACCTAATTCATCAGCAGTAAGTAAGGTTGTAATCGTTTTACCCGGTGGAACAATTACTGTATGTTTATTCGGCATATTACTAGGGTCTTGACCATTTTCAAGCTGCATAAACATGCCATGTAAATGCATTGGGTGCGCCATCATGCTGTCATTCACGAATTTCAAACGGATACGCTCGCCATATTTCACTTTAAATGGCTCTGTTTCACTAAACTTCTTACCATTGATTGTCCAAATATAACGTTCCATATTCCCGCCTAGACGAACTTCCATTTCACGTTCAGGCGCACGAGTATCTTGCTGTGGATTTAATGACTGCAAGTCACTATATTGCAATGCTTTTTGACCTGCTGGGGTTGATGCATTCGCCCAGCCATATACGGTACTATCCTTTTGGTTCGATATAGCCTTAGCATCATCTGTATTCATTGACATACCATGATCCATACCTTTCATTGAAGACATATCATGATCCATACCTTTCATTGAAGACATATCATGATCCATGCCTTTCATCGAAGACATGTCGTGATCCATGCCTTTCATCGAAGACATATCATGATCCATGCCTTTCATTGAAGACATATCATGATTCATACCTTTCATCGAAGACATGTCGTGATCCATGCCTTTCATTGAAGACATATCATGATTCATACCTTTCATCGAAGACATGTCGTGATCCATCCCCATATCTTCCATAGTCAATAATGAACGAGGACGAGGTTTTGGCATCTCAATTTGTTCTACATGGGAAGTGTTTTCATCATGTAATGTTCCAACCGAAAATCCAGTACGATCAATAGATTCGGCTTCGATTTGGTAATGCGTTTGTTTTGGTTCTACAATGACATCATAAGTTTCAGCTGTTCCTATTCGAAACTCATCAACTGGAACTGGTTTTACTGGTTGACCATCTGCGCTAACCACAGTCATTTTCAAGTTTGGAATTCGCACATCAAAAAATGACATTGCAGAGGCATTAATGAATCGAAGACGTACTTTTTCACCAGCCTTAAAGTTTCCAGTCCAATTTTGCTGAGGCGTTTTACCATTCATTAAGAATGTATAGCCAGTGACATCTGACATGTCTGTTTTAAGCATTCGCATCTGATTCCACATCGAACGATCTTGCCAAGTTGCCTTCAATCCATCACGTTTAACTTGTTTTAAGACATCAAATACTGTTTCTCTACGGTTCTGATAATAATCAGCTTCCTTTTTGAGATTCTTTTCAATCTGACCACTTGTGGAATTATGAAAATCAGAAAGTAAGACTACATAGTCTCTATCGGCTTTTTCGTTTGCGGATAAAGGAGTTTTATTCTTAGGATAAATAACTAGGGGACCATACAAACCGTCTTGTTCTTGCCCTTTACTATGAGAGTGATACCAATAAGTACCATTTTGGCGAACCTTGAATTTATACTCATAAGTTTGATTCGGTGCAATACCATCAAACTGATTAAATCCGGGTACACCATCCATAATTCCCGGTAAAATTAAACCATGCCAATGAATAGATGAATCTTGGGTCTTTAACTTATTGTGTACACGAATAATGGCATCATCACCTTCTTCAAACTCAAGAAGAGGGGCAACGAATTTACCATTTACGGTAATTCGCTTAAGTGGCTGACCAGTAACATTCACCGTTTGCTCAGCAATCGTTAAATCATATTCTTTAACTGCTGCCATAACCCAAGTCGACGAAAATAAACCGACTCCTATTAAAAGGACATGACTGAACTTTTTAGACATTTTTTCCACCTAGCTACAATCAAGGTAAGGGCATTAAGATGAACACTCTATTTGCGTTAATACCTCGATCTTTCATTTATTGAAATAATTATTTTGATGCGTTTGATTTGTTCATTTTAGAATGGTCCATGTTCATCATCTTAGAATGATCCATATCTCCCATTTTAGAGTGATCCATTTGGGACATATCTGCCATATTGGCATGCTGGCTATGATCTTGTGAAGTTTTCTCATCATTCTTCATGTTACAAGGTGTTGTTGGGCATTTCTCTTGCACATTTGAATGTGCTTTGATCTCTGTGTTTACAGTAGCTGCTTGTTTAGCATCTGCTGCCCAAGTCTGAGTCCCAACAAATAAGGTTCCAACACACATAAGAGTTGTTAAGCTACGACGAAATAGAATTTTCATTTTTTGCTCCAAAAATTAACTTCATTTAAATACCATATAGCCCCCGACCGAACATCTATGTGACCTGAAAATGACATTTTTGTAATCTACATCGAATCCCGTATTTATAACGTTATGATGGTGTTAATGAGTGATATGGGTTTTTATCAATGAGAATCTTATTAGTTGAAGATGAACAAAAAACAGGTGATTACCTTAAGCAAGGTCTGTCTGAAGCAGGATATATTACAGATTGGGTCACAGATGGATTATCGGGTAAACATCAAGCTCTTTCTGAAGAGTATGACCTGATCATTTTGGACGTTATGTTACCAAAACTAGATGGTTGGAATATTATTGATGATATTCGGAAAAGTGGCAAAACTATGCCTATTCTTTTTCTATCTGCCCGTGATCAAATTGAAGATAGGGTTAAAGGATTAGATTTGGGCGCAGACGATTATTTGGTGAAACCTTTTGCTTTTGCTGAACTACTTGCACGAATAAAAAGCTTACTTCGTCGTGGACAACAAAAAGAGGATAGCAATATTATTACTATTGCCGACCTTGAACTCGATCTCCGTAAACGTCGTGTCACCCGAGCTGGACAACGTATTGACTTAACAGCCAAAGGGTTTGCGTTGATGGAACTATTTATGCGTAGACGCGGAGAAATTTTACCTCGTACTCTCATAGCGTCCCAAATATGGGATATGAATTTTGATAGTGATACCAATATAGTAGAAGTCGCAATTAAACGGTTAAGAAGTAAAATAGATAGTAACTTTACCCCTAAGCTAATTCAGAACATACGAGGAATGGGCTATGTTCTAGAGGTAGAAGATGGGTCATAAACTGTTTAATGCCATTAGCTTCCGTATTGCGATCATATTTTCTCTCTCTACTGTTATCATCTTAATGATTATGGGTTTGGTCATTCACCAACTCGTAATGCATCATTTCGAAACTCAAGACCGAACTCAGCTAGAAGGCAAAATTCAGCTTGTAGAAAACCTACTTGAACAAAACCCATCTAATTCTCAAGAGTTAAATTTATATTTGAAAGATGCCTTGGTTGGACATCACGATCTGATCATCCAAATTGAACGTCCAACTGGTCAAGTTATTTTTAGCTCAGCACCTTCTGTTATTAATGCCCAAGCACTCATCAAATCAAATCAAAATCCATGGATTGAATGGAGAATTCAAAATAAAACCTATCGTGGCTTAGTTTATAAAAAGTCTTTTGATCGTAATAATTCAATACCATCAGCCCAAATTATAGTTGGAATCGATACATCTGAGCATCTACATTTCTTAAATGACTTTAGACGCCAGCTTTTATATATTGGCTTTGTAGGTACAGTTTGTTTAATGTTCTTAGGATGGTTCGCAGCATGGCGCGGGCTACGCCCAGTTCAAAAAATGGCAAAAGTTGCAGAAGGTATCTCAGCTCAACATCTTTCTGAACGCTTAGACGTCGATAACACGCCAACAGAGCTTAGATCCTTAGCTATAGCTTTTAACGATATGCTAGATAGATTGGAATCTGCTGTAGAGAAATTATCAGATTTTTCATCTGATCTTGCTCATGAAATTCGCACACCTATTAATAATCTGATGACTCAAACCCAAGTATGTTTATCCCGTAATCGTGATATCAATACTTATCAGGAAGTTCTCTTTTCTAACTTAGAAGAGTTTGAACGTTTAGCCCGAATGGTTTCCGATATGTTATTCCTTGCGAAGGCCGAGCACGGTTTGCATTTACCGAACTTACAAAAAATTGATTTAGTAAAGGAAATTTCAGCTTTATTTGACTTTTATGATGCTATTGCTTCTGAGAAAAAAATGACTTTAGAACAAACTGGTCTAGGTTATGTGCAAGGAGATCCTTCCATGTTACGTCGCGCACTGAGTAATTTATTATCAAATGCAATCAAATATGGTAAATCAAATTCGAGTATCAAAATCAAATGTCAACAGAACATCGATACAACCTTATTTTCCATTGAAAATGAAAGTTCACCTTTGTCATCAGAACAATTAAGTCGATTATTTGACCGTTTTTATAGAACAGATGCATCCAGACAAAGAGTCGAAGAAGGTACTGGTTTAGGTCTAGCAATTACTAAGTCTATTTTTGATGTACATGGAGCTACAATTCAAGCTACTTATGAAGAAGGGCGTATTATTTTTAAAATTGTCTTTAAAAATTAATGATATCTCGACTATCAAACACTCTTTCAAATACTGACTACTCATTAACTTATGCTAATGAGTAGTCTAGTCAGCCGTGATTAGTTTTGATGACGTAATCGTAAGGCATTGCCAATCACCGATGCAGAACTTAAGCTCATTGCTAATGCTGCAATCATAGGAGAAAGCAGCCATCCAGTAAACGGATACAGCACACCAGCGGCCAAAGGAATACCTAATGCATTATAAAGGAAAGCAAACATTAGATTTTGCTTCATATTTTTAACAGTCGCTTCTGACAGGGAACGAGCAATTTCTATGCCGCGTAAATCACCTTTTACTAAGGTAACTTGAGCACTATTCATTGCTACATCAGTTCCCGTCCCCATTGCAATTCCAACATCAGCCTGAGCTAAGGCTGGTGCATCATTTATTCCATCACCTGCCATAGCAACAATTTTCCCTTCTTTTTGCAATTTATTGACCAACTCCAACTTATCAGCTGGCTTAACCTCACCATAGACTTCATTGATACCTAATTTAGCACCAACTGATTTTGCTGTTGTTAAACCGTCGCCTGTTGCCATGATGATTCTTAAACCAGAATTTTTCAATGAAAGAAGAGCTTCAGGAGTACTTGCTTTAATTGGATCAGAGACAGCCAATAGACCTATAAGTTTTCCATCAACTGCCAAATGCATGACACTAGCACCTTCTGCTCTTAATTCCTCTGCTTGTAGAATGAGCGCACTAACAGATATTCCAAGTTGCTCCATCAATGCTGTATTACCTAGAGCTAATTGTTGCCCGTTTATCTCTCCCTTGACTCCAATACCTGAGCCTGATTCAAAGGTAGTAGGTTTACTTAACGTAAAATTACGCTCACGGGCAGCACGTACAATTGCATTAGCTAAAGGATGCTCACTTCCCTGATCTAAACTGGCAGCTAAACGAAGGACATCATTATTTTCATATCCTGAAACCGCAATTACTTTATTAAATGATGGTTGTCCTTCTGTCAAAGTACCTGTTTTATCAATAATTAACGTATCAATCTTACGCAGATTTTCAATTGCAGTAGCATCACGGAAAAGTACCCCATTTGACGCACCTCGCCCCGTTGCTACCATAATTGACATGGGGGTAGCTAATCCTAAAGCACATGGACATGCGATGATTAAGACTGCTACTGCATTGATTAATCCATAGACCCAACTAGGTTCAGGTCCAAATATCCCCCAACCCAAAAAAGTTAGAACAGCAATACCAATAACCCCCATGACAAATCGCCCTGCAACATGATCTGCCATCCGTTGCATTGGTGCTTTAGAACGCTGAGCCTGAGCGACCATTTGTACGATTTGAGAAAGCACGGTTGATGATCCAACTTTTTCTGATCGCATCACCAATGATCCATTCATATTCATTGTTGCACCAATGACCTGATCACCCACGCGTTTTGTAACAGGCACTGGTTCTCCAGTCAGCATTGACTCATCTACAGAGCTTGAACCTTCTGTAATGATTCCATCAACAGGGACCTTTTCACCCGGACGTATCCTCAATAAATCGCCTACATGCACATGAGATAGCAGAATATCTTCCTCCACACCATCAGCACTGATTTTTCTTGCTGTTTTAGGAGCCAATCCAAGTAGGGATTTAATTGCTGCTGAAGTTTGGGACCGTGCTTTTAACTCTAGCACTTGGCCTAACAATGTTAGAGAAATAATCGCTGCTGTCGCTTCAAAATACACAGCAACTCGCCCCATAGATACAAATGAGTCGGGGAAAACTTGAGGTGCTATTGTTCCAACAAGGCTATATATAAAGGCTGCTCCAGTCCCAATTCCAATCAAGGTCCACATATTTGGACTCCGATTAAGAATTGACTGCCAACATCTAACAAAGAATGGCCTTCCTGCCCAAAAAACAATTGGTAAAGTTAGTACAAGTTCAATCCAACTTTGCACCTCCATCTCAAACCAATTCAACTGATGACCAAACATTGCTAGAAATACGATGATAATCGTCAGAGGTAAGGTCCACCAAAATCTTCGCTTAAAATCTTTAAGTTCATGATTTTCATCTGCTTCATCTAGATCAGGAAGTAAAGGCTCTAAAGACATACCACAGATAGGGCAATCTCCTGAATGGTCCTGTCTAATCTCAGGATGCATTGGGCAAGTATAGATAGTTGCTGCTTTTACTTCAGACTGCTGAACAGATTCTATTAATCTTGAATCTGTTTTCTTATGAGAGTCTTTTAATATTTTTGTTTCATCTTGCTTAGTAAAATACAACTCGGGCTTGGTATTAAATCGTATTTGACACTTTTCACTACAAAAAAAATAAGTTTTACCATTTAGCCTTTCATGAAATTTTGATGCTTTGGTCACAGCCATACCACAGACTGGATCAGTAAGTGAATTATCTAAATTTTTCGCCTCATGATTATGATGGTCCATAAAAACCTCCTTCATGCATAGACATAATTTTTAATTTATAAAGCACATCATAATTACAATAAAATTTTCTATTATCTGTTTATTAGATGGCCATTTTTATTCAACAAAGTCAGTTTAGCACTTGTGAGTTTTCAATCTTTAAAATGACAAAAATGTAATTTTGGAGTCATCGGGGTGTATCTCTCGTTCTTTAATAATAGAGTTACAAAAGGTGATGACCAATTTACTAGGCCTATTAATTTTACTGGTCCATTACTTAGCCAAATATTAGTTTTAAAAGGACAGTGAAATGAAAATTTTTCAAAATAGAATGACAGCTCTACGTAATGTTCTTGTAGGAGCAACTTTGGTTATTGCTGCTTCTAGTGCATTTGCACATGTCAATCTTGAAAGCGCAACCCCAGCTATCAATGCTTCTGTAGCAAGCGAAACCAAAAATATAACGCTTAATTTTGGTGGTGAAGTCATGCTAATGAACGTTAAATTGCTTGATGCTCAACGTAAAGACATCCCTTTAAATTACCAAGTAAGTCATGATCTAAAAAAATCATTTGAAGTAGCTGTACCTAAACTTAAAAAAGGAAAATATACGGTGGTCTGGACCACGATGGGTACTGATGGTCACAACATGAGTGGTGAATATAGTTTCACCATTAAATCAGAAAAATAACAGTAAAGCACAAATAGCAACATGCCAGCAATTTGCTGGCATGTTGCTATGATAAGGGAGAAGAATATGGTTGCTGAAACTTGGATATATGCAACATGGCTAGTTAAAGTCTTTTTATACTTAGGGGTCGCTTTTGTTATTGGTGGATCTTTTTGCTATTTCTTACTTGGGCGTTATGTAGAAATCAAGGCTACCATTCTTAAATACATTACCATTGGTGCTGGTTTAGGCTTTTTGTCCAGCGCTCTAGGATTTTTTATATTAGTTGGAAGTTTTGCTAATACTGGGCTTTCAGGGATGTGGGATATTAACTATGTCAATATCCTAATGAGTACCCCTATTGGGCATACCCATGTCATTCGAACGATTAGTTTTGCGCTTTTACTTCTATTCATGGTCGTAAAACTAAGCAAAGGGACTAATCAGATTTCCAAAATTGAAGGGACAATATTTGTCATACTACTAATACCAATAGTTTTCAGCTTTTCTCAACTAGGACATGTCACGAACTTAACCCTATTCGCTCAAGTTTTATTATCAATACATGTACTAGTTATGTCTTTATGGATGGGAGCACTTTATCCTTTATGGAAAACTAGCCAAAAAATTAATGGATTACCATTAAAAGAGCGTATGCATCTATTTGGACAAATTGCAGCCTTTATCGTAGGAATATTACTGGCTTGCGGTGCAAGTATTGCTTTGTTACTCATTAAAGATTTCAATACTCTACTAAATACTCCTTACGGGCATGGATTTATAATTAAAATCTTATTTGTTCTAAGTATTTTATTATTAGCTGCCTTTAATAAATGGTATTTCACTCCTCGCTTGCAAGACCCAAAGTTTGCCAAAAAATTAGGCTATGCCATTTTATTTGAAATGTCATTAGGCTTATCAATTCTTTTAACGACTGGTTATATCACCACAGTAGTAGGTATTGAGTAATAATAGATAAGCTCACATCAAGGAGTTTATAAATTCACGGATTTAGGAAGACCTCATACCCGAGTTGTATCTTAAATTTAGATAACTTAGGTGAACTTTAATTTTAAATCTTTGTGCAACAAAGCCCCATCAGCGGCAAAATAGGCCAAATCAACTTTGGTGACTGTGGGCAACTCAAAATGGTAGTTAACACCTAAATTCATCGTATCCTGAAGTCCCATCGTTGTATTGATTCCTTCATAAAAACTACTGTCCCAAAATTGCCCTGGCCCAAAAGGAATCGGCTGTAAACCAACTTTAAGATTGTCTGTTGAGTTTAAATGATAGCCAGCATTGGCTTGTACCAATGTGGAAAAATCACATAAGGTATCAAATTGATAACAGCGATATTGAAAATTACCGAATATATTCGGAGAGCTATACCCAATATTTAAAATAGCTGTATTAAATTTTATTTTTTGATCCGAAGCCTTATTCTCAAAATTATTTTCCTGATAACTTGCTCGTAGTTCACCAGAAACGGTTAACTTAGAATCGTTATCCTTACCCTCAAATTCAATCGCAGCATTTGCAACTAAAGGCACATTTAAAAGTAGTGTGAATACCGTATATTTAAACAAATCATGTTTCATAAAATCATCCTTGATTATCATTTTATTAACAGGCCAATAGACCTTAAATATTGAAAAAATTAAAAAAACTAAAAACCATTATTCACTGCAAAGGCCAAAAGATGACGATCGCTTTTCTTTGCACCAATGATCTGAATACCAATCGGAATTTTATTTTCATGACATAGCGGAACATTGAGTACAGGATTTCCCAAAAAATTCCATATATTGGTCAGACTGAGTAAAGCTGATTTAATATTTATGAAAGTGCCATTTAAATACAAATCTTTTTGATACAGATCAGTGGCTTGTATCGGTAATGTCGGCATGATGAGGTAATCGTACTGATCAAAAATTTTAGCAAGGACTTCTTGGTACTTTTTTTGAAAATCTAATGCGTTCACATACTCCCAGCCTTTGGTTTCTTCAGCTTGTAGTAACCTCTCCAACACATCTTTCTGAAATAACGCTGGAGAGTGCTCTACTTGATGGTGATGGACGGCATATGCCTCACTATTTTGGATAGCGTAAAAATAGCGATGGATATCTTTAAAAGCCGTTAAAGCACTCGACACTTCATCAATTTGATTGTCCCAAAGCGAAAAAACTTGATGCTTTAACTTCTGGTATAAAGGGCCATCATAGTTTTCAATAAAATTATCAATAGATACCCAACCTAATTTCGGTAATCTGGTTGCTAACGCATTGGAGACAACTTGATGATTTTCTTGTGTTAATAAAGAAACAACCAAATCAATGTCTTGAGCGCTTTTTGCTAATATTCCTAAATGATCTAGGCTCTTAGACAAAGGGAAAACGCCTTTCATTGAAAATTGCTGGTAAGTCGGTTTAAAACCCATAACCCCTGTTAAGCTTGCAGGTATACGAATCGAGCCACCTGTATCTGTCCCAATTGCGATAGGTACAAGTCCAGCAGCAACCGCTACAGCACTACCACAACTCGATCCACCTGAAATTTTTGCAAGGTCCCATGGATTTTTTGTCGCGCCATGTGCCGAAATATCCCCTGTTGGCCCATAGGCAAACTCATGCGTGTTGGTTTTTCCAATGATCACCGCGCCTAAAGCTTTAAGTTGTTGTACGCATTCAGCATCGACTTCAGGTAAATAGTCTTTGAAAAAATTGGACCCCATAGAGGTTATAAGTTGCGCAGTTTCAATATTATCCTTTATCGCAATCGGTATACCCTGTAACGGGCTAAGATCTATTCCTTGATTAAAAAGTTCATCTGCATATTCTGCTTGTTGTATCGCATATTCATCATCGATATAACAAAATGCATTTAACGCTTTATGCTGATTGATTGAATTTAAACTCTGCTGTGTAAGTGCTTTGGCAGTAATTTCTTTTGACCTAAGCATTTTCGCAATTTGCTCAACATCAAGTTCAGAAAAATAGCCTTTTACTGGACACGTTAACATTACAACTCCTTGTATATAAAAATATAGATTCAGGAAACCAGATGAATTGTGCCCAAAGCCAATAGTGATGTAATTGCCATGGAAACCACATTGCCAATATATGGATGTTGGTATTTAGGAAGCTTGTTTGAAATAAAAGCGGCTAAAGGTGGAGCAACACATGCACCAATAAATGCACCTAAAATAATGGAGCTTAGACTTCCACCGAAGACTAAAACAGAGACTGGAGCAACTGAAGAAATCGGAATATATGTCGGATACCATCCATATTTTTCCCATTTACTTTTCCATAGAATAACTGCCATCAATGCAGCTAACATTTGACTAATTAATATGCTTCCAATCAGCCCACTTCCATATGAAATACTTAAAGGGTTCAGGTAAATTGCCAACAAAGCGCCAATAATTAAGCCTAATCCAGCCCATTCATTTGCAATAAATTGAGATTCAGAGAAGTCTGCAAGCGCTCGTCTTACAACCCAAAATGGAGTTGTATCCTTTGGCTCGATCTCTTTTTCTTCAATCTCTTTTTCTTCTTCGATAGGCTCTTGTTTTTTTGTTTCTGTTTCTTTGACCAAACAACTTAAATTAAATTTTTTAAAAATAATAAATGCGATTAAGCTTCCAATTGCCATACCTAAGACATTACCAATAATACTTGGCAAATTTAAGGGAACACATACATAGTTGACGATGATCAACGAAGAAGGCGTTACAAATAGTGCCCCGGCAACTGCGCCAATTATTGCTATTTTAAAGCCACGCCCATACATAAGTACTGTTGCAGCTGGTAATGACACAAACGTCACAAATGTTGGTTGCCACGAGTTACTTTCAATAAGCGTCCATCCCCAAATGATATTACTCAGAATCAAACTTAAACTTGAACTCAATAAAATCCATGGAAATAGACCCGTTCCATAACTTAGTTGAAACCCTTGCCATTTCGAACGCATTTTTGAAAAATAATAAGCAATGCCTGCACCCACTAATAAACCAAGTGATGCCAATTCACTTTTATAAAATTGAGCCTCACTTACATCACCCACCCCCCACCTTAACCAAGTTAAGGTGGACGTTGGTGGTTGCATTGTTGCGTAATTATCCCAAATTTGGAGGGAGTACTTTTCAACTACTCCCACGATGATAATTGTAGACAGCATGACACATGCTGCGATGACAATATCAATCATTTCAATCCGATAATTCTTTTTCATATATCCCCCACATGGATTAGCGAGGGAAAATATTGTGAGATTTATAGCCTAACATCGTGTCATACATGTCAGTTCGTCTATCTCGGATTAAATCATTATGCTTGTTCCAAATCGGCGCACCACGTGCAGCAACCAAATCAATATCCGCATACAGAATCATTTCTTTTTCTGCATCTGCAACACCCGCGATTGGCCAACCATTGGTGCCTGCAATTAATGAACATCCAAGAAAACGTTCACCTCTATCAGCTCCAACTCGATTTGCAGCAGCAATGTAGACATTATTCACATGTGCAGCAGTCATGGTGAGATATGAGGCCATACACTTACCACTTTCATCAAATAATGGCGGTGGTGTCCAAACCCAATTATTTACACTACAAATAATATCCGCACCTTGTTGAGTTAATATTCTTGGAACTTCTGGAAACCAAATATCCCAACAAATTAACATCCCAATTCTTCCGATCGGTGTTTCAAATACGGGGAAGCCTGTATCACCAGGCGTAAACCAAAGTTTTTCAAGGTTCCATAAATGTGCCTTGCGATATTTCCCAATAAGCCCGTCAGGTCCGATTAAAACTGAAGTATCAAAAAGACGAACACCTTCTCTTTCTGCAATTCCTGAAACTAAATAAATAGAATGCTTACGCGCAAAATCTTGCCAGACTTGAACACTTGGTCCATTTGGGATTTCCTCTGCGTGATCAAATGCCTCTTTTCTATTTGTGAATAAATAACCTGTATTTGCTAACTCAGGCATTACGATAAGATTTGCACCATTGTTGACAGCTTGAAGCGCCAAATCTAACCCATGGCGTAAATTCCTTTCTCTATTTTCCATACCCACTTGTGGATCAAATTGTATGACTGCCACTTTTACTGGGCTAACTGAAGTTTCTTCCATGTCCTTACCTCATTGATTATCCAAATCAACCCAAACGTTCGGGTTGTGTTAAAAATTTAACCCAAACGTTTGTTCTTGTCAAATTTTAAACAACAATCCAATAATTTCTCTAACTTTTAAGGGGGAAAATGCTAAAATGTTGCTTCTGGCTATTGTGGTTTCATATGAATCGATCAAATAAAAATGTAACTTTAAAATTTCTTTCAAAAGAACTTGGCTTACATGTTTCTACAGTCTCAAGAATACTAAACGGCTCTATAGATGATGCCAGTTCCGCAGCAGCCCCAGAAACCATAGAAAAAGTAAAAAAATTAGCAGCCGATTTAAACTACCGACCAAATACTTTAGCAAAAAGTTTACAGAGCCAGAAAACCAACGTGATCGGGGTTTTAGTTCCAAAATTATCAGATCTTGTTTTAGCAAATATTTATGAAGGCATTGATGCTGCCGCCACGCAAAATAATTATTTTACATTCGTTTCCAATACCAATGACTTACCTATCAACCAAAAAAAATTGGGTGAAATGGCCCTTTCTAGAAAAGTAGATGGTTTAATCATTGCAGATGCACATACAGGAACTGAAAATTCGCATCAGTTTTTTAATGAATTAATAGCACGAGACATTCCATTTGTGCTTGTAAGTCGTAGTTTAGAAAATTTTACCTCTGTTACCTGTGATGATTATCTTGGTGGAAGCTTAGCAGCAGAACATTTAATCGCTGTGGGGCATCGTCGGATTGCGATCATTTCGGGTGAACCATTTGCGAGTACGGGTCTATTA
Source organism: Acinetobacter sp. Root1280 (assembly GCF_001425285.1). NCBI lineage: Bacteria > Pseudomonadati > Pseudomonadota > Gammaproteobacteria > Moraxellales > Moraxellaceae > Acinetobacter > Acinetobacter sp. Root1280. The sequence continues at coordinate 36,447 of NZ_LMED01000009.1, read as the reverse complement.
CGAACCAAAGGATTTAAAGACTATAGCGCCAGTAAAAATATAATGATCCCAGATGACTACATTATCAATTGTGGTTTTGATGTTGACTCAGGCTATCAAGCTGGACTTGAAATTCTATCCAAAAATGAGCTGCCTACAGCAATTTTCACGGTGAATGATTTTATTGCGATTGGTGTAATGGGCGCAATCAAGGACAAAGGCTATATTCCCGGAAAAGATATTGCAGTCGTTGGGTTCAACAACATCTCTTTAACCGCTCAACTTCCTATTCCACTCACAACCATAGCTTCGCCAATGTCCGAAATGGGATTCACCGCGATGGAACTATTATTAAAAAAAATAAATAAGGAGCAAGCTGACTCTATAAAATTGCTGCCAAAATTAATCAAAAGAAATAGTACTTTAGATTATTTAATTGAACAGTAACCCCCCTCAAAATAATTGAACTTAAAAGTAGAAAATCGAATAATCTTATTAAAGGAGATTTTCTATTTGAATCCAGCAGTGAAGATGCTTCTAATTCTTCTTGTAGTTTTTTGGACATCAATAATGGTATTTAGAATCACATTAAATAATTGATAGTCAATGTTCTAATAAATACAGTCAGATATGATCTTTAAGGATCATATCTGATATAAATGCCCAATACTGGAACCAGACATTGTTCATATAATAGGGAAAATTATATACACGACAAATATTTTGTCAAAATTATTGCGTAATTGATGTGTATTATTGGCTTCTTGAAGCAACATTATATAAATATCCTATATAAAAATTTCTAGATATACATTTTATTCATCAACTGTCCCTATATTTTGGATAATGCTCATCCATATTAAAGTTACCATTAAATTTTGCTTTTGTATTAGCACAGATATTAATAACAGCATCCACCGCCCCTCTAAGGCATGGCTCAGTCCATCCAGCATCCACTGAATATGCTTCGCCGGCAAAAAGAAGACCAGATTCTTTACTGTATTTTCTATTATACGAAAGTAATTTCATCGCATTGAAATAAGTTCCAGCTCTATAAAGTTTACTGCAACCTAAAGAATTTTCATCGGATATCCATCGCTGAACCATTGCCTTTTCTTTAATAACATACTGAGATATTCTTGATTTTATGTTTGTAGATTTTTCTAGAACTCTGTCTAACTCCTCAACACACATATCTACCAAATCAATATCAGAGAAAGCAGACAGTTTTAATGAATCATCCTCCCAAGTATAGCTTAATAAAATACAATCATTTTTGTACGTATCACTATACTGATAAGTATAAACATCATGAATAAATGTATCTGTTACCATTATCTGAGGAATTGTATTTTGTCTTAAAAACTCTTTGCTTAAAGGGGCATAAATTTTACAGCTCGCTTCCCAGTGCGCAGTATTACATTCACCAATAATTTCAAAAGGTAATTGATTATTTGAAAATCCTTCAAGTTTGATTTTTGTCCCCAATATCCATGATGGTACTGTAACTATTACGGAATCAAAGTTTTGGTTTAAATATATCGGGGTACCTTCTTTGCTGCACTGCCACTGAAACTCAACATTAATTGATTTATCACTGAGTTTCTCTATTTTTTTAACTCTAGAGTCCATAAATAATCCTGTTTTTCTTTCCATTGAGTGATCATAAAAAGAAGGCTGGTCTTTGGATATACTCTCATAAAGTAGGCATTCATCTAATGAAGCAAGGCCCAGATATTGTGGTGACTTATAGCTAACACCTAAAGAATCTTGAACACACCCATCGCTTTGCATCGCAGATTTAATAACTTCATAGTCACTATTGACTCTGCCATGCACTAACTGAAGATTGCTACCAAATCCAAATATTGAGGTTCTGATTGGATAGAGGCAACAAACATCATAAAATGCTCCCCAACTTCCGTCACCAACACCAATAGAATAAAATATTTCAGATTCCTGAGGACTCATACCCAGCCCTCCAAAATCGCCAGGATTATTTTCATTCCATGTTTGGAACGGTTTTATAACCAGTTCTCGAAATGATAAATTGTGATAATTTTTAACAATTGCATGCCACATATCATCCCATTCTTTGGAACCATATTTCTTACTTACCTCAATAGTCATCTGATCGGCAAATTTTCTCCATTTTTTATGTATTTCTTTCAATATCTCATTCGGTGGTAATGTATTACCGTCTGGATTTTTCCATATCACCATTTCTGGTAAATCAGAACCACTCAAAGAACCTTCTCGTAGATAAATCCCTGTTGAGGTTACCCATTGTGTGCCAGGATTAGGAAAGTTAGAGATCTTCAAATTAAACTGCTTCGCATAATAAGCCATCAGTGATGAACCAGTCAGCGGATCTGTATCTTTTTTATTGAAGAATGGCATGCGCATTGCACCCATCTCAAATGGTGAAAATCCAGCCTCATCAAACTCGTTATCAGGGAATTTTGTTAAATGACGACCTCCAATTCGATCACTTTGCTCTATTAAAGTGACTTGAGTAAAGCCACATCTGAGTAATTCTCGTGCAGCTGTTAGACCAGTTACTCCAGCTCCAATTATACAAATTCTATGATTTTTGGTTAAGTCTTCTGCAACTGCAATGCCACCGGATTGTTCTACTATTTTTCTATAATTAAAGCAAAGATCTGGAGGACCCGGAAATTCTCCGGACCAATCATCTTCTGCTTTTCCCTTAAACGTCGTAACTACTTCCGATGGGAAATCATAACTTGTTCCGATTGTCATATATTCTCCAATTAATTAAATGAAGGTAATCAATAACTACTCTACAAAGGCGAGCTCTATTTGGTTTTTTTGATTACAGAATACCGTAAATTATTAAATCTACTTAAGTTTGAAACTAATTATTTATAATCCAAGCGGAAAGATATTTCGGTAGCGAATTCCCAACATCACTATCTGGCTTAACCTCTGATTCAAGATTATTTATATCAAACTCTCCAGAATACGCTTGTCGCTGAGATCCAGATATGCCAACAATATAAATAAAGAATTTTCTCATGGATATACGATGTATCGAAAGCCCTTCAATCGTTGAAAGTGCTGGTAATTTTATTTTCCCAAGTTTTCTTATATATGTTTTACTTTCTTGTAAGTATATAGCAATACCCGCATCACTACCGCCCTCCAGTAAAGCATAAATATAGTTAAATGATGATAATTCTGCAGAAATAGCATATCCGACTGCAGTTCTTGTCATTATTGACTGCCCATCACAAATAAGGCTAAACGGAATTTGAAAATTATCAGAAGAAGAAAGAAATTGTAGTTGGCCTCTATATGTATTTACTGGCCGTACTATACGTGCTTCGCCATTCACAGTTGCCCCACAGGCTTGCTCAGCTTCAGCACCATCAAAAAGCTCTAAACTACTGATATCTTCATAGTTTCCCCATTTTCCATTTTGAAGCTTTATTATTTGGTATGACGAAAACCCTTGATTTAGTGAGTTTTTGAGCCTTGAGAAAACCACTAATCCTTCTGTTACACTAACAGCTGTAAGTAATTTTCGGTCGCCAAATTCTGGGATGCGAATATGATGGCTCAAGCTACCGCCATCATATATCGAGTATGCTGCACCACCCTCTACTTGGTAAAATACATATACTTTCCCATCATAATAACAAGGAAAAATTAAATCGAGCCCCTCATTACGATCATCAATTGGGATATTAAAAATAATTTTTTCCCCATTAGGGGTATCGCCCGTTATAGCTAGTTTACCATTAACATCAACTATAAATTTTAAAAAAGCACGCTTTACCATATTGGCTCCGTTTTGTAAAAATAAATAAAAATTATTATGATTAAATAAAAAATTAAAAATATATATAAAACTTTTTCAACACCTCCTTATTAAATAAAAAAAATCAAAAAACCACCAACTTCAAATATATTTAGCTTATAAATCACATTAAAAATAAAATATTATTAATAATTTTGGCCTTTAAATTAAGAAAAATAATTAAAAAATTCAATATAAGAAAAATATAATCAATAGAAAAATATTCACCACTTTAAAAAAATTTTAACTTTCGAACAAAATAATAAATTTTACCATTTGATCAAATTAACCAACACCAAAGCAATTGATTTATATTTAATTTTATAAAAAAGAACAATACCTTATAATTTCTTATTTAAAAATTAGCACAAACAAAAAATAAATAAAATTGACTTATTCTCATAAATTCAATTAATTTTTATGAAACTAATAAGAAAAACTAAAAAACAGTCTTGTTTAAAGTAATATTTATAGCCAAACTATTTAATTACTTAAATTAACAATAGACTTATTGAAATTATAAAAAACAACTTCAAACAGATTAAATATAATATTTAATATAATTCGTTGATGAGAATTTTAAAGTTTTTGTAATTGAGGATGGCATTCAATTGTTAATAATACAAATCTAATGTTTCTAGCTTATGGTGAAGAAAAACTTAAGAAACATCATGTTGATGTACCTACCTCAATAACGAAAATCACGTTTAGGTATAAATTCTTAAAGCCTACAAAACGGGTATAGTCCATCTAAATACGAATAATTTTGGTACTTCCCTAGTACTTAATCATTTTTATAGTTTCAATTATTCAAGGTAGATCACACTAACGGTAATGTATAAAAGAATTCGTTTCAAATCGAAATCTTTTTCTAAGTTCACTACATTTTTAAGCAGCTTAATCCTTAGTACATGCGTAAATTGAACTGCTGTAAATTTCATGATTTTTTGTTTTATCTCTTCCCAACCCAATATTCTGATTTCTCTAAATTATTTCTTAAAAAAAATTTTGTCACGCCTAAAAATCACCATCAGAATCAAAAATTTAATCTGGTTTACAAATTCTATCTTTTGAGGGCTTTGTTGCACAAACCTATCTCTAAAGGCTTATTCAGCAATATAATTCTTAGATGAATAAGCCTGCCCCTAAAACCTATCGTACAACCAATTGGCCTTCCTATAATCGAGCCTTAATTAACCGAGGCAATATTTCCATTTGGTTTAATCCAAAGACTGAGTGGTATGCTCAGCCACAAGGCAAGCAAGGTCGAAATCAAACCTACTCCAATACAGCTATTCAATGCTGCTTAATGATTAAATCCTTATTCCGTCTGTCTTTACGTATGGTCACTGGCTTTGTTCAGAGCCTCATTAGACTCAGTGGGTTAGATTGGATAGCTCCGGATTATTCTACCCTCTGTAGAAGACAAAAGCATATTGATATTTCGATTTGCTATCAAAGAAGTAGTGGTGGACTCCATCTACTCATTGACTCTACTGGTTTGAAATTTTTAGGTGAAGGTGAGTGGAAACGTAAGAAACATCAGCCTGAATATCGTCGACAATGGCGTAAATTACATATTGGTATCGATGNATTGATATTTCGATTTGCTATCAAAGAAGTAGTGGTGGACTCCATCTACTCATTGACTCTACTGGTTTGAAATTTTTAGGTGAAGGTGAGTGGAAACGTAAGAAACATCAGCCTGAATATCGTCGACAATGGCGTAAATTACATATTGGTATCGATGCTGAAACCCTGCAAATAAGGGCTGTTCAGTTAACGACGAACAATGTCAGTGATTCGCAAGTACTTTGGGATTTACTTGATCAAATTCCACCAGATGAGCGAATTGACTCTGTTTATACCAACGGAGCTTATGATACGAAACAATGTCGAGAAATGATTTCCGATCGGCAAGCTCATGCAGTAATCCCACCCAGAAAAAATGCTAAACCTTGGAAAGATACAATGAACTGCTTCGAACAGTTAAACATTTGGGCAAGACTATATGGAAAAACTGGTCTGGCTATCATCGCCGAAGTTTGGTTGAAACCAAGATGCATTGCGTCAAATTATTAGGGGATAAACTGACTGCAAGACATTTTCAAAGTCAGGTCAATGACATTCATGCACGTGTAGCAGTATTAAATAAATTCACGGATTTAGGAAGACCTCATACCCGAGTTGTATCTTAAATTTAGATAACTTAGGTGAACTTTAATTTTAAATCTTTGTGCAACAAAGCCCCATCAGCGGCAAAATAGGCCAAATCAACTTTGGTGACTGTGGGCAAAGATCGGAAGAGCGTNCAGTATTAAATAAATTCACGGATTTAGGAAGACCTCATACCCGAGTTGTATCTTAAATTTAGATAACTTAGGTGAACTTTAATTTTAAATCTTTGTGCAACAAAGCCATCACCCAACTATAATAAAAACTCATTATTGCATGATAAATTATCACGCGAATATAACTTTAAAAACAATTATTAAAAAACTAATATTAAAGTTATTTTAATCAGGCAAAACAAATGAACCGCCAGATTGCAACTAGTATGGGCATTTTAGCTTTATTATTCTGGTCAACTTTAGTTGGCCTACTCAGGCTATCTACAGAGATTTTTGGCCCAATTTATACAGTAACGTATGTCTACACTTTAAGTGCCATTCTTTTATATTTTTCTTATGGCTTACCTGACTTTAAAAAAACGTCTGCTAAATTTTTGATTATCTCTAGCTCAATTTTTGTAATATTTGAATTATGTTTTGCTTTTTCGATCACATTAGCAAAATCAGTTGAAAAGTCGATTGAAATGAATATCATTTTTAGCTTATGGCCAACCTTGATTATTTTAATGCTAGCAGTACTAAAACAAGAAAAAATCAACTTTTTAACTATTTTTGGGATATTAATTAGTTTTTCAGGAATTGTTATGATTAACTATCATCCAAATCTTAACTTTATTGATAACTTTTATAAAAATCCACTTAGCTATATTCTAATTTTCTTGGCTTCAATACTTTGGGCCTTTTATTGTATATATACCAAAAAATATAGTAATGGTACTAATGCTGTTTCTTTATACTTTATTCTGACAGCAATCGCTTTATGGATTCTGACCTTTTTTACACAAGGGTTTAATTTTCCTCATGTCACTCATTTCACAAGCTATACTTTTATCCTTATCAATGCATTCTTTTTTGCGATGGGCTATCTCGCTTGGAATGTTGGAATCATCAAAGGGAATATGCCACTTTTAGTCATCCTATCTTATTTTTCGCCTATGCTCTCTTCTGCATTTTCAGTAATAGTGCTACATTCCACTCTGTCTAATAATTTTTGGTATGGAGCAATTACCGTAACATTTGGCTCATTAATCTGTTGGCTTTCTACTCGTAAGAAACAAATTCACCACCCGAAATTAGCAATCTAAAATAAATAAGCCAAAGATGAACTTTGGCTTTATCTCGCTTTTAAATTAGTCTTAAAACACCAGTTACTATCATGTCGACAGCTATAGTTCCAATTATAAAAGCAGCAAGACGACCTACAATATCAAAATAACGATTTATATACTTTGCATGTTTATAACGTAGGTGATCATGTGAAAACTTCATAAGAATTAATATACTACACGTTAAAAGTAGTACTAAAGCTATAATTGCAGCTGCCTCTAAAATAGACATATGTATTCCAGTGACTACAGCAGCACTAATCGTGCCAGGTCCAATCATAAATGGCATTGCAATAGTTCCAGCCAAATGTTCAGGAGCCCCTCTCATTTCTCCAATAGTATCGGCCCCCTGGAATACATACCGATACCCTATTACTAGAAAAATTAACCCTCCAAAAATAAGAAATGATTCAAATCTTACATTTAAATATTTATTAAAAATTGCTTCTCCTCCCCAAGCAAAAAGCAGAAAAACAACATACGCAATAAGACTGCCTTGAATTAAAGCTTTATTAAAAACTTTCGTTTCTGTATGCCGTATCAAACCGATCATATAGATACTCATGAGGAAAGGGTTTAGTAAAGAAAAAAATAGAATAAAAGTACTAAGGTATGGTGAAGACATTTTTTGTTATCCTTAACAAGTTCAGGAAGTTAAAAAACTTCCTGAACTATAAATTATTAAGTTTTTTTGATATCGCTTAAAAGTTATAAACCAGCATTAGATTTAATAACTTATTCCACTTTCCATCATCACCTGCTGCTAGGGAGCTACCTGTTCCTCCAACAAATGGGTCATTTTTACTCATTAAATATTCGGTATATAAAGAAACCTTTTTATAGTCCCAAGCTATCCCAACAATATTGCGTTGTGAGTTATCAAAGCCATCTTCTTTTTTATTAAAACCGCTGAAAACAATATACGGAGTAACGTTCAGTGAATCCCGTAAATTTTCAAATACGTAACTTGTATCGACTGTATAGAAATAACCTTTGTTAGCAAGATCATATTCTCCGTCAAAAGATCCAAAAATAGAACTATCTGGACTTAAAGCATCCTTATTGTTAATTGATTGTCTTCCACCAGTGACGACAACATTTAAATTTTTATAATTAATACGATTAAATAGTGCCCATGTATTTCTTGAGCCATCAGCTGAGGTTTTCTTATTTTCAATATCTGAGTACCAGTAAAAAAACGACCTGGTCCAAATGGAATCGGTTGTACACCCACAGTGATATTATCCGTTGAGTTTAAGTGATATCCCGCATAACCATATACCAAAGTTGAAAAGTCGCAAAATGTATCGTATTGATAGCAGCGATATTCGAATTTTCCGAACCAGTCTGGTGATTCATAACCTAATCTTAAAATTGCTGCATCAAATTGAATTTTATGATCAGATGCATCCTCACCATAATTCTTATCTTGATAATTTGCGCGTAAAGCACCTGAAATAGTTAAAGCCCCTGTTTGACTTAGCAACATCGGAATGGCAACAAGCTGGTCTTACACTTCCTAATTTGGATCGTATGCACCAATATCGTTTAGATCGGATTTGTGCGTTATTAAAGCAACAAGGGTTAGCAGGTATTTTGCTCTATGACCCTATTAATATTCGTTATGCAACAGGTACGACGAATATGCAGGTATGGCTATTACATTACGCTGGACGCTATACCTATGTTTCCGCAGAAGGTGAAGTCGTGTTATGGGAATTTGATCACTGTGATTTCTTAGCTGATCATTCTAAAGTGATTAGTCAAATTCGCCAATGTATCTCATGGTTTTATTTCTGTGCAGGCTCTCGTATTGATGAACAAGTAAAAAAATGGGCACATGAAATTTATGATGTCGTTTTACAATTTGGTCAAGGCAATAAAAAATTGCCATTGATAAATGTAATGATGAAGGGATTAGAGAATTACAACACCTTGGACTCAGTATTGAAAATGGCGAAGTGATTATGGAACTTGCACGCTCAATTAAAGGTAAAGACGAAATTAGTGCCATGCGTTGCACAGTACATGCCGCAGATTCAGCCATAGCAGTCATGCATAGCCATCTTGAACCCAGTATTTCTGAACAACGCTTGTGGTCATATTTACATGCAGAAAATATTGCTCGTGGAGGTGAATGGATTGAAACTCGTCTATTATCTTCTGGTCCTCGCTGTAATCCGTGGTATCAAGAATGTAGTGGAAGGATTATCCAAAATGGTGATCTAGTCGGTTTTGATACAGATATGATTGGTCATAAACAAGGTGGGGCGGGGGTTAAACTCGAAAATCAAGTTCTAATTACCGAAAATGGCCCTGAAGTCCTGACATTATATCCTTTTGAGTCGCGCCTTTTATCAAGTTAATGCCACATTAAACCTACTTTCAACTAGGGATGGCAACATCCCTATCTCCTTTTTTTCACCCTATATTTGGAACATCCCTATGTCACTTTTATTTCAACCGATTCAATTTGGTCATCTAAAACTGTACAATAGAATTATTATTGCACCGATGTGTCAGTATTCTTCTACCGATGCTGAATTAAGCTATTGGCATGAACAACAATGGGCAAGTTTGCATTATCTGGAGCTGGTCTATGTATTATTGAAGTCACGGCCATACGGCCTGAAGGACGTATTAGTTTCGCCGATCTAGGGCTCTGGAACGACAGACATTGTGCTCAAATTAAGGCTCTCCTATCTAAAATAAAAACCATTGCACCTACACCTTTTGCAATCCAATTAGCCCATGCTGGACGAAAAGCATCCTGTGATACGCCATGGGGAAAAAGAAATGGACAATATAAACCTGACGAAGCCAATGGCTGGCAAACTGTTGCTCCAAGCGCATTACCATTTGAACCTTCAGAAAATCATCCTACTGCACTATCTAAAACTGAAATTAAAAAGGTGGTTCACGAAGCTCAGCGTGCCGTTGAAGCTGGTTTTCAGCTCATTGAATTACATGCAGCACATTACTATCTATTACACCAATTTTTATCACCACTTTCGAATCATCGTAGTGATGAATATGGTGGAAGTTTTGAAAATCGTATTCGTCTGACTTTAAAAGTTTTTGATGCTATCAAAAAAGTAATACCAGAAAACTATCCTATCAGTATTAGAATTTCTGCAAGCAACTGCGTAGATGGTAGCTGAGATATTGAATCAAGCATTAAACTATCTCAAGTTCTAGAAGAACTAGGTATAGTTTATATTCATGTCACAAGCGGTGGTTTACATATTGATAAAAAATTGAAGTGTATCCTGAGTATCAAGTACCTTTTGCCCACCAGATAAAAAAAGCAATAAATACTCCTGTGATTGCTGTTGGTCTAATCACTGAAGCTCAACAAGCAGAAAGAATTCTGCAAGCCAAGCAGGCAGATGCGATCGGTATCGCACGAGGTATTCTATATGATCCACGTTTTGGCCATGGCATGCAGCCGCTGAACTAAATGAAACCATTGCGATTGGATTACACCATAATACTTCCGCTTTCAACCCCGCAGCTCAAATCATCTCTTTAAAGCTTATCCAGCTGATATTGATTAATTAAAGAGGCAATTAAGAGAATGGAACTTTCTTCGCCCATTCTCTTTAATAGAAGAACAGATATCAAATTAATTCAAGCCCTTTTGCCCAATCTGTCCTGGAATCTGTTCCAGCAACCAACTACGAAATTGCTTAACACTTGGAGGAACTACTCCTCTATCAGTAGGCTCCAGCATACTGAAATTTGCTTCAGTGCGTAATACTGTTTCTATTGGTCGGACTAATACACCACTTTTTAAATAATCATCTACTAAGGAGCCCCATGCTAATGCAACCCCCTGCCCATTAATTGCTGCTTGTAATAACATTGGATAATTATTGATATTAACTCTATTTTTAGGTTTGATCACTGGATAATGTACAGCTTCAAACCACTCTGCCCAAGTAATCCAATCCTTTTGCGAATCATCTAAATACAATAAACTTTTAGCAAATATATTTTCAGATTCATCATCTTTATTGAATTGTGAAAGATAACTTGGGCTACAAACAGGAAATACTTCCTCTGGAAATAAAGTAGTAACTTTCATATCAATAGGAGGTACTCGAAAATAAAATAAAGCTAAATCAAAATCCATTTTATATAAATCTTGAATATTTTCTGTAGTCAATATTCTTAAATCAATTCCTTCACTTTGTTGAAAAGCAGCAATTTTAGGTAGTAACCAAAGTGCTGCTATCGCATTAGTTGTTGCGACTGTAACTTGATGTTCACCTTTCCATTTCTTTATTTCAGCAGTTGCCTGCGCAACATCTAATAACGCGCTATAGATTGTTTTATAGTATTGCAATCCTGTAGGAGTTAAAAAAATATTTCTATTTGCTCGAATAAATAACTCCTTACCCAAATAATCTTCCAACTGTCGAATCTGTCGACTAATTGCACCTTGTGTAACATTCAACTCATTTGCTGCCTGAGTAAAGCTAAGGTGGCGTGCAGCTGCCTCGAATACAATAAGGCTATTCATAGGTGGCAATGGTTTGATTTTCATGGACACTCCTAATTTGTCCTACATTTCCATTTCTGACATTGAAGCGTGATTAAATTATCATCAGTTTCAAATCTTGATCCTTACTTAAATTTACTATCCTTCTGCTTTTAAAATTGTAGTTTTACTGGAAACTCTTTTCGCAATAAAATGTCATATATAGACATTAATAAAAAGTGAGAAAAAGTATTTAATCCATGAGTTTTAATCATGATTAACTACAATTAGCAATTAAATTTATAAACTTTTTACGAAAGCTTTAAAAAAAAGTTATCTCATGTCTGAACTCAAACCAGTAACCCACTTGTGCATCACGAACTGTAGATATTGCAGTAAATTGTTTGGCTTGTAAGTCGTAATAGTTGCTTAGGTTTTGGTTAAACTTTTCAATCTGGCTGTTGCCTGATTTAGTCGCACCATCTTCAGCTAAGACATTACCCTTGCCATAATCAATATAATGGAAGGTCTTTCAGTCTTGAAAAAAATTTCTCCATCATTGATATGTCCAAAACATTAATGGCTCGTGTACAGGGATTTACTTGATCAAATTCCACCAGATGAGCGAATTGACTCTGTTTATACCAACGGAGCTTATGATACTAAATGCTGCCGACAAATCATTTTAGATCGAGATGCACATGCGGTCATTCCACCAAGGAAGAATGCGAAGCCTTGGAAAGATCAAACGCTGAAGTCTATGCAGAGAAATGAACTACTGAAAACAGTCAAACGTCTGGGAAGATCCCTTTGGAAAAAGTGGTCTGGTTATCACCGTCGAAGTTTGGTGGAAACCAAGATGTATTGCATCAAATTATTAGGCGATAAATTAACATCAAGGAGTTTCCCTAGTCAGGCGAACRAGATTCATGCACGCGTAGCAGTCTTGAATAAATTCACAGAATTAGGTCGCCCTAATACCCAAGTTACCACTTAAATTTGGCTCACTTAGGGTGGCTCTGCCTTTCAAGCCTTTGTGCAACAAAGCCATTCATCGCTAAACTCAAATTTTGAATTAGCATTCAGACACTTAATTCATCGTAAGCATAATCAAATTACACCACCATCAAGTTTTTGAGGTAATTTCTCGAAATTGTCAAAAATTAAACCTTGAATCATATGATTGATTATTAATGTTTTATTTATTCTTYATTAATAACCCGAGTGTTTATAAAAAAATACATGATTAAATGTAATGCATATGCATGATTTAAAATCAATAAAATTTATTGTGACATATGTATCGTTATTTTTAATAATTGCATAATATCAACCAAAGAATGTTTCAGATTTATTTCAAAGTAAACAGAAACTCAATTCGCATCCTGGAATTATACGTTTAAGTGAACCTTAATTTGACCAAATATAGGGGTTCAAATAATAATTCTGTATTTTAGTAAAATCAAATGAGNTGCATATGCATGATTTAAAATCAATAAAAATTATTGTGACATATATATCATTATTTTTAATAATTGCATAATATCAACCAAAGAATGTTTCAGATTTATTTCAAAGTAAACAGAAACTCAATTCGCATCCTGGAATTATACGTTTAAGTGAACCTTAATTTGACCAAATATAGGGGTTCAAAATAATAATTCTGTATTTTAGTAAAATCAAATGAGGTTTATTACATGAAAATTTCAACTTTATCGACAATAAGTGGATTAGTTTTAGGACTAGCTTGTACAAATACTTTTGCAGTAGATGGTACAATTACTGTTAATGGTGTAGTGACTGACAGTACTTGTACTTTAACGGGTACTGGTCCAGGAGCTTCTGGCGCTAAAAATATTGTGGTGAATTTAGATACAGTCCCTAATTCAACATTTACCACTGCAAACCAATCAGCTGCAACGAAGAGTTTTGATCTACAAATTAAAAATGGTGCTGGGACGGGTGGTTGTGATGCAGCAACAAATAAAGCATTAAAAGGACTCTTTTTAGAAACAGCCGCTGCGGCAGATTATGATGCAACTGATAAAACTGCATTGGTCAATAAAGCAGCTGGTGCATCTACCACTAATCCTGTATTTGTTCAAATTTTGACTGATTCAGATACGCCAGTAGACTATTCACAAGCTTGGGGTACACAAGCGAAAAGTGCAATTACAGGTCTTGCAGCAGATGGTACAGGTATTGCTACCATGGGCTATAAAGCACGTTACTTCACCAAAACCGGTACTGTAGATGCGCAAAATGTAACWGCGACCRTAAACTATACTTTGCAATATAACTAATTTTTGTTGTTCAAATAATTGAGGGGGCAGTTATGCGTTATCTAACAGTTGTTTTATTTATATTGTTGACTATACCACTTGCTTATGCAGGTGTTTCAATAGATGGTACACGTATAATTTTCCCCTCTAACTCAAAAAGTGTGAATGTTCAATTAAGAAATATTTATGACACCCCTGCCCTTGTCCAAGCATGGATAGACAATGGCAACCCAAAAAAGACACCGCAAGCTGAAGATGTTCCTTTTGTGCTGAATCCACCTCTAGTAAGAATCGAGCCAAATAAAGGTCAAATCATCCGAATTATTCCTTTAGATTCAACTCAATTGCCAAAAGATCGTGAGTCTATTTTTTGGTTCAATATATTAGATATTCCACCAAGTGATCCAAATTTAACAGATAACAATCATTTGTCTTTTACTGTACGAACCCGCGTTAAATTATTTTATCGACCACAACAGTTAGCAATGAAAGCTGCTGTTGCGCAACAAAGTATTCAATTTAAATTAGATGCCTCAACCAATAGCTTAACGATCAGTAATCCAACACCTTACTACATCACAGTTCTACAAGTTAAAAATGGTAAATATGAAGCAATTAACTCTGGTGACGATGCAATCATGCTGGAACCTTTTGCAAGCAGTGCTCTGAAAAATTTTAAACCAGACTTAACTACAAAAAAAATATCCTATGAAATTGTCAATGATTTAGGCGCTGTACAAACATTCGAAGCTGTAATGCAGTGAAAAGAATAATGATGGATCATTTAATATGCTAAATTTTAAAAAAAGTGAACTCTGCTTAATGCTGATGTCTGCGATTGCTGTGCAGGTTTCAGCTGAAGAGAGTCAACAACATTTAATAGCTCAAGATAATAGCCAGTTGACTGCACAGGATAATAGTCAGTTGATCGCCCAAAATAATCAATTGGTGACTTTTAATGCTGCATCATTATTTGGTAATGACCGTAATGTTTCGTTAACAAACTTTGAAGCTAAAAACTTTATTGCGCCAGGTAAATATTTAGTACAACTATCTGTAAATAAGCAACTGGTTGATAGTATCGAAGTGAATTTTGATCATTTGGATGGACAACGTTCTGCTGTACTTTGTGTAGATACTGTGTTGTTGGATAAATTTGATTTAACACCAGAATTCCGTAAAAGTTTAACAATAAAACCATGTATTACCATTAAAGAGCTTAATGCGGATGCATACTATGATTTCGATCTATCACAATTAAAATTAGATGTCTCTATCCCTCAAGCATTACTTGTGGAGCGCCCAGAAGGATATATTAATCCTGTATTATTTAATAAAGGCGTTAATTCTAGCTTTATTGGGTATGCTTTTAACTATAATCGTGATGAAGATCGGGAAAGTAAATATTTAGCGCTCAATGGTGGTTTAAATGTAGCTGGTTGGTATTTCCGACATGCAGGTGCATTTGAATCTGAAAATTCAGGCTTAGGTAATTATTATTCTGACCAAAACGTTTTATATCGTGACATAACACGCTTAAAATCGCGTTTGAGTCTGGGGCAATTTAATACCACAACTTATCGCTTAGACAATTTACCTATTGTCGGTGCGCAATTGGCATCAGACCAAGAGATGCTGCCTTGGTCATATCGTCAATATGCACCTGTGATTCAAAATTTTGCCAATACGAATGCTGTGGTTCGTGTTTATCAAAGCGGTCAAAAAGTTTATGAACGTACGGTCCCTGCCGGCGCATTTCGTATAACTGATCTAAATGCAGCATCTTCTGGTGACTTAACTGTTGAAATTACAGAAACAGGAGGTGAGAAAAGAAGCTTTAATGTTCCGATGCAAAGTAATTATGATTTAGTCCGTCAAGGTCGTTATAACTATAGTATTGCTGGAGGGCGTTATCGTACGCGGCATGAAACAACTGCTGATCAATTATTTCAAGGAAGTTTTAATTACGGTATCAATAATGCTTTGACCATGGGTGCTGGTGCAAATTTTAGCGATGATTATGTAAGTAGTTTAGTTTCATTATCAGCTAATACTGTATTAGGTGGTGTGACAGCTTTTGTTGAACATACCGAATCTGAACTATATAACAAGGATTATCGCGGACAAAAATATAGCCTGAATTATCGCTATGATTGGTTACCGAAAAACCTGAGTTTTTATGCAGATTATTCTACTTATGACCGTGAATATATGAGTATTTCCTCGCACCTATATCAGCGTAATTTGACTGATTTAACTGATAGCGAGTATGAAGATTTTTTATATAACTATAATTTAAAACAAAATATAGGTGTTAGTCTTTCTAAGTCTTTTCCAAATACGCGCTTGGGCAATTTTAATTTAACTGCTCGTAAAAATAACTATTGGGATGATAGCCAAGACTATTATCAATATAACTTAAGTTACGGTAATACTTGGAATAGAATCAGTTATAACCTTGGTTTATCTCGTACTGATTATTCTGATCATGCTCGTAACCGAGGTGATTCCATTTATTTTTCGATGAATATTCCGTTGGATTGGCGTAATAAAAATATGTCACTCAATGCCAGTGTCCAACATGACCAAGATTCACAATCCACTTCAAATGTTAATTTGTCTGGTGTGTTAGGTCAGCATAATGAATTGAGTTTTGGCGCAGGCGTAACGAATAATCAACATGATACGATGTTTAATGGCAATGTAAATTATTTATTACCAGCGATAAATTTAGGTGCAACCCTTTCTACCAACCAGAACAATACTCAATATTCTTTTTCTGCTCAAGGTGCTGTCGTTGCACATCGTTTCGGTATCACCCCAGTGAACACATTGCCTGATACTTATACGATTGTTCATGCAGAAGAAGGTATGGGAGCAGTTGTTTCAAATGCATGGGGGGTAAAAGTCGATCGCTTTGGAAATGCGATTTATCCATATAACTCTCCATACAGTAAAAATTTAATCACCCTTGACCCTGCTGATTTACCAGTAAATGTCACATTAGAGTCAAATCAAACTGAAGTGATTCCACGTAGATACAGCTCGCAATTGGCAGAGTTTAAAGCCAATAAATCAAGCAATATTTTGCTACGTATTCGCCATTCCTTAGCTCAACAAATGCCTATGGGTAGTCAGTTGAAGGATGAGCAAAACAATGTCTTAGGTATTGTTGACGCTTCAAATCAAGTGATTGTAGACAAGCAAGATGCTTTACTGAAAACGACTTACGTTGTTTGGGGCACAGAAAATCATGCCAATTGCATGATTGCACCGATTTCTCAAAAGCAGTTAGAAGTTAAAAATACTGAAAATTTCAATATTATTGATGTGGAGTGTAAATAAGTCATGAATAAATTTCTTTGGTTAACCATTCCATCTATTTTGATTTTTTCACAAGCGGTGCTTGCTACGACGGTAGATTGCGCTCTTCAACCTAGNATAAGTCATGAATAAATTTCTTTGGTTAACCATTCCATCTATTTTGATTTTTTCACAAGCGGTGCTTGCTACGACGGTAGATTGCGCTCTTCAACCTAGTATCAATTTTAGCCGTAGTACAAACAATATCTCAAGTTTTCCTTTTAACCAAACTATTTTAGACAGTAATGCGTATATTATAACTACAGCGGGAGGTTGTGAGCCAACAGCCGCGGGACGAGCCGATTTTAAGGCAAATTCCAGTAATACTGACTTGACAGGCTCAAAACCATTTGGTGTAAAACCAACTGTTAATATTATGGATTCAACCGCAGATACAACTACTTTAAATGCAGCAAAAAATTGGTTAGCCAATAATTTAAAACTTTCATTTAATGTTCAACAAATTGGCGCTATCCTTGATGTTTCAACTCAAGATATGGCTTATAATTTTATGCCTTCCAATTCCCCAGGCCCTCATAAAACAACCATAATCAATGGTAAATCTTTTGCAACAGGTATTTATAATGAAGGCTTAACGCAACTGTATATTACATTCCAAAATGTCCAAATTCAGTTGAATACACAACCTTCTAATGCAATTATAAATGCACTAAATGGTAAAAATATTCAAATTCATCTTGGGTCTGTGATTGTTGAATATGATAACTGGGGGCCGCCAACTGGTAGTACAAGAACAAAGGCTACAGAAGTCTATATGAATCTTAAACTGAACTTTGTTAGTCCACCTACCTGTACCATGGAAAATCAGACGGTTAATTTAGCGCAGGTACCTACAGCGTTTTTGAACAGTAATCAAACAGCAAATGAACAAAGTTTTAATGTTCCTACCTGTACCATGGAAAATCAGACGGTTAATTTAGCGCAGGTACCTACAGCGTTTTTGAACAGTAATCAAACAGCAAATGAACAAAGTTTTAATGTCAAAATTAATTGTAGTGGTGCAATTCCAGGACGAACTGTATTGGCAACGATTACAGATAGTTATACGCCAGCGAATGTGAATAATAATGGGATTTTAAAGAATCAACCGTCCTTGGCAAATGGTAGTAATGTTGATGTCCAGTTAAGAGACGCTATCATACCACTTGCCATAGGCACTCAAAGTTCTTTTTACAAAGTTCCAGCAAATTCAAATCAAACGTCATTTATTAAAGTTTTAAACGCGAGATACTATCGTTCAGCATTGCCTGCAACTCCTGGTTATGTGAAGACWCAAGCAACAGTGTYATTAGACTATCAATAATATAATGAAATTTATTGTGATATAGATAACAGAATTACAGGTGAATAATCTTTTTAAAAGATTATCAATACCTCTACCAATTTCTCTTCCCCAAGTGAAATTGGTTTTTTTGAATCTATAAAAGTTTGAATTAGTAAAAGTGTCAGTAAAAAGCCAAATTACATTGTTTTATTGCAGAGTAAAACACTATTATTTTGATTTTAAAANTTTTGAATCTATAAAAGTTTGAATTAGTAAAAGTGTCAGTAAAAAGCCAAATTACATTGTTTTATTGCAGAGTAAAACACTATTATTTTGATTTTAAAAGGCTTTGTTGCACAAACCTATCTCTAAAGGCTTATTCAGCAATATAATTCTTAGATGAATAAGCTTGCCCCTAAAAGAGCATGAAAGAATAGCCACCAAAATTCTAGACACATATAACCATCTTTTGATGGTTCTTTTCATAATCTAATGGAGAACGTTGACCATTAGAAGACCTTGCAGTTTATGTGGGTGATATTGTTAAGTTGCACCTTACGCAAGGTATCCCTGAACAAGAAATAGCAATTCTCTGTCCTAGCTGGTTCGATGTTATAAATATCTCAAAAAACATTAGCGCACTAAATATAGGCTTTAATATCGATGGCGTTTTGATTTCACCTATACCTAAAAATCAAAATAACATTTGGCTGACATTAATTCGACTAATGCTGACCAAGCCAAATATCCACAATTACATAAAAAGAAAACGGTACGCTAATGAAATTTCAGAAAAATTAAATGACATTTTCTTTGACGAAGAGGGTATAAACCCTAAAACTATTCTAACTGCAGTTAATGCAATTACCGTGAAATTTGACAAAGAGATTGATCAGTGGATAGAAGAAATTATAGTTAGCTTTTGCGAAAGACTTAGAATAAAACTCACAAAAAATGACTTATTTAATGAAGAGATGAAAAGCATATTGAATGCGACAAGGGAGAGAATGAAGAAGTATGAAATGGACTACAAAGCATCAGACCTAGAAAAATTCTTCTCCTCCTCCACAGGAGTAAAAATAACAACTGCGCACTCCACCAAAGGTGACGAATATGATGTCGTTATATGCACGGCTTTGTTGCACAAAGGCTTGAAAGGCAGAGCCACCCTAAGTGAGCCAAATTTAAGTGGCAACTTGGGTATGAGGGCGACCTAATTCTGTGAATTTATTCAAGACTGCTACGCGTACATAAATCTCGTTCACCTGACTAGGGAAACTCCTTGATGTTAATTTATCGCCTAATAATTTGATGCAATGCATCTTGGTTTCAACCAAACTTCGGCGATGATAGCCAGACCAGTTTTTCCATATAGTCTTGCCCAAATGTTTAACTGTTCGAAGCAGTTCATTNCTGACTAGGGAAACTCCTTGATGTTAATTTATCGCCTAATAATTTGATGCAATGCATCTTGGTTTCAACCAAACTTCGGCGATGATAGCCAGACCAGTTTTTCCATATAGTCTTGCCCAAATGTTTAACTGTTCGAAGCAGTTCATTGCGTTCTAACGAGCTAATCTTTGTATCTTTCCAAGGTTTAGCATTTTTTCTGGGTGGGATTACTGCATGAGCTTGCCGATCGGAAATCATTTCTCGACATTGTTTCGTATCATAAGCTCCGTCAGTATAAACGGAATCGATTGGTTCATCTGGTGGAATCTGATTAAGTAANGTATCTTTCCAAGGTTTAGCATTTTTTCTGGGTGGGATTACTGCATGAGCTTGCCGATCGGAAATCATTTCTCGACATTGTTTCGTATCATAAGCTCCATCAGTATAAACGGAATCGATTGGTTCATCTGGTGGAATCTGATTAAGTAAATGACCGAGTACCTGAGAATCACTGATGTTGTTTGTAGTGAGCTGAACTGCACGTATTTGCAGGGTTTCAGCATCGATACCAATATGTAATTTACGCCATTGTCGACGATATTCAGGTCCATTTTTTTTGCGTTTCCACTCACCTTCACCTAAAAATTTCAAACCAGTAGAGTCAATGAGTAGATGGAGTCCACCACTACTTCTTTGATAGCAAATCGAAATATCAATNCCTAAAAATTTCAAACCAGTAGAGTCAATGAGTAGATGGAGTCCACCACTACTTCTTTGATAGCAAATCGAAATATCAATATGCTTTTGTCTTCTACAAAGGGTGGAGTAATCTGGTGCTGCCCAATCCAAGCCAAAAAGTTGAATGAGACTTTGAACAAAGCCAGTGACCATACGTAAAGACAGACGGAATAAGGATTTAATCATTAAACAACATTGGATTGCTGTATCTGAATAGGTTTGATTTCGACCTTGTTTGCCATGCGGTTGTTCATACCACTGAGTATTTGGATCAAACCAAATGGCAATATTTCCACGATTAATGAGAGCTCGGTTGTATGAAGACCAATTAAGAGTACGGTAAATTTTAGGGCGAGGCTTATTCATTTGAAAATTATAGTGTGGAATCAGCCTTTAGAGATAGGTTTGTGCAACAAAGCCAAAATAGACTCAAACTTTGATAAAAAAATATCTATAAGAAAAACTCATTAATCCATGAAAAATCATCATGTGAATTTAGCTTCTCAACTACTAAGTAAAAAATTATTATTAGTTTTATTTAAATCAGTTAACTCTAATGAACCGTCAGATTGCAACCAGCATAGGTATTTTAGCGCTCTTATTGTGGTCTACCTTAGTCGGTTTATTAAGACTATCAACTGAAGTATTTGGCCCCATCTATACGGTCACTTACGTCTATACATTAAGCGCAGTAATTCTGTATTTTTCTTATGGACTACCTGATTTTAAAAAGGTTTCTAAACAATTTTTAATCGTATCCAGTCTGCTATTTGTTATTTTTGAATTGTGCTTTGCATTCTCAATTACGTTAGCAAAGTCATCTGAAAAATCGATTGAAATGAACATCATTTTTAGTTTATGGCCCACCTTAATCATTTTAATGCTTGCCTTTTTAAAAGAAGAAAAAGTAAATTATTTGACCATAACAGGAGTGCTTGTTAGTTTTTCAGGCATTGTGATGATTAACTATCACCCTGGAATTAATTTCATTGATAACTTTTATAAAAATCCCATCAGTTATTTATTAATATTTTTAGCATCATTACTTTGGGCTGTATATTGTATTTATACCAAAAAGCATAGTAATGGTACGAATGCTATATCGTTGTATTTTATACTAACCGCAATAGCTTTATGGATACTTACTTTTGCGACCCAAGGTATTCATTTACCGCATATCAGTGGCATAACTAGTTATATCTTCATCTTGATAAATGCTTTGTTTTTTGCAATGGGGTATTTAGCATGGAATGTCGGCATCATTAAAGGGAATATGCCAGTTTTAGTAATGCTTTCCTATTTTTCACCAATGCTCTCATCAGCATTTTCAGTTATAGTTTTAAATTCAAGTTTATCTACCAATTTTTGGTATGGTGCAACTACTGTAACTATAGGATCAATTATCTGTTGGCTTTCAATTCGTAAAAAACAAGCACCTCAAATAAAGCTAGCTACTTAATCTTCTATAAAAAAACCAAAGAAACTCTTTGGCTTTTAAAATTATTACACCTTTTCAATCAGTTTAGTAATTCCGTTAACAATCATATCAATAGCAATTGTTCCAATTAATAAGGCGGCAAGCCTTCCAACAATATCAAAATAGCGATCAATATATTTTGCATGACTAGACTTTAAGTGGTCATGCGATAGTTTCATGATGATCAGCACACTACAAGTTAAAAATAATGTGAAAGCAATAATAAGAGCAGCTTCGCCAATCGACATGCTCATTCCTGTGACAACCGCTGCACTGATTGTCCCCGGTCCAATCATAAAAGGCATCGCGACTGTTCCAGCAAGATGCTCAGGTGCAGCTCGCATTACTCCGATAGTCTCAGCCCCTTGAAAGACAAATCTATAGCCAATGACTAGAAAAATTAAACCTCCAAAAATTAAAAATGATTCGAACCGTACATTTAAATATCGACTAAAAATCGCTTCACCTCCCCATGCAAAAAGAAGAAAAACGACATATGCAATTAAGCTACCTTGTATAAGCGCTCGATTAAACACCTTAGTTTCGGTGTGTCTAATCAATCCAATCATGTAGATACTCATCAAGAATGGATTTAATAAAGAAAAGAATAAAATAAAGGTCGTTAAATAAGGTGAAGTCATTATTGTATATCCTTAAAACCAGTTCAGGAAGTTAATAACTTCCTGAAAAATTTGAAAAAGCATGTACCTATTTAGGTCTGAAAAACAGTTGATGATTTTCTAAAAGCTATAAACCAACATGACATTCAAAAGCTTGTTCCACTTGCCATCATCACCAGCTGCCAATGAAGCACCTGTTCCGCCTACAAATGGGTCGTTCTTACTCATTAAGTATTCGGTATATAACGTGACATTTTTATAATCTAATGCGAAGCCAACAATATTTCGCTGTGAGTCATCAAAACCTTGTTCTTTTTTATTGAACCCACTGAACACCATATACGGGGTCACGTTGAGCAAATCTCGGACATTCTTAAAGACATAACTTGTGTCTACAGTGTAGAAATAACCTTTATTAGCAATATCGTACTCCCCATCGAAAGAACCAAAAGTTGAACTATGAGGACTCAACGCATCTTTATTACTAATTGATTGTTTACCGCCTGTAAGGACTACATTTAAATTTTTATAATTAATACGATTAAATAGTGCCCATGTATTTCTTGAGCCATCAGCTGAGGTTTTCTTATTTTCAATATCTGAGTACCAGTAANTCCTTATTGTTAATTGATTGTCTTCCACCAGTGACGACAACATTTAAATTTTTATAATTAATACGATTAAATAGTGCCCATGTATTTCTTGAGCCATCAGCTGAGGTTTTCTTATTTTCAATATCTGAGTACCAGTAACTTCCTCCTACTGATACTTTCAGATCATCTGTACTAAGAAATTTAAGATCTTGATCTACCCTTGCCATCCACATATTTTTTTCATGAAGATTCGTTTTTAATGGATCAGAAGATTTGACTACATTGGCAGTATATCTAGCAGAATCTGTACTTTGTCCATGATAATTACCGCCATCAGTTGCAAAATATGCTAAATCAATTTTAGTGGCAGACGGTAATTCAAAGTGAAAATTTACCCCTAAATTTGAAGCGTCCTGTAAGCCCATGGTGTAGTTAATACCAGCATAAAAGCTAGTATCCCAAAAACGACCTGGTCCAAATGGAATCGGTTGTACACCCACAGTGATATTATCCGTTGAGTTTAAGTGATATCCCGCATAACCATATACCAAAGTTGAAAANAAAACGACCTGGTCCAAATGGAATCGGTTGTACACCCACAGTGATATTATCCGTTGAGTTTAAGTGATATCCCGCATAACCATATACCAAAGTTGAAAAATCACAAAAGGTATCGTACTGATAACACCGATATTCAGCTTGTCCAAACCAATCTGGGGACTCATAAGCTAAGCGTAGAATTGCAGCATCAAATTTTATTTTTTGATCTGAGGCAGATTCACCATAGTGTTTTTCTTGGTAGTTGGCACGGACCGCTCCTGAGACCGTCAATGCACCCGTCTTAGTTTGTGAGTCACCAAATGTCATGCCAGCAAAAGTAGGCATTACCATCCCACAACTCACCAAGCCGAATCCGATTTTCAAAAATGTCTTTTTCATTTACATATCCTTGTTTAAATGAAGATTTCTAGAAAGCTATTCCTGCTTTCTAATTTTTTTAGGCAACACCTATCCCTTCAGGTGAAAATCCCAAATCTGATATTCTTTTAATTTGATTGCTATAGATCTTTTTAGACCTATAGCATAAAAAGTTTAAATAGAAGCGAGTTGGTATTATTTAATGGAAGCTATTTACTCAAGTAATTATGCTAAGCCGTGTAACTCTTTCCAATTTCCTGGGTGTACTACATAGCCAAATAGAGCATGACCACCGTAAATAAGTTCTGTTCCTTCTGGTATCCACAGCATTTGCCCTGGATTTACTTCATATTTATGACCGTTGGCTGTTAACTCAAAGCATCCCTCAATCACAAAAATCACTTCGTCATAGAGCAATTTCCAAGTAACTTCTGCCCCTTCCCAACGCGCAAACCCAATCCCCATATTGGGTGAAACATCCGCACCGACTGCTCTTGCAACATAAGCGGTTCCGTCTGGAGTTTCACCACGTAAATTAAAATCCAGTTTGGCGCTAT
The DNA here is from genome assembly GCF_001425285.1 of Acinetobacter sp. Root1280. Classification (NCBI taxonomy): domain Bacteria; kingdom Pseudomonadati; phylum Pseudomonadota; class Gammaproteobacteria; order Moraxellales; family Moraxellaceae; genus Acinetobacter; species Acinetobacter sp. Root1280. The sequence goes on along the minus strand of NZ_LMED01000009.1, from coordinate 11,480 downwards.
CAACTAACTTCACTTCTTTCATATCTTTATCCTGATTACAATTCACTACGACTACGCCATTTTTCAAATGCAATACGCGTTTTGACACCAACTCCTAAAAATGGTTCTGGTGGGTTTAAACTTGGCATACCTGTCACATACTGAATATCTTTTAAAGCCGTGGAGTCTGTACCCACGACCAAATCTGCAAGTAGAGTTCCTGAAATAGTTCCCCATGCAGCACCGACACCATTGTCACAAGCACTGGCATAAACACCATTTTCTAATTGACCAAAGAAATTGGTGAAATTACGAGAAATGGCATAAACGCCACCCCACGTATGAGTGAATGGAACATCTGCTAATTCTGGATAGCGCGCTAAATATGCCTTACGATGATCTTCTTGAATCCAACGGCGGGTTTCATCACTCACATTTGCACCATACTTTGGTACATGTTTATAGGTATTCCGAATCAAAATACGACGATCAGCAGTCATACGTAAGGTAGTACCTGCATGATCAGCAGGAGTAAGTCCCCAATCCAATTGGCCATGATAACGCTTCATTTCCTCATCAGTTAAAGGACGAGTCCAACTTGCAAACGTCATAACAGGTAACAAACGATTCTTTAAGTAGCCAAATTCTTTTGTAAAGATGCTGGTAGCCAATAGTACTTTAGGGGTGGTTATTGAGCCATGATCACCTTGGAGTACCCATTGACCGCTCTCCTTGTTCAAACTACGAACTGGAGATTGCTCTAATAATTCAACATTTTTAGGTAGATGCTCACCCATACCTCGGACCAAAGCTGCTGGCTGCATTAAATAAGAACCAGGAGTAAAAATCGCTCTACAGTAATAATCAGTTCCTAAAACCTTTTTCAGCTCTTCTTTTTCCACCCAGCGAAACGGCTCGCCGAGATCTTTCATCAAGTGTTCAAAGTGATTAAGATGTGCTTCACCTCGTTCACCTATAGCTCCCTGATATTTACCTGCAGCTGACCATTGGCATTCAATATTGTGTTTCTCCACCAAACCTTGTAATTGTGAAATTGCTGCTCGATTCAGGCTTAATAACTTTTGCTTATGTGCTGGGTCTGGATGACCTAATGCAAATTTATGTGGTAAATCAATCACAAAACCTGAATTTCGACCAGATGCACCTTCTGCCACACGTTGTGCATCAATTAAAATAATGCGCGCATTTGGTTTTAACTCAGCAAGACGACGTGCCGCCGCTAAGCCAGCAAAACCTGCACCAATAATTGCATAATCGGCTTTTTGTGTACCAACTAACTTCTTAGCTGGTGCTGCTGAAGGTAATGCTGCATACCATCCGCAAGTATTATCATCATTCGGTAAAGCAATCATCTTGTTCTTCCTTAAACTATTGATGGTTGATGGGAGTTCAGTTTTGCAAGCCATTGACTACGAGTTTGTTGCAACTGACGCCCCAATAATGCAAAGCCAGTTAATTTACCTGTAGCATCATAAAAACCTGCACTCCATTCACCATCATGCTGCTCAACAAGCCATTTCCCATCACCCATTGCTGGTAACAGTGAAAGCGGTAAGATTGGCGTTTTTACTATCACAGGGCTTTCTTGTAATTGAGTCTTTTGAGCTTTACCTAATAAGTTATCTGTTAAAGCAGGAAGCGCTTGATTAATCGGACTTATGTAAGGCATCCAATGACCTTCTACTTCTGCACAGTCACCTAAAGCAAAAATAGATGTGTCACTCGTGCGGTGATCTAAGCTCGTACATATCCCGCGTTCTGTATTTAAACCAGCGGCCTGCGCCAATGTAATATTTGGACGTAAGCCCACCGCACTTAGGACTAAATCCGTCTCAAATAACTGCCCATTTTGTAATTGAATTTGATAACGATCATTTACCTTCTGAATTAACTGAATACTATTCTGTAGCTTCCATTCAACCCCAAGTTGGCTAAGTGCATTTTGTAAAGCATGACCTAACTCTTTTGGAATCAGGCGTCCCATTACCGATTGACCTAAGCCAACGACTGTCACCTTAATGCCATGAGCAGCGAGGTCATTAGCAAATTCACATCCGATTAACCCATCACCTAAAATAGTGACATGTTGTTTACCAGCTAACTTCTCGCGGAAAAGGCGGTAATCGGCTAAATCATTTACGCTATATACATCAGAGGTATCCCCCTGAATTGGAATGGTTATTGGACTTGCGCCAGTCGCTAAAACTAAACGTCCATATGGATATTCACCAATGGAGGTATGAATTTTTTTATTCACACGATCAATATGCTTAACATGAGTATGAGCATAGATACGTACATTTAAACGTTGTTCCCAACTTAAAGCCGTCTCTCGCACCAAACTTTCCCCATCTTTACCTAATGCCAAAGCATTCGACAAAGAGGGTTTGCTATAAATTGCACCATCATCTGCTGTAAATAGGGTAATGGACACATCTTTTGATTGATTACGTAATGCTGTAGCCAATTGATACCCAGCATGACCACTTCCAATAATCACGATTGGTTCAATTACATTCAAACTAGCAATTGCAGGTTCTTCAATAACATCATCTGTGATATCAAGCATTTCAAAGTCAGCTTTTCCAACCTGACATTCAGGACACATCCAATCTTCAGGAATGTCTTCCCATTTGGTACCCGGAGCAATTCCGTCGTCAGGCCAGCCTTTCGCTTCATCGTAAATCCAGCCACAGACAATACATAACCACTTTCTCATCGTGTCTATTTCCCTTATTTCTTACAAATTACACGCTATGTTTCAAACGGATACCGATATTGCGCGTTTGAACATAACTGTATATGGCTTCCTGCCCTTTTTCACGACCAAACCCAGATAAACCGACTCCACCAAATGGAGTTTCGATACCACCAGCAAACCATTCATTAATAAAAACTTGACCAGCAATAAGTCGGTTTGCTACTCGAAGTGTTTGATTCAGATTTTCACCAAATACACCTGCAACAAGTCCAAAGTCCGTACCATTGGCGATTGCAACTGCTTGGTCTTCGTCATCGAAAGGCATGACCACCATCACAGGACCAAAAACTTCCTCTTGAGCAATCGACATGTCATCTTTTGCTTCAATAATGGTAGGCAGGACGAAGTAACCTTCTAGATCTGCAACTTTCCCACCCGTCAAAATATTTGCACCTTCTTCACGTGCCTTATCAATCATGGCAAGGATTTGTTGTTGCTGATCTTTTGATACAACAGGTGTCAGTTCAGCATTACTTTCACCAATACCTACGGTTAAACCCTCTGCGAGATTAACTACAGCTGCTTTAACTTCTTCATAGCGGCTGCGGTGCACTAATAAGCGAGACATCGCTGAACAAACTTGCCCAGAGTTATAGAAGATTCCGACTTTCACACTACGTAGTAACTGCTCTAGATCAACATCTGCAAAAGCTATTGCAGCAGACTTACCACCTAACTCCATTACAGAAGGTGTTGCACGTTCAGCCGCATCTTTCAAAATGCGTTGACCAGTAGGTACAGACCCAGTAAATACGATTTGGTTTGTATCTTGATGTTTAACCAGATGGGTACCAACTTCTGAACCTTTACCACATAGTAAGTTCACTGCACCTTGAGGAAAACCTGCTTTCTCAATAGCTTTGATAAGTAAAACCATCCCTAGAGGTGACACTTCTGGTGACTTAATTACAACCGCATTACCAGCTGCTAAAGCAGGTGCTAGCGAGCGTGCACAGATCGAAACAGGAAAGTTCCAAGGTACAATTTGAACTGAGACCCCCATTGGAATATATGAGGTGAAATCAACGTAATCTTTACCTAAAGGTACCGAGATACCTTCAACTTTATCTGCCATACCAGCGTAGTATTCAAAATAGCGGGCTGCTTCGTCGAACTCTTCACGTGCTGTATCAATATTTTTGCCATTTTCTCGACACAGAATTAAGGCACCTTCTTCAGCAATTTCACGAATTGCTTCTGCTGCTTTTAACATCCACGCCGTACGTTTTGCAGGACGTACATCAGTTAAAGCGCCGCTATTCACACAACGTCGAGCCGCTGCCATCGCGACATCTGCATCTTCAATACTTGCACGAGCAACTGTTGCAAAAACTTTATCGGTTGCTGGGTTGATAATTTCCAATTGGCGAGAAGAATCTCGCCATTGACCATCAAAAAAGTTGAAATAGTGTTGCATGCTATGCCTCCAATGCCTTTTTAGCTTGAGTCGCTAACCATGTTTGGAAGAAGTGAGTTGGTAGATCCATTTCAGGAGAGAAAACACCTCCACCAAACCCTGGGGAATGACGACCTTTCTGCATCGTTTCAACTGCAAATACGTCTTCACTAAAGACTACTTTCCATGATTCTAAAGTTGCTTTGCGGCATTCATCATATTTAGGATCCAATGACTCGTCGCCAACATAATACAAACGAAGATTTTCAATCGTTTTTTCAGGTGCAACTGGGTCTAACATAATCGCAAAGGCATGATCAGCCTGAATACCAATAAGTGCATTTGGGAAAATAGACAAATATTCTGCTTGGCGTAATTTATCTTCTGGCCAGCTTGGGAAAATAGGTAAACGTGTCCCTGCAGTTGCTGATAAATTGTATTTATAACTACCTTGGCCTGAGAAGCGCTCTTCGATCATAATGTTGTAGTGATCTTCAAGCTTTGAGTAAGTATTTAAGGCCGGGTGTACCCAGGGCAAATGGTACGCTTCACAGTAGTTTTCAACTGCAAGTTTCCAGTTACTTTTTACAGGTAGTTGAAAAGTTGAACCGATTTTACTGGTACGAATTAAATCTAAATCATTTTTACCTAAGAATTCTTTCCAACGTTCTGTAACAGGTGCAATATGTTCTTCAAATGATGGAGCATCCTCAGAAATATTAATGAATACCATGTCCATCCAAATTGCTGAACGGAGTGCTTTTAAGCCATGCTTTTCACATTTGAAACGTTCATCTTTATGTTGGCCAATACCACCAACATGAGGCGTACCTTTTAAATTACCATTTATGTCATAGCTCCAAGAGTGATATTGGCAACGAATCACACCTTCAATGATGCCTTCTTCTTGTACCAATATCATTCCACGGTGACTACACACATTATGGAACACGTTCACAACACCTTCTCGATTACGCATCATTACCAATGGCATACCCATAAAATTTACAGGCTTCACGTAATTGTTTTTAGGTAAATCTGAGGAAAAACCGATACAAACCCAAGTTTTACTTAAAATATTGTCACGTTCAAAATCAAAATATTCATTGCTGGTATAGACAATGTTTGGCATACCACTTGATTCAGTAATCGGGTTTAAAACATTGTCGACTTGCTGAACCGTAATAAGTTGCTGACTAACTTGACTATTCATCTGATAATCTCCATTTACTTTGAATAACGCAGTGCTCCCTGCGTTGGTATTAACTACTCGTTAGCACCATGTGCTGCTTCATGGAGATTGTGTTCAACATCCTGATGATAGACAAACGACTTTTTTGATCGGTACACATGAGTTTTAATCATGTATTTCTTTAACATTGAGTTACAGATTAAAAAAAGGACTTATTACAAAAACTCACTTGGAGATGAGAATAAATGGGTTGAGGTCGCCTCATGTATATCTCTACTCTTTTGTGATCTGCACAAACAGTTAACAGGCTGTTAGCTGTTGCAACGCATCCAAGGAGGAGTTATGCGTACTACATCAGGAGTCCTTTCTGGACTAAATCCGACTGTCTCAATTGGCGCTAAATTATTACTTTTTGTTTTTATTTCTTTTTGTATTTTCCAAGAACAACAGGCTGGTAAGTACTTTGAACTCATTGCAACTGCACTTTTGCAAAATGCGAAGTGGTTTCTGCTACTCCTGGCTACTTTTTTATTAGGTTTTCTTATTTATCTTTGCATGAGTCGTTTTGGTCATATCCGCTTAGGTAAAGATAATGATAAACCTGAATATAGTAATATCGCTTGGATTTCGATGCTTTTTTCATGCGGTATGGGTATCGGTCTAATGTTTTGGTCCGTTGCTGAACCAATTAGCCATTATGCAAGCAATCCTTTTACTCAAGGTCTATCAGATGAGTCTGCCAGAATGGCAATGCAGCTCACTTTCTTTCATTGGGGACTACATCCTTGGGCATTATTTTGTCTTGCAGCTGTAGCTTTAGGCTATTTCTCATATCGTAAAGATTTACCCTTTGCAATGCGTTCAGTTTTATATCCTCTTATTGGCGATAAAATCTATGGCCCTATTGGTAATACCGTTGATATTATTACCATTGTTATTACTGCTTTTGGTATTTCCCAATCTTTAAGCATGGGAATTCTTGAACTCAATGTCGGGTTAAATCACTCATTTGGCATTGCTGTTGACGTCAAGATTCAGTTGCTCATGGTATTTATTCTATGTGCATTAGCCACCATTTCATTGATGTCTGCAATTAGTAAAGGTTTTAAAATTATTGCTGAAGGTAATATGATTATTTCTTACCTTCTAGTTTTTATTATTATTTTTATTGGCGCTACGCGTTATATTTTTAATACCTTTTTTGAAGGTGTTGGTGATTATCTACAAAATATTATTGGTATGAGTTTATGGAGTGACGCACAAAAAGATACGGGCTGGCAAAACTGGTGGACTGCTTATTATTGGCCTTGGTGGATGACTTGGGCTCCATTTGTAGGGTTATTTATCGCTCGTATTTCTAAAGGTCGCACTATTCGTGAAGTTATTCTCGGTTCACTTGCAGCACCAACCTTACTGACTTTTATCTGGATCGCTGCATTTGGTGGTGCCGCACTGAATATTGAAAAAAATAACAATCAACCACCAGCACACGAAGTTGTCGTAAAAACAACTGAACCAAGCAATACTGTTAAAGACCAAATAGTTACACACGAAATGACAATTGCCGAGGCCACAAAACAAGATCCTGCTCGTGCAGTCTTTGTTTTCTTTGATCATTTAACACCGAATCATAATACTCAAGTTTTTCTTAGTGCACTCCTTTGTTTACTTCTAGCCATTCACGTAATAACCCTAGTGAACTCTGGAACATTAGTATTGTGCTTTCTAGATTCTAATGGTGATCCGAATCCCTCAATTAAAATACGTTTAATTTGGAGTATTATTATCCCATTAATTGGCGGTGGACTCCTACTTGCTGGAGGCTTACAAGCCATTAAGACTGCTTGTGTAATTGCTGGTTTTCCTATTTCAATTTTACTCACAATCATGTGTATATCATTAGTAAAAAGTTTACGACAAGACCCTCAAGCTTGGGTAATGATGCCTGAACATCTTTGCCCTGATGAATTTAAAAAAAAGAATGTAGCTAAGGAAAAAAATAATTAAATATCATATAAAAAGGGATCAAAATGATCCCTTTTTTTAATCACATTTCATCTAAATTATCCTAAGCCTTTTTGTCCAACATGTCCTGGGAGCTGTTCCAACAACCAACTGCGAAATTGTTTAACACTTGAGGGAATTACACCCTTATCTATAGGCTCAAGCATACTGAAGTTTGCTTCTGTCCGTAATACGGTATCGATTGGTCGAACTAATGCACCGCTTTTTAAATAATCATCGACCAATGAACCCCATGCCAAAGCAACGCCCTGTCCATTAATTGCTGCTTGTAATAGCATTGGATAATTATTGATGTTTACTCTACTTTTAGGCTTGACCACAGGATGATTTACTGCTTCAAACCATTCTGGCCATGTAATCCAATCTTTTTGCGAATCATCTAAATACAATAAACTTTTAGCGAATATGCTTTCATATTCATTATCTTCATTGAATTGTGTAAGATAGCTTGGACTACAGACAGGAAATACCTCCTCCGGAAATAAAGTGGTAATTTTCATATCGACGGGCGGTACTCGACAATAAAATAATGCTAAATCAAAATCCATTTTATATAAATCTTGAATATTTTCTGTAGTTAATATTCTTAAATCTATACCTTCATCTTGTTGAAAAGCAGAAATTTTAGGCAATAACCAAAGTGCCGCCATTGCATTCGTTGTAGCAACTGTGACTTGATGTTCGCCCTGCCATTTTTTTATCTCAGCAGTCGCTTGAGCAACCTCTAGCAAAGCACTATAAATGGTTTTATAGTATTGCAATCCTGTAGGGGTTAAAAAAATGTTTCTATTCGCACGAACAAATAACTCCTTACCCAGATATTCTTCCAATTGTCGTATCTGTCGACTAATAGCACCTTGAGTAACACTCAATTCATTTGCTGCTTGAGTGAAACTTAGGTGTCGCGCAGCTGCCTCGAATACAATTAAACTATTCATAGGTGGCAATGGTTTGATTTTCATGGACACTCCTAATTTGTCCTATATTTCCATTTTTAACATAGAGTCCAAGTTAAACTATCACTATCATCAACTCTTAGTTCTTACTTACGTTTATCCTTCCCAAATTTAATCTAGTTTTCCCATAAGAGCTTTTCGCACTAAAATGTCATATAAAGGCTTTAATAAAAAGTGAGAAAAAATATTCAACCTATGAGTTTTAGTCATAATAACTTTTAAATAGTCTAAATATACAAAAAAATCAACTAGCCCGATTCCATCGAAACTTGTCTCTTTAACTAATTTTTGCATTTATTTAATGTCTCTATACTTTCCAGCTTCATATTCGGTTTCAGGCATTAAATTTTGAAAAGAGGCTGTAAGTTTGTTGTGAAATTAAACCCTTTTGTTTTTGCTTTAGGTATTTCAATTCTATTGGTTTCCTTACATGCAAATGCATCAACAACATGGATTGATAACCGTTACGGACATATTACATCCTCAGATAAGAATCAGTATAAGATTGGATTTGGTCATATTTTTGAAAATGATGCAGGTATTCTTGTTTCATCAATATATGATCTTGGTCAACCTTTAAATCATTTTGAAAAAAGTTTTCAAGAAATTGAAGGTTGGTACCATCTGCTATGAGCCATATGTGTGTTGATGCTGCTGTTCGTGCTGCTTCAGATTTTGGTTATAAGGTAAAAGTTATTCATGATGCTTGTGCAACGCTAGACCTAGAATTTAATGGCATCAAAGTACCTGCTGACCATGTCCATGCAACACAAATGGCCGCTTTTGAATTTGCATATGCTCAAGTTATATCAACTGAAGATTATATTAGCTGAGGATGAATATCAGATATCCTACACATGGTAATTAAATTTTTATTGAATATTAAAAAGTTTATAAAAAATCGTGACAATAGTTATCCTATTGTCACGGCTTTTATATTATTTTATCATTTATAATACCTAATATTAAAAAGTCACTTTGTAGCAATGTATTTAAGACTACATTCAGCTTTTGCTTAAAATTGCCGAGTATCAGTTTCAAAAATAGGGAGCCATGGCTTCCAATATCAACAGTTTATTAACTGAATATCAACCCATGATATTTACTCCTAATCATTGATGAGAGCGCCAATTCACTTACATTATAGCGCTCTCTGTAAAAATTTATTTTTGAATACTCTCAGTTAACTGCCCTCACACTCCCCTGCAATCCTTTCTGCATATCCTGCACAAATCCTTCACTCTGATTCGGCTTAGGCTTTACCTTGGTTCTCGCTGTAGTTTCAGTTGGAACTTGTTCAGCACTAACCTCTTGATTTTCATCACCATAAAACTCTTCCACTAAATCCAGTCCCTCCTCAGAATTCACCTCAAATCGTGCATTGTCATAACCGTGACGTGCCATTTGATCTAAGGCAGATTGATTAAATCCAGTTGCTTTACTCTGCTGATCAATTTCCTTAGCTATTTGAATGGCTTGTTGTAAATTGACACCATGTCTTAAAGTTAAATCCACGTAGTACACAGGTGTTCGATAGCTTTGTGTGGTGCTCTTTCCCCTCAAGGTCAATTGCAATGGTAGACATGAAAGTAAGCCATTGGATGCTGCATGATAGTAAGACAAGCGCGCAGCTAAAGTTCGTATGCTGTTAAATCCAGTCGTTCTAAAAATAAATGTACCCAGTTCATCTGACTCATCCAGATTGACGTAAAGTCTGCCATAAGGTTTGCAATTTCCTCCTTGAGCCAAAGGACATAAATCAGGGGATGGACATGGATGTTGTTCAACCCCGCTTTGTCCAATTCGCTGACAAGTTTCGCCGTTACCAGTACAGATTGGTCGGCCAGTTTGTCGGTCAAATAAGGTGTACTCAGCTCGCAAGTTGAGTTCAGGATCATGAAAGATCATCCGTACTGGAATGGTACGAAGTTTTTGATTTGGGGCTTTGGCTCTGAGTTGCTCATCAAGTGGATGCTTCACCCATCCATCCTTACCTTGGATTTGGCTGGTAATGGTGAATTGGTCATCCCGTTCAGGCAGCCGCTTTCCATTTTTTTCAACAACTTTACCAATGCTAATTCTGCCAAGTATCGGTGGTGTAATTGCTAGACCTTTAATCATAGTGGTGTCCTCTTTTCTATAAAATTGAATTGGCATAAAAAAATCCCATGCGCTGAGGCATGGGATTTTTAGTAGGTTTGTTTTAATATTAAGTGGTTGGATATTTTGCTCAGGCTAATCGGTATAAATATTGAAACGCCGTGAGCCTTGTTTAGTTTGTGGAAATTGGTTGAGATACTCAGGATGTGATTTGAGTAAAGCCTTACTATCTAAGCTGATCGAGTCCTTAGACTTTTTCCACGTCACTGAACCATTGCTAAATGTTGCACGTTCAGCCTGTTGCATCTTGGCTTGCAGTTGATGCTTCAGCAGGTCAAATGTCTCTTGACTGCTTTCAATTTGATGGCGTGCTTGAATCAATTGTTCAAATTGTTGATTGGCCTGTTCATCTTGGGTTAAATCTGTGGTCATCAGTGGGATATGTTCAGGATAAAGTAGTTGTAAAGCTTTCGCGGCTGATTCACTGGCATCAGCATCTGGTGGGGTGTCTTTTTCCACACATTCCCAAAAGTGTCGTTCTGCATGGATAATGTGTTGGATCACTGATTCTGAACGAGTCACCTTAAAAATTCGGGTTTCATGCCCACAGATCAGTACACAGATATGCGCGGCTTGCTTACCTGTCACGGCCAATTGATGTTGTACTTGGCAAAGTACATATAGAGGCACGCCATCACGCCATAGTTTTGCGCCGTATTCCCCTGCGGTTTTACATTCAAGTATCTGTACATCTGAATCACCCACCACGGAATAGTCCAAGTTTGCTAACATGAAATGTTTATCAGGTTCAGGGTGTTGCAGGACTGCATTAACTCGACGCACCTTATAATTGGTATGCATGCTGTAATATTCAGCGACTAAAGGTTCAAGCCGTTTTCCCCAGTACAAAGGTGCATGACCTTCACTTTCATCTTCAATATTTTGTTGAATCCGTCCTGTTTTAATCATCCACAGTTCAAGCATTGACATATAGGGATTCAGTCCACAGGCTGCGGCACAATCACTACTGCCAATGCCTTGTTTACGCAC
>NZ_LMED01000008.1:0-84884 GCF_001425285.1 Acinetobacter sp. Root1280 | reverse complement strand
GGTCGGAAAAATAACTGCTTCTTCACCAAACCCAACATCTTTTTTTAAGATGATTTGTTCTGTCTTTGCCATCACTGCGGTTGTTAAAAATAAGCTGATTAAAGCACAGCTGATAATTTTAATATTTTTCATGGTGATATTCCTGTTTCTAAATAGATATAAAGGTGTTTTAAAATTCAATTTCTAAAAAAGTTAATTGTTTAAAAACAAGGTTTATAGCCTTCGCTTAAAACTTGATTGTTATTTTGGTTCCAACGCACCACATACCATGTACATTGATAACGATCTGAGTCCCATGCTGCACGGTAAGTAATGCTGTTGCCCTGTTGACTCCAACCTTCAACACGCTTAGCCACCTGATCTGGGCTAGATCGTCCCCAAACCTCCATGAGATGTGACGCTAACATTTGATCAATACTTGAAACGGTTGCCNAACCTTCAACACGCTTAGCCACCTGATCTGGGCTAGATCGTCCCCAAACCTCCATGAGATGTGACGCTAACATTTGATCAATACTTGAAACGGTTGCCTTAAGATCAGCTGGTGCAGTTTTGATTGGCTTTAAACCGTACTTGGCAGCATTCGAACTTAAGGTTTTTCCGTCATGGTATTCAGAATCGATTTGCATGGTTAAATGCTCAGTCGCAGAGTTTTGTGAGGATTTCGCCTCTTCAACCACTGCTAAAGCACCAGCAATGTCATCTTCACTTGGGCCTAAATGCTCTGTTTGTGTTGTTGCATCTGCTGTTAAACCTTGGTCACCTGATTCTAATGAAGCTTGGACTACATCAGCAGTTTGAGTTTTTTGGGCTTTGGTCTGTTCTATTGCCAGCTGTGCTAACTGTAGCTCTGCTTTACGTTGTAGATGCTGGTTCAATAGATAAGAACCGATTATTACTAAAACCAAAACTACGCTGATGATTTTCCAGTAAGGCTTTGCTATAGGGATTTGATTTGTATTTGTCATTGTTATGCTTCTTGATCAGTTTTAAGAAAATAGCCATTCCAAAAAAGTAAAAGGCCAGACGAAGGCTCGTCCTAAGAGATAGGCTTTGGAATAACCCGCAGGAAAGCTCCAGATCAATTTGAACCAGTAGCCCAACATAATCAGCAGATAAGTGATCAATAGATTTCTCATCTTTAGCCCCCTCCTAGTTCAATTCAGACATACAGGCTAAACCTGCTTGTTGTACTTGATCTTCCCAATCTTCAGGAAATTGCATGGGGTTCTTGATCTGCTTAAGTCGATCTTCACCATAATGTTGTTCTACGTTGTTATAACTGCATGAACAGAAACTACGATTGCCACCAAAGTTACGGCAGCCATCCTTAAATTCTGATTCAAATGCGCTACTACAGGCAGTCAGCAAAACACCGGCTGACAATGAAAAAATGAGTTTTAATTTCATTTTGTCCTCTCGTAATGACTTATGTTTTTAATGCCCACACTTAGAGCGTTATGGCTTCACTGAGGTAATGTGTATTTGAAATTTCTTTATATTCAATTGAGTTCTGAGGAAATCAATCCAGAAGACATCAGCGCGAACCAACAGTCCAGCCATTTGATGTGGTTAAATTCAATATATAGATTTCATTTTTTATAAAACTTTGATTGAGGATCGGGTCATAACGCTCAACCTTGACTGCACAGTGATATAAATCAAAATAAGGGTGTGCACGCTCTTGCCCCTCATACATATTAGAGCGCTGACATTGCTTGAGTTGAATTTGCACAACTGATTCATCTTGTTGTCTTAATGCCTGTAAAACATCATCGGCTTTGGGTTGGACTATCTCTTCTCCAGATAAGCCACAGCCTGAACAAATCATTGCCATCAACATTAAACTGATTATTGAACCCTTTATTTTCATGGCGCTTTTCCTTGGGTTTCCGCATATGTGGACATACCAAATTGGAAGGGTCTGATCTGTTGCAGTGGAATCACCTGTTGTTGCACCAAGGTTAAATCAGGTCTTACATCCTCTACATAAATCTGCTGAGGTTTGAGTTGTTCAATCACTCGAAACTGTTGATCCATCCCCAAATATTCCATCAGTACAATGCGGTCGATCGCTAATCCCTGAGCTTGATAATCCAATACAAAGGCCATATAGACTGAGGCTTGTTCTCGATTATCCCATACGCTAATTAAGCTTTTAGCTTGCTCTGCTGATGCTTTAACTTGAAAGCGTATCAGCCTGATAAGTGCATCCTCAGATGCCATCCTCAAATCATCTTCATGAATTACAGGTGCTGTGGTTTGGATGGTTAATAATGCTTGATCAGCATCGTAATCAATTCGATTCAACTGGTCGAAATAATCAGGAATCTCAATCCAGCGATTGCTAAAGTTCAAAGCATCTTCAATACGACCCAAATCTATATTAGCTTTTGCTGTCAACTTCTCAGTTTGCTGCTGTTTGGCTTTGATACGCTGTTGATAGGTATCAGTTGTTTCGTAGGGATCTTTTTCTGGAATAGAACTACGTTTAAGCAAAGCCAAATGCTGAATGGCTAAGTTATTCGCTCGACTAAACAAATCAGGGCTGGTTAGATCGACAATAGGGATTCCAATGGAATCTTTTTTTCGCACCCCAAATAAAAGGATCTGATCAGGGCGGAGTTTTAATTGCTGTCTTAAAGCAAGAAATGATTTTTTTGCGCCCTTTGTATCCACAATATAGTTTTGAAAATCTTGTAAAAAACTTTCATCACTCATTTTATCTAAATGCAAAGCTGTAATCTTTTGCCCAGCAATAACAACTGGCCTAGGATGAGCAATTACATCTATACGCTTTGACAGTTGATCTTCTTTGTCAGGGATATAAAGTTTGGAATCTTGTTTCGAGCATGCACTGATACACAAAGGCAGCAGTAAACATGTCGTTAAAATACGGCCATGAATCATGATCACCTCACGTCAATTTAAGTTTTTATTTAATTTGTTCGTTGCTATATCCTGCTTAGCACAAGACACCAGCAACACTTAAATGAAGTGAGGGAATAATAAAAAGACAATAGTGCGCATAGCAAACTCCTTGATCTGTCGGAATTCTGCCAAAGCATTTGAGATTTATGGTGGCAGAACGAGAAAGGGTTAGCAGACTGGTACGACACCAGCACATCCAAAGATGTCCCTCTCCCGTCCTACCGCAACGGGAGGGAACGAGTGGTACACATAGAACTATCCCTCAGAAGGAATAAATTCTGATGCGGTCGTATACGGTCTGCTAAAACCGTCTGGCGATGTAGGCCAGCACGCAAAGAATAATTGCTGAATCGAGTTATGTCAATCTGACACAAATGAATGAGTTTGCTCAGTCTATGAGTCGGAATAAAATATATCCTGCTGATTCAAGTATAATTTTAGGTTTTGATCAATCCAGTGCTTAAGTAATCCTTATACTTCACATGCATTGGTAAAATACTTAGCCCGTTTCGTCCTAATGCTTGTTAAAAACAGCTTCCCGTTTTAGGATAGGTAAGGAGTCGTCGCGGAAACTGCTGGGACAATGCCGTTGCTGAATCCTTTTTTAGCAGCTTGAAGAAGGAAAGAATTAAAAAGAGAATCTATAAAACTCGAGAAATGGCCNCGCGGAAACTGCTGGGACAATGCCGTTGCTGAATCCTTTTTTAGCAGCTTGAAGAAGGAAAGAATTAAAAAGAGAATCTATAAAACTCGAGAAATGGCCCGTGCAGATGTGTTTGATTATATCGAGATGTTTTTCAATCGAATCAGACGTCATTCGCATCTTGATGGGATGAGCCCAGAAGCATTTGAGGCAGCTTCAAAATGAGGCTGGCTCATGTCTAGGATACTGGGAGCAGTCCAGAAAATATTTATGATCATAGTCGCAACAGCTCCATTTAACATTGCCTTATTATTATAATACCACCATTAAGTTAGGCTATTAGCTTTTTAAATTTACTATCAAAACAAGGGCATATAAAAATCATAAAAATAAATAAGAAGATACTAAATATTAAGTGCTTGTTATTTTTATTTTTTGTATAAGTATCTATTCGCTTATCTATATCAGTTTCAGCTACAACTTTAAGAGTATTGATATTTATTTCAGAGCCCCCATGCCAAGAACAATGACCTTGATTACGACTATAGCTATAAGTCCCATCTTCACAAATATAATCCACACCTACTGGAGTCTGACTTAAGACTTGTTTAGCATAATTAACTTCGGCAGAAATATTATCACTAAAATTAATAACTTGAAAATTTATTTCATCAATTCTAGATTCTTGCCAAAAGATAAAGCATAAGACCGAAATGTAGAAAAAACGGCTTTTTAGAGCCCTTTTTAAAATCGAAAAAATAATAGAATCATTGTTTTTTGATTTAATTCTTTTAGTTTCAGCAATAGTATTTTCTGTTGATCTTAAAACTGCTGTTTTACCAGAAGCTCTTTCTTCATGAAGATATATTCTTTTCGAATCCTTAAGTTTTACATCTACTTGTTGATGCTTTTTATAGAATCGACTGCCATACGCTGTTTTTAAATCACCTACAGCTAGTAAGAACAACTCAGAATTGGAATTAAAACCAATCAAAGAAGGATTGTTTACAAATTTATCATTAGATTCCTTGAACATAAGGCTTTGTGGATCATTATACCTTTTAAAGATCAAATAATATTCATCTTCTATTAAACTAGTTTCCCAATGGTCATCCACTGCAATTACTTTAATTATATTTTCTGTCTCACAATATACTTTTATAACAAAAATATTTACCATTTCGTACCTTGTTCTTGTATTTCTAAATTACTATAAGTATATCCACCTATAAAATTCATGGCAAAAAGTCACTGTACCAACCTAGTTTTTATAGGTTTAAATTATTTAGATTTGCTTATTTACTTGAAAAAATCTTACTCTTTAATTTTGAATTCTTCAGTATATCGTTTGCTACGGCTCACAAACACCTCTTTAATTTGTAATGGTCAAGTAAAATTGAGCCACTATGGTTAAAAAAATAGTCATTCTGAATAGCTTCAGAAATGACTGCTTAATTACCGATCTTGAGTAATCTCTGCAAGATGAACTGATTGCTGTTTACGACGTTTTCTTGTTTCCAGACGATAACTGTCACCATTCATTTCTAGAATATGAGAGTCAGGTGTTAATCGATCCAATAAAGCGCCCGTTAGATGTTCTGATCCAAATACTGATGTCAATTCATCAAAAGGTAAATTACTGGTGACCAGAATAGCGCCCTGTTCGTGATGATTTTACCTCTACTAATCCACATAAAGGTAAAACAACTGTATGCCAGAAACACACCTTAGACGTTAAACCTTTTTGTTACAGGATCTATTTGCAGTAATTTCGCATATCAACCCCCTTTTCAAGTCTTGCACTTAATACTTGATTAAAAATAAATGAAGGACTGTTTTTATTCAGCCCCCTCAATATCATTTACCCGATGTTCCAATAAAGTGCTTAAAACCTATAGGCCATACTCGAACACCCATTGAGTCTTTGCTGGTATTGACAATGTCACGCTTGAGTAAACCATCTAGATCCTCCTGATCATCAAACTCGGTAAATAATTGATTAACTAGCTCATGGCTTTGGTTATTATCATCATTTAGGTCAATCACTATTCCCTTAAAACCTGTTGAGAAATTCCATAACGCTTTCAATCGATCTACATAAAACGAGGTATCTAAATAAATTCTTGCATTGACCGTGATCGATAAAAGCATGATGTATTGATTTTTTTCTGGGATACGAATCACTCGTCTGTACCAATACAAATAATTTACTGGAAAATATTCCTGTTGCTTAAGATGTTTATTAAAGTGTTGAATATGTTTATTCATCTCTAAGATAGAAATTGTTTCTGCAAGCTCAGGTTGATATGCACAAATCAGATTAATTTTATTCAGATCAAAACAGTACTGAGTGACTTTGTCATACTCATCTTGATATCGTTGAACTTGCTTAACATGTCTGTCATTTTGTTCTTTCAGCTCTTCTAAAATTTCAGCACTTAAGAAAATACGCTCTAATTTACCCAAGGTCATAGTAATGAGCATTTTAGCTTGTTCTTGATCACAAATATTTCGTATTCCTGATTCAAATTGGCTGGCTCGATAACAATTCATCAAGGTCTCTAACCAAAATCCATAACGGTAGTCATTGGTTGCAAATAGTAAATGCCAAATTTGGATATCTTCTAAGAGTCGTTTATGCCAGTGATTAACATCATATTCACCGCGTTTACTTCGTATACTCAAGAAGAGTTCATGAACATCACGTTCCAGACGTGGGGCAATTAGGTGTTCGAGAGAGGGGAAATTCATTGGTTGCATGGTGGTCTTCCTATTTTGTTCATAGGAAGACCAATGCAATTATTTTTAATTATTCTTGAACTCGATTTCTTCTTTGAAAATCAACTTACTCTCTGGCTAATTTTCAATTGAATCCATTCATGAATTTCCTGAGCAATCCAACCAACTCTATTCGTGGATAAAAAGATTTGTTTAGGAAACGTCGCATCATGGTATTTAGATTTGGGATCAAGTATTGAGTAAATTGTTGCTCGACTTAGTCCTGTAATTTGAATCACTTGTTTGATATTTAAGATTTGGTTGATCTGAAAAGTTTGAGGATTAATCGCATTCATCTGATTGGTTCCTATTCGATATGAAGGCGTGCTTTCTGCACATAGCATGTGCGACCTGATAAAAAATAAGTGACCAACCAAATTTAAAAACTAAAGCTAACAAGACTAGGGCGCTATAAGCGCCCTAGTTGTAGGAGAGGAATAATGACTCAAGCTATAGGTATTCCCAGCTCGACCGTTTTAGTCATCTTCTGACATCAATGCGGAGTTCCCCCCGAATTCAAAAAATCGTATGCTAAACCGATGATAGCAGTCGTAACAGCCTGAATTTACCAGAGCCAAGTAGATGAAATAGTCTTTCAAAATCTTTTCCATGTGTCTTCCTTCGGCAATACAATTACAACATAGATTTCAACTTGCCTATTCTGGATAAAGACTATCAAAAGCATTTGCAGAAACACGGATTGTCAAATCATCCGATAACCCTTCTATCTTCTCCAAAATCTCATGCGGACAACTTTTGCTAAAGGTCAGCACAAAGCCATAGGTCAAACCATCATCACTACTGATTTCGAATGTTTCCCATTCCAACGTTGCAAGATCTCCGTCTGTTATGCCAAGCTCCGTTGCCAAACTACTCTGAGGACTTATGCCATATCGTAGCTCTGGGTCAACCCAGTCGTCGTTGACACTACCTCCAGCTTCAAGCTCGAAATCGTAAAAACCGCGCTTGCCAGCCATACGGGGCAATGTCACTTGTACTACAATATCAAGGGTGTCGCCACAGAATGGTTTATCATCCAGTGACTCACCCTTGTACTGGGTTTTGGCAATAGCGACCAACTCAGTACCACGATCTTCGATTTGTACATCATCATAATAAAGATCATCGTAAAACCCTGCATTGGTTTCAGCCATCGCATCAGAAAGCTGATCATCTATAAGAGATTGGCAATCTGGTAGTAAGATTTCAACAATATAGGCTTCTAGTGTTTCATAGAGCCAGATATCTCCACCAAATAGCCCTTCATGGGCAAGCATGTCTGATAGAAGCTTGGCAAGGTCAATTGACTCGGTAAGGTCATTTGGTAAATCGATGAGTTTGGAGCGTCTATCATTCATCAACGGTATGTCAGGAATGAAGATAAGTGCCTCTTCGAGCTGAGCATGCGGGTAAGTCTTCTCAGCCATAAGTGCCGCATGGCTCTTATACCCAAAAAACGCCGCAACCAACTCTCTAGCATGTGAAGCTTTTAGTTTCTCAGTAGATTGTGAAGAATGATTTTGACGCAGAAAATCTGCGCACAGTTTTGATAGATTAATACTCATAGAGTGATCCTGTCTTAACAATGCTGGACTTTATAGGTAGTGTTAAGTGTTTAAATCACTACACTTGCCAGCAGGGTTAATAAAGATCAATGCAATTGGCAGGTAGTTCGATTTACTGTCTTTTAGGTCACTTACAGCCTTGGCAATCAGCTCCAATATCTAAGATACCAGATTATCAGATTATCAGATTTTGACAAGACGAATAAATGATGCGATTTGATGGCCATGCGTCAGTATGATTTTTATTACTCAATTTCGATAGAATGGATCAAGGATAGATCGGTTCAGTATGAAACTATATTTTCTGATCTAGGTAAGTTGATACGGTGAATTAAGGCTTGTAGCAGAAGTGTATATAAGAGTCCCCCTCTTTTACACCAATCTACGAATGTGTTCTGCAAGCTTAGAAAGGTAATTCGATCTCATTTGATACCATGCGCGATTGACTTAACATGTAAGGACTCGGTTTAAATTGCCCACATGCAAATGTTCTCATTCTAGGCACCTTCGCCCGCAAACGCTGATCATACTTTTCAGGTTGAGTTAAATACAATGCAAGGCGAAAGGCATTGGAAATTTTACTCACATCCTTTCGCTCAACTAGCCCCAATCCATCTCTCCCTGTTGCTTGATAAGTCGCCCGATGTTTAGCATCCTGTAGGTTATACGCCGTTCCTAATCCATCCGTCATGTTCTCCCATAAAGCACAAACCTCACTTGCAATCTTCCACTCTCCTTCTCTTGATGACCCATTGTAAATAAGCAGTAAATGCACATGATAGGCACCTGTTTCACCACCTTGTTCCAATGCCCAGACATAGCCAACTAAACCTCTAAAGCAGGTATCTTTATCCGACAAGCGTTTACGAAAGGCTTTGAAATGCCGATCGACATCTAGAATGGAAATTTCATCCAAACTTTCACTAAAATACTTAAGATCAACCCTCACCCAAAGTGTTTTACAGTGCTTTTGAATTAAATTACCTAGATACTGCTCAAGCTCAAATCTGTTATTACACTCCTGATCGTGAAACTTCCTCTGGTCTCGTTGATAGGCTGCTGGTGATACATACATCGCCTGACAAATTTCGATNCTCAAGCTCAAATCTGTTATTACACTCCTGATCGTGAAACTTCCTCTGGTCTCGTTGATAGGCTGCTGGTGATACATACATCGCCTGACAAATTTCGATATATTGATCCACATAAGGTATTTCCTGTTCAGTTAAACCATATTGAAGAAATAGCCTATTTGCAATGTCAAGGACACGCTTAAATTGGTCTACAGGGAACATCAGTTGAAAACCTTGAGAAATAAGTTGCTTAAACTCTGGAATTAAATCACAGCATTGCCGAGCATAAGCCCTGAGTTTTTGTTCATTTCGTCGATGAGTCAAACGCTCACTTTCCAGTGTCTGACTCACTTCTAAAATCAGTTGCTCTAGTGCAATTAGGGTTTCTGTTTCATTTATCATTCGATTGTCTACTATGCTATTAAGTTTCATAGGTAGCGCATCTGAATATTTTTTAATTTTATAGTTCAATTAATCTATCAGTCTCTATCTTGTCGTCTTATCACGACTAGATAGAAATATTGGAAATAGTAGATCTTATGATTAAATCTGAAATGATATGAGTAGTAGAGATATAGATACATGTTAAATATAGATAAGATATATGTATTAGGTATAGATATGATATATAACATCATTTACCCAGTGGCTAAGACAAAAAGCTCTCCCGTATTCGTGATAGGTCTTCGATTCAAAACATCGCCATAGCTTTGATTTCCGTGTTTTAGCCCTAAGCGGAAGTTAAGTTGATTTTTTATTTATTCTGAACTGCTATTACTTTAGGATTTATCATTCTCTATAGCACTTAGAATTCCGTACTGCACAAGTTCTTCGTCTAAGGGCATAATTTGCTTGGAGACAATTGAAATGAATTCTAGGCTTTCAACTGGAGAGGCTTCTTGTCCCAAGACTTTAATCTCTCCATGAAAATATTGATTATCCTTTAATTCAATATCAGGAACGAAAATACAGCTGTATCGGGTCTGCTCCATACTTCGAGGTAAAATTCTAAATGGTGGTTTCTTCTCAATATCTCTGTATTTCGTATTAGCAGTCCTTTCTTGTTCCTCAATTCTTCTGGAGAGCTTGAAATAAAGAAAGATCTGATTAAAAGCGATTAAGTCCAGCATTGACATCAATACCCTATCAAAGGAAGCTAATCTGATCTCTTTCAGCTTACGATCTACTAAGTACTTATTATAACTCTCTTCGTTAAACGTCTCATCGAATTTAGTATCAGCAACCACTTCACGGTAATATTTTTTACCCGCAAATAATGCCATCAGCCCTTGATGTTCAAGCCTTACTGAAACCCCTTGCAACAACTGCTTATAAACTGAACCTTCATTACCATAGAGCTCACAACAATGCTGCTCAAGATAGCATTGTAGTGAGCCATCCCCCAAATTATAGCTATAAACTTTTTCTTTAAGTTCTCGAGCACCTAACTGATCAAATCTAATCAATTTGAGATAATCTGCATCCTGCTCACTTAACTCTTTAACTGCCCTAGAAAAAAGGTCATATTCTGCCTTTTGGTATTGAATAAATGAATCCAGACTTTTCGGAATAGATTCGAAAAAATAACTTATCGGGTCACACAGAAAGTTTGGATTTTCTAAATCTAAATTTTCTTTTTTATTTTTTTCAGATATCTGATGTTTAACATGAGCCAATCGTTTTACTTCAAACTGGTGCATTTCTGGATATTCGATTATATAAAATCGACCATAAGTAGTATCCTCACCCCAAAGAGTATGAGATAGGTTCAAACTATAAATAGGGTTTTCGAATGAGATAAAAGCATTACGGATACTCCCTTCAGCTCGACTACGTATAAATCTTAAATTGATTAACTTATACAAATTCTTATACATCGGTTGTTTTTTTAGGCCTGTCGTTTTATATATTTCAGCATTCCCACAGCCCATCACAATACCAAATTGATTGCTATAAGTTAGTAACGTCAACAGCAATAAGGCAGATTTAAAATCAAGTTCACTTTCTCGGTCAGTACTGATCGAAATGGTTTGAATAACTGCCAACAACCTTTCAATCATGGGAGATAAAGCTAAACGTTGCTTTAATCTGTCAATTTTCTTTTTATGATATTCAGCAGTCTTAGTCTCATTAGATCGTAAATTGCTAAAGTAGTTATCACTGAGTCTGATTTGCCGGACTCTTGCACGCTTGCCCTGCTCTGGATAACTCACAGTGATTAAATTTGCTTGTTGTAGTTCCTCTAATACCCTCCTTAGCTTTTTATGTTGTACCCCTATTTTGTCAGCTAATTCGAGTAAGGGTATTGAACAGGCCTGTGTTCCGAATGCAAGAATGAACCGTAATAAGACCCAATGCCCATGGGGAGTTAAATTACCATCATTAATCTGATTTGATCTCAAAAGATGTAACGTATATATAACCAAGTCTGTTTTGTTCACTACACATCTAATCCAACCATACTCTTACAAAAATTCTAGCATATTCATGTGATAGGCATGAAAATATACTTAAAAATTCAATTTCATTAATTAACATTTATTTAATATTTAATTAGTGTTAATTTAACTGAATCTATAGAATAAATAATGAGTAATAAATGGCCAATAAAGTGATGAGCCTTCAGGCTTGGTTGAACAAAGAAGAGGAGTTAAAAAAACAATTTTTAACTGAGAAAATAGAATCGCGTGAAGACATTGCTCCCTATTTCAGCCAGAATGAACAGGTACAATATATTTCAGATTCTTCCGGATTTAACCATTTTCCAGAACACAGCGATGTAATAGAAAACTTTCAAAGTTTCTCAAAAGTAGCTATAGCAATTTCAAAAACCACATTCGAGAAACTTAAAAAAGATTTTCGAATTTTCAAATTCAATTTAAAAAATAAAAATGAAAACAGAGTTAAAAAGCAGCTTTTCATTGATCAAAAAACAATGAGTAGACTTGAAAAAATTATTAAAGATAACAAGTTAGATACAATACAAAATGGGCTTAATTTCCTAATGGATGGTATAAGCTTAAGAATGAGAGAAGCAAAAGAAATAAATCGCCAAAGTGCAACAACAATACAAATCCAAAATGAACAACTCAATGTTCTCAAGGAACTAATTGATCAGTACAAAAACCGAAATAAGAGTCTTATCATTAAGCATAATAAAAAATTAGAGAATTTCAGCAATTCTTTATCTGACTACGTAACTAACGATTTCCAAACACTACTAAATCAAACTCTAGAAAACATATTGGATCAACAAGCGTATACAGCACTCATTGAAAGTGGAGATATCTCATCCTTATTAGAAAAATTATCAGAAAAAATTAAAACAAAAAAAGTGGAAGCAACTTCAATTATAGAAAGCCAAGACCTAAGTTAAGTAGAATAATTAAAAAAAGAAAATTAGACCAAGACTAAATTTACTTTACTGCACTTGTCGATAGCTGTCCATTAAACAAGCATTGCTAGAGAATAATGGAGTTGATACGGATGAAAACTCTCAAAAATCGATGCAATCTGAGAGCGAAAATCAGGTACATTTAGAGTCATGTCAAAACATCAATAAAGAAACAAGCTCTGTAAATGAGGTTGAAAGCCACTCTAACCATACAGAATCTATCTACAATGCAATGACCTCACCCGATTCAGAAAGTGGGGATACTGGATGGATCAAACAAACAAAAGAAATGGTTGAGCAAAATTCTGATGCACTCATTGGCACACGTTTACTAAACCAAGATGAAAGAGAACAATTACTAAATCTAAAAAGACAAATAAAATCCACAGCCCAAGTAGCAAAAGTGACAGCAAAAAAAGTTTCAATACCACTTACCGCTCGTAATCCTAACTGTAAACCAACAAATGAAACGATTGCAGATCAAGATGACCTCAATAAAGAGAATTATCGCAACTCGGAACAATGAGAACAGGCACAAAAAGTAGATATGCAGAACATTTATGTTTAGGTTTGTTCTGTAATAGATAACTTAAACTCAATTTACCAATTATCTAACGCCATCTAAATTATTCTTATTTTGATTAATCCAATCTAAAATTTTATGTGGGTTATTATGTGGGACAAAAGCACAAGCAAGAAAAAAGCCCTTGCAAATACAAGGGCTTAATTCAAAATTTGGCGGAAGCGGTGAGATTCGAACTCACGGAGGACTCACACCCTCGTCGGTTTTCAAGACCGGTGCATTAAACCGCTCTGCCACGCTTCCATGTGCGCAAGAATACTAAGCTTTTCCAATTCTGACAAGAAAAAAATAGACTTAAACTATTCAAATGCATATTGTTTCATCAAAATAGATGATTTTGATTAAAGTTTAGCTGCTATTTCAGCACCTTCACGAATCGCACGCTTTGCATCAAGCTCACCAGCCAATTTTGCACCACCGATAATATGGTAATTTGCTAAAGTTGACTCACCCTCTTGAGGCATTAAGTCCTTAACGGATTCCTGACCTGCACACACCACAATCGTGTCTACTCGTAACAATTGATCATGACCATTGCTTTCAATCCATAATCCTTCATTGGTTACAGACTTGTATTGCACGCCACGCATCATTCTTACCGCATGTTTTTTCAATTGTGCACGGTGTACCCAACCCGAGGTTTTACCTAAACCAATACCAAGAGGTGTGGTTTTACGTTGCATCAAATATATTTGACGAATCGGTTGCTCTACTTCAGCAGGAACAAAACCACCTTCAGTCATATAGTTTGGATTTGGGTCTACACCCCACTCTCGTTGCCAATCCGCCAAAGGTTGTGGTTGCGGCTGATGTTCAGGTTTTAACAAATATTCTGATACATCAAAACCAATACCGCCTGCACCGACCACAGCGACTCTGTTGCCAACAGGTGCACCACGTAATACTTGAGCATAAGACAACACTTGCGGTGCATTACTGCCTTCAATATTTAGCCCCCGTGGAATCACACCTGTTGCGATCACCACATCATCAAAACCTTCACGTTCTAATTGCTCACGATTCACTTTGGTATTTAAACGTAAGTCCACACCAGTTTTTTCAATCTGAACCTTAAAATAACGTATGGTTTCATGAAACTCTTCTTTACCTGGCACAACTTTAGCGAGATTAAACTGTCCACCGACCTCAGTAGAGGCTTCAAACAGAGTCACCTGATGTCCACGACTTGCCGCAATAGTAGCTGCTGACATTCCAGCAACGCCGCCACCAACAACCGCAATTTTCTTCGGTTTTTTTGTTTTGAGATAAACCAGTTCAGTTTCATGTGCTGCTCGTGGGTTCACCAAGCAACTTGCACGCTTATTTTGAAAACTATGATCTAAACAGGCTTGGTTACATGCAATACAAGTATTGATTTCATCAACACGGTTGGTTGCGGTTTTACTTACCCAAAAAGCATCTGCCAATAATGGACGCGCCATTTGCACCATATCAGCTTTACCTGCTGCCAAAATTTCCTCAGCAGTATCAGGCATATTAATTCGATTGGAAGCAATGACAGGAACAGCGACATGCTTTTTCACTTCTGCGGTGTAATCTACAAATGCAGCACGCGGAACAGAGGTTACAATCGTGGGAACACGTGCTTCATGCCAACCAATCCCAGTATTCAGTAAAGTAATACCTGCTTTTTCTAATGCCTGTGCAACAGTGATCACTTCATCCATGGTATTACCGTCATGGACCAAATCGAGCATCGACAAACGGAAGCAAATAATAAATTTTTCACCAACTTTGGCACGAATTGCTTTTACAATTTCGACTGCCAAACGCATACGGTTTTCAATTGGCCCGCCCCAACGGTCTTCACGTTGGTTAACATGGCGACTTAAAAATTGATTCAGTAAATAGCCTTCTGAACCCATAATCTCTACGCCATCATAGCCGGCTTTTTTTGCCAGACTAGCTGTTTCAGCATAATCTTGAATGGTTTCAAGAATCAGTTTGTCACTCATCTGACGCGGTTTAAACATCGAAATCGGTGATTTGATTGGGCTTGAAGATACAACAAACGGTTGATAACCATAACGCCCTGCATGCAGAATTTGCATCAGAATTTTTGCACCATGCTTATGTACAGCATGTGTGACTAAACGGTGTGGTGCAATATCACCTAAAGTATTCATCGTTCCACCGGCTGGCAACAACCAACCTTGGCGATTTGGGGAAATCCCCCCTGTAATAATCAGCCCAACACCACCTTTGGCACGTTCTCCAAAATATGCAGCAAGTTTTGGGTAGTTATAAAAACGATCTTCTAAACCTGTGTGCATTGAACCCATCACGACACGATTTTTAATGGTCGTAAATCCCAGATGGAGTGGTTTTAAGATATTTGCATAGCTATTTGTCATGATGAATCCTTTAAGTTTGGCTTTGCAACTTGTTGCATACTACTTTATCGAGTTTTAATTTTTTTTTGATGGCAATTTTTGATATTTTCATCGTATATAGTGTCAATTCTATCTGCTTTACCCACAACAAGAAGCAACACATCTTGATATGACTCAAATAAAAGAAAAGTGTTATACAGTTTTATAACAATCTGCTGTGTCAATTTTCGTTATTTTGCAATATAACTGCTGAATAAAAGTAAATAAGAAAAGGCATCACGTTATGAGCCACCCGGTATTTTTAACCAGTTCTACCTTTAGCCATATGCCACAAGGTAGTCAAAATCAATGGGCTGAGTTTTTTCAAAGCGCAACTTTTGAACTCGAAGCAAATGCATTCATTCCGATTTTATGGTTTATGCTGTTTAAGCAAGAAAATATTTTCTGGACAAGATATATAGATGATCTTGATATCAACGATGAACGCAATCAAATTGATCTAGAAGAACGCCAAGAGGATTTTGGTGAGAGTCAATATGCTTATTTAGTCATTGATCAACAACAAGCACTTCTCAATTTAGCAGATCGAAAACCCTTATTTATAGAAACTTTTGGTGCAGAGAACAGTTACCATTTTGAAGATTTTAAATCTTTAATCGAACAACATTATCCTGAGTATGTTTTATTGCGCACCAGTGGTTTGCCCTTGGATTTAAATGATGCCCATTTCTTAACCCAATTGTTACAACACATTGAAAATTCGGCACAAGATCATTCACAACAACTTTCTTTTATTGAAATGCAACGTATCGAGCTTGCTCGTTTTGATGATCATCCCTATTTCTTTTATGGTGTGAATCTACATGACCCTATTCACGATTTAAATACCAAAGAAGACCTGTCCACACCAGATCAAATTGACCCTGCTTCATCTCAACAACCTTTAGCAACTTCGGGGTTGGCGATTTGGATTTGTACAGCCATCGTTGTGATCTTAACCATTGCAATTTGGTTTACCACACAATCCGCACTTTATGCTGTTGTTACCTTCTTTATCAGTGCTTTTGTGCTTGGATTTATTTCTTCTAAATTAGGCGAACAGAAATAAAAAATAGCCATGCTTTTTTGCATGGCTATTTTATTTAGTCAAATAAATGAGTTCGTCATCTAGCAGTTTTTAAAAGACTGTTTATATGTGAATCACCATAAACAAACCAAATTAAAACGACTCAATATTATTACTTCCAGTATTTTAATTTACTGGTCTGCCCAATGCCGACATTAAAGCTATTGGTCGGATCAAGCTTTTGATAATGATTTTTTAAAATAGGCTTTGCAATATACAAATGCCCTACATTGTGTTCCGCAGGATATTCTGCACCACGGTTATCCAGCAAATGCCACATTTGATGTTCCATCGCCAAAGGATCTACCCCTTTTTTGACTATATAATCTTGATGAAACACATGACAGAGAAAATGTCCGTAATACAATTTATGGGTAATTAAATCATCCATCTCTTGGGGTAAAGTTTCTACCCATTCACGGTCGTTACGGCGTAAAGCAATATCCAGCGCAACAATATCTTCAACTTCCGAACGATGCGTATCACGATAACGAATTGCTGCACCTGCCACTGCGAAACGATGTAAAAAAGCCTTACGCCCTTCTTCATCCGTACAACGGAAAAAATCACCTGATGTTTTATGTTGAAAATAATCTTTTAAAAAAAGTTCAACTTGCTCAACATCCTGATTTTCGATACGAATCATCAAATGATGTTCATATAAATCACGAAACTCATTCATCCGTTTTGGCAAATGATTGGGCAACAGTTTAGTCACCATCTGCAACACTTTATCAGACAAACTACGTAAGCCAATTTTTTCGAGATATCCATCCACTTTATCTTTTAGTGCAAATGCAGCAGGCACTTTTGCCGTACCAAATTTTTCGATAAACATGAACGTATCTTTGCCATATTCAGCACCAATATCATAGGCAACACGATGAATGTATTCACCCGCAATCGGTAATCTTGGCAAATCTTTGAGTAAGAAACGACGGATTTCCGTCAAATCATCATGTGAGTTGGTTCCCACATAAAATACCTGACTTGGAATTTTTTCAAAGGTGTCTAAACGTACTGCAAAGACACAGACTTTACCTGCAGAACCTGAAGCTTCAAATAAACGTGATGGATCAGCATTGAATCGTGCAGGTGTATTTTCATCGACCTGTTTAACATCATGCGCATAACGATGGTCAGAAGCACAACAACTCGCATTATTAATAACATCATTGAGTTGATAGTTTTTATTTTCGAGTTTTGTTAAAATTTCTTCAGGTGTTTCACCCAAATTCACACCCAAGTGATTAACCAACTCTAACTCACCAGACGCATTGACCCGTGCATAAAGTGCCAGTTCAGTATATGCAGGACCGCGGCGAACCAATGCTCCACCTGAGTTATTACATATTCCACCTAAAACCGATGCACCAATACAAGATGATCCAATCACTGAGTGCGGCTCACGATTATAGTGTGCCAACTCTTTTTCAAGACGATCTAAGGTTGCACCAGGTAAGCAAATCACTTGCTGACCTTGGTTAATCACTTGTATACCCGCCAAACGACGTGTACTCATTAAAATAACTGGTCGGTCGTAATCATCACCAAAAGGTGTTGAACCACCCGTAAGGCCAGTATTTGCAGCTTGCATAATCACAATACAGTCCGCATTTACAGCAGCTTGTAGCACTTGCCATTGTTCAAACAAAGTTCCGGGAACCACAACAGCCAGCACTTGCCCTGAGCCATAACGACGCCCCTGACGATACAAGCGGGTAGCATGATCATGGGTTAAAACGTGTTGCTGACCGACGATGTTGATCAATTGCTGAATGGTGTGTTGTGAATCAATATTAGATTGCATTTTCCCTATCCTATTGATGAACCCTTATTCAATCTCATTCAATAAGGCATTCATTCCGACAGCGTTTTTCAATATTATTTGTATTGAGGGATCAACGATCAGTTCAAGCTACTTTTTTTGCTGAAAAGTAGCTTGAACCATGCTTATCCGCAAAACTTGTTAAATCACATCTTTTCATTTGATGCTTTGTAAATACATCATGTTATAAGGTCGTTCTGCCTCAAAACACTTCAGATGAAATTTGCATGGATGACATTTGCGTCTATCAAATTGAACACTGTCATTTAGCTTGATGACGTATCAAAAATACATCACGCATCCAATGCTTTGTCTAACTTGACTAAACAATCGGCGTTAATGTCAGCAATTGTTTTGGCGCCCGTCAAAGTCATTGCGACACGCATTTCTTTGTCAATTAATTCAAGCAGATTTGAAACGCCTGCGCCACCCGCTGCCCCTAATGCATAGACAAAAGCACGTCCGAGCATGCAGGTATCTGCACCCAATGCCAGCATACGAACCACGTCCAAACCATTACGAATACCAGAGTCAGCAAGGATTTTAATATCCCCTTTGACGGCATCTGCAATTGGCGGAAGCGCACGCGCAGATGATAAGACACCATCTAACTGACGACCACCATGGTTTGATACTACAATACCATCGGCACCGAAACGTACTGCATCTTTGGCATCTTCAGGATCAAGGATCCCCTTAATCACCATCGGGCCATCCCAAAATTCACGAATCCACTCAAGGTCTTTCCATGAAATAGACGGGTCAAAGTTATTGCCCAACCAACCGATATAATCTTCAAGTCCAGTCGGCTTTCCTAAGTATTTGGAAATATTACCTAAATCATGTGGACGACCCAGCAAACCGACATTCCAAGCCCAATGCGGATGGAAACACGACTGCATGTAACGACGCATCGCTGCATTTGGACCACTCATACCAGAATGTGCATCACGATAGCGTGCACCAGGTACAGGCATATCAACAGTAAACACCAAAGTTGAGCAGCCTGCAGCTTTGGCTCGCTCTAAAGCATTTTTCATAAAGCCACGATCACGCAGCACATATAACTGAAACCATATTGGGCGGTTAATTGCTGGTGCAACTTCTTCAATCGGACAAACAGACACGGTCGACAAGGTAAAAGGAATGCCCTTTTTATCTGCCGCCACAGCAGCTTGAACCTCACCACGACGTGCATACATACCTGTTAATCCAACAGGAGACAATGCAACTGGCATAGATAAAGTTTCATCAAACAATTTTGTTTCTAGGCTTAGCTGCGACATGTCATTTAAAACACGTTGCCTTAAAGCGATTTTTGATAAATCTTCTACATTTCGTTTTAGTGTATATTCCGCATACGCACCACCATCAATATAATGAAAAAGAAATGGTGGTAAACGACGTCGCGCGGCTTCACGATAGTCATTAGCAGAAGAAATAATCATGCTCATATCCTGTTTAATCGGCTCGCACGCTGACGACGGGCTTCTTCCTCATCAATCATACGCACTTGCTGTACTACAAATTCTATATGTCCACAGACCGCATCTCTTGCAGCATCTGGATCATGACGTTCAATTGCATCCATCACTTTAAAATGCTGATCATGCAATTGATCAAATCGATGTGTTTCTGAGTACACTTTGCGTCTACCCAAGAGCACGTTAAACTGCAACAGATCAAAAACGCCCCGCATCATCTGTATCAACACTAAATTGTGCGATGCTTCAGCAATCGCCAAATGAAATTTAGCATCGGCAAGTGAAGCTTGCTCATCATCACCAATCGACTGAAAATATGAAATCTGATCATAATATTCGCGAATCTGAGCCAGATCTTTAGGTGTTGCACGTTGTGCCGCATACCAAGCTGAACCACCTTCAAGGATTGTTCGCGCCTCCTGCACATCAAAACGATATGCTGGGTCTTCATCAATCAAATTACTTAAAGATTCAACAATCTGGTTTTGCGACCAGTTCACCGGGAATTGTTGTAAATAGGTCCCCGCCCCCCCTTTACTGACTAGCATTCCAGTACTGGTCAGTTGAGAAATCGCTTCTCTTAAAGAGGAACGGGATACGCCCAGTTGTTCACACAACTTTCGTTCAGCAGGTAAACGTTCTCCGACTTGCATGTTTTTTTCTTCAATTAACATACGAAGGCTTTGTACCACTTTGTCAGAGACTTTCATCTGCTTTCCTCATTCAGTGACGTTTTATGCTCATGGAATCATCCATGGGAACACATAAGCTTGTAGTGTAATAATAATACCGATCATTACAGTAAACGTTATACTGTGTTTAACCGTAAAACGGAACAGATCAGACTCTTTACCTACCAGCCCCACCGCCGCACATGCAATTGCAATCGACTGAGGAGAAATCATTTTCCCAGTGACACCACCACTGGTATTTGCAGCAACCAGTAATACTTCTGGGACACCAATTTGTTGCGCAGTCGTGGCTTGTAATGCCCCGAATAAAGCATTTGCAGAAGTATCCGAACCTGTAAGGAATACACCTAACCATCCTAAGAATGGAGAGAAGAATGTAAATGCTTGCCCCGTATGTGCCAATGCCAAAGCCAAGGTTGCAGACATTCCTGAATAGTTAGCAATAAAAGCAAATGCCAACACCATACCAATCGAATAAATTGGAATTTTTAATTCATTAATGGTTTCAGCAAAAGTAACCACTGCTTCTTTTGGCTTCATTTTTAAGAAAATAATAGTAATGATTGCAGCAATAATAATTGCGGTACCCGTCGCTGAGAACCAATCAAATTTATAAATTGCATCATAGTCTTTTACTTCAGCAACAACAGGTGGCATCTTTTGAATCATTTGATGCAAATACGGCACTTTGATAGAAATCACTAAATCATGTAGTGCACCATCTTTGATAAATAAATCCTTAAATGGTTTTACACTCCAGATTGTGACCATCACAGTTAAAATCGCAAATGGAGACCACGCTTTGGCAATTTGAGCAAGGCTATATTTTTGCTGTTTTTGTGCAGCAAGATTTTCGCTCATGCTGTCATCTTCATTTGCAAAACGGAAGATATGCTTTGGCTGCCAATATTTTAATAAAATCGTTAATGAAACCAAAGACGCAATTGAAGCGGTAATATCGGGTAATTCTGGACCCACAAAGTTTGAAGTCAAATATTGTGCAAGCGCAAAAGAACCACCACCGACAATCACAGCAGGCCAGGTTTCTTTTACACCACGCCAACCGTCCATAATCGCCATGATCCAGAACAGCACAATTGGAACCATAAATGGCAACTGACGTCCAACCATCTGACTGATTTCCATTGTTTCTACACCAGAAACCTGTCCAGCCACAATAATTGGAATCCCCATTGCACCAAATGCCACAGGTGCTGTATTCACAATCAAACATAGACCAGCCGCATAAAGCGGTTTAAAACCAAGCCCCACCAATAATGCCGCAGTAATCGCAACAGGTGCACCAAAGCCAGCTGCACCTTCCAAGAAGGTACCAAAAGCAAAGCCAACAAAAAGCATTTGCAGACGTTGGTCTTCCGTAATCGACAAAATCGAAGAACGAATAATATCGAACTGCCCTGTTTTTACTGAAACTTTATATAAGAATACTGCGCCAATAATGATCCAAGCAATTGGCCATAAACCATAAAAGAAACCATAGACCAATGATGCCAATGCCATCATCGTTGGCATTTGATAAGCAAATAATGAAACCAGTAAAGCCAATACAACTGTAATTGTCCCCGCAACACTTCCTTTCATGCGGAATACAGCAAGGGCTAAAAAGAAAAAGATAATTGGTATCAGCGCAATGGCACTGGATACCCATATATTGCCCATCGGATCATAAATCTGTTGCCAATGTTGAAGCATTGTCATCTCCTTGAAATGCTTGCTAGAACGTGGAATGTCATTGGATCATCCATTTATTTCTCAATAATTGGTATGACCAATTTAGCTTTAAATTAAAAAATTTTGCACTAACTGCCACTTAATATTAATTTTTGCTGATTTAAAGATCAATAGTTAACACCAAATTAATTATTTGGTATGACCAATATTGCAAATATTTCGACCTATTCACAGACTAATCCTTCAGATTTCAGAGCATTCAAATCGAATAAATCATTTGTTTTATATTGTATTTTTTTAAATTAAACCAATTTTATACAACTTTAGTCGTATGCTATTTTTTAATGCACTTTTTAGTAACACTAATTTAAGTTTATTATCGGGTTTGAAAATACTGAAAAACTCAAATTAGTCAGACCAATTTAAAAAACATTTAAAATAATGACTAAGACATCAGCTAAACAAACAAAGATCAAGTAAAAATAGAAAGTAAAAAAAGCAAAATCAATGAACTTTCACTGATTTTGCTTTTACTTTAATTGAAAAATTACATAAAAATTTAATTAACTATAAATTAATTCAACAATGTCCACTCATTGATTTAACGATGCTCACAACTTAACAAGGTTGCAGGTTTTTTCTTGATTTTAAGATTTAAAGAACTTGAAATAATTCCTGAACAAATAAACGCAGCACCGATAATAATGTTGATTGTAATCGGCTCATGCCAAAGCACATAACCAAAAAATAAACTTAGAATAGGAATACACATGATTGAAATAGACGCAACAAAGGTATCTACCTGACTCACAATCCAATTCCACAAGGCAAAGGCAAAACCAGTTCCAATCACAGCAATATAGAACAGGATTGAATCATTCAGCGGATTCATCCAAACTTTAACATCTACAGGTTCAAAAATTAAAGCGCCGATCAGAATCACCACCCCACCCATCAGCAATTGCCAAAAGGTCAATTTGATTTTGTCATAAGTTGCAAAATTCTGTTTGATATAAACTGTGGTTAAAGCCCAGAAGAAGCCTGACAAGATTAAGAAAGCTTGACCAATTAACGATAAATTCAAATGAATATGATGTAATTGTGGCCAAAGAATCGCAATCAAGCCCAATGTGCCAAGAACCAACCCAATCATTTTTTGGCTATTTAAACGCTCATTTAAAATATAATGCGCCAATACACCAATAAAAATAGGCATAGTAAACACTAAAACCGCAGACAATCCCGAATCAACAAATTGCATGGCAAAGGTTTGTGTTGCATAAAAACCAATACAAATCATCAAACTTGAGATCATCAGTTTTTGCCATTCACCTTTTGCGGGTAAAACGGATTTTCTTAACAGTACTTGAACCAACATAAGGGTAAGCGCAGCTAAGATTAAACGTGTAGAAATAAATAAGAATGGCGGAAATATTTGCAAACTATGTTTGACCAATCCCCACAAAGATCCCCAGACGAGACACAATAATACAATTGCACCAATCACTCGAAGATTCATTTGCTGTACTCAACAGATGGAAAGTACATAGAGTATAGAAAATAAATGACATCATGAATAATGCTATGTTTTAATGTACACATCATTTTTTTTGATGCTAAAGTAGATATTTTAGTATCAGCACTTATTCAATGCATTATTGAGGAATTGAAATGAATATCGATATGGGTGATATCAAATCATTTGTGACTGTTGCTGAACTAAAAAGCATTACAGCAGCAGCAAATAAGCTCAATTATTTACAATCGAATATGACAGCAAAAATAAAAAAGATTGAAAATCACTATAAACGTCAATTATTCATCCGAAAACCCAAAGGTGTTGAACTGACCGAATCAGGAATGAATTTATATCAGCAATACAAAAAAATGATCTTCACATGGGAAGAAACAGAAAATAAAATCTATCAGCAGGAAAAATATTTACGCTTTGGTACCAACACCAGTTTAGGCGGAATGCGTTTCTACCCGTCTTTTAGCCAACTTTATGAAACCTACCCTGAGCTTTCAATCACCATGAAAACAGGTGCTACAGGCTATATTGAAGATGAAATTTTACGCGGAAACCTAGATATCGCTTATGTTTTAGGTCACCCAAAACAGAAAAATATCCAGTATATTCAAAAGGCAGATGATCAATTGGTGATTATTGGAAAAAATGTCATCAACCATGACAGCCTTGAAGACTGTCTCAATCATCAAAATATTTTACTTGCCTCAGAAGAATGCTGTTATGCAACCACTTTAGATCATATTTATACAGACTATCATTTAACCAAGGGTGAATTAACCCATATTTATGATCATGAAGCCTTAGTCAATTTCACTCAATTGGGTATGGGAATTTCAATGATTGCAAAGTCACTGATCAAAAAATTTAATATTCAATATTATCGAGAAACACCCGAACAATATCGAGATATTGGATTCTATCTGATAGCACGAAGTGAACATGTATTTACCCCGATTGAAAAGCAGTTTATTGGTTTAAATGATCAGCTATGATCCCAAACGAATCAGATAAATTGGGTTAACCCTATACATCCAATTTATCTTACTTTTAACATAGG
This sequence comes from Acinetobacter sp. Root1280, assembly GCF_001425285.1. Classification (NCBI taxonomy): domain Bacteria; kingdom Pseudomonadati; phylum Pseudomonadota; class Gammaproteobacteria; order Moraxellales; family Moraxellaceae; genus Acinetobacter; species Acinetobacter sp. Root1280. The sequence goes on along the minus strand of NZ_LMED01000008.1, from coordinate 60,153 downwards.
TCAATCCGCAGCTTGCCATTTGGTCTTACGCACATTCAGCAAATCAGCAGCCCTATACAAGTACCCATTGGAAATCCAATCAAAAATAAACATCCAATAATGGTAGACATCAATCTCCCCATTTCACTACCCTTTTCAACTTCCTATTAAATTTCACACCTCGTTAATTTGACTTTTCTTATAAGTTTTTAAATGGGGTGCATGGGTCATTTAAGTAAATTAATTTCGCTCTATAAATTGTCATTTTTTCAATGTTAACCTTCAAATCCAATAAAACATTGATTGAAAAAGTGCTACAATACTGCGTTTATAAAATTCTCTTTGGCCACCCATGTATGTGGTGCCTCTTTCGAAATAGTTAGGACGAGCAATGACTGATAATGCAACGATCTTGCAGAATGTACCAGTAGGCAAAAAAGTGGGTATCGCCTTTTCTGGTGGTCTAGATACTTCAGCAGCTTTATTGTGGATGAAACAAAAAGGCGCAGAACCTTATGCTTATACAGCAAACTTAGGTCAACCTGATGAAGATGACTACGATGCAATTCCGCGTAAAGCTGAAAACTATGGTGCTGTGAAAGCCCGATTGGTTGACTGCCGCTTACAACTTGCATTGGAAGGTATTGCTGCAATTCAATGTGGTGCATTCCATATCAGCACTGGTGGTGTTCCTTATTTCAACACAACACCATTAGGTCGTGCAGTAACAGGTACAATGCTTGTTACAGCAATGAAAGAAGATGATGTTAATATTTGGGGTGATGGTTCAACCTATAAAGGGAACGATATTGAACGTTTCTATCGTTATGGTTTATTAACCAACCCTGCACTTAAAATTTACAAACCTTGGTTAGATCAGCAATTTATTGATGAATTAGGCGGTCGCGCTGAAATGTCACAATTCTTGATCGACAATGGTTTTGATTACAAAATGTCGAAAGAGAAGGCCTATTCAACAGATTCAAACATGTTGGGTGCAACTCACGAAGCAAAAGATCTTGAATACCTCAATGCGGGCATCAAAATCGTTGAGCCAATTATGGGGGTTGCGTTCTGGAAAGAAGACGTAAAAGTTGAAGCTGAAGAAGTTTCTGTAACGTTTGAAGAAGGCTTCCCTGTTGCATTAAATGGCAAACGTATTGAAGACCCTGTTGAATTCATTCTTGAAGCCAATCGCATTGGTGGTCGTCATGGTCTAGGTATGTCTGACCAAATCGAAAACCGTATTATTGAAGCAAAATCTCGTGGCATCTATGAAGCTCCAGGAATGGCGCTTCTTCATATTGCTTATGAACGTCTTGTAACGGGTATTCATAACGAAGACACTATTGAACAATATCGTATCAATGGTTTACGTCTAGGTCGTTTATTGTACCAAGGTCGCTGGTTCGATTCGCAAGCATTGATGCTACGTGAAACAGCACAACGCTGGGTTGCTAAAGCAATCTCTGGTACTGTGACTTTAGAACTTCGTCGTGGTAATGACTACACGATTATGAACACTGAATCAGAGAACCTCACTTATGAAGCTGAGCGTTTAACCATGGAAAAAGGTGATTCAATGTTTAGTCCTGCTGACCGTATCGGCCAATTGACTATGCGTAATCTTGATATCACGGACACCCGCGCAAAACTTGGTATTTATACCAATACTGGTTTATTGGCTGTCGGTACAGGATCTGCGATCCCTCAGTTGAAAGACAAAAATAAATAATTTTTGATGAAAAACAAAACCGCCAAATTTGGCGGTTTTTTTAGCTTTAACCTTAATGACTTTTCATTAAAGATTGCTTATCAAGACACTGCATTCTTAGTTTCAGGCTGCGATAAGTTTTGTTGCTCTAATTTTTGCTGTTGTTTTTGCAACTCAATCTTTTCGGCGTGTTCTTGGCGAATCTGATCATATTCTCGTTTGGTTTCAGCATCACTTTTAGCCGCAAGAAAAGCCATTCCAACTAAAAATACTGGAAATAACAATGCTAATGTCGCAAAGATATAAAATTTTTTCGAACTTGTCTGTGACATAAATTCAAGGCTTTCAATAAATTTAACTGGGCTTGTTAATATAACAGAATATTTCCATCCAATACATTACTCACCTACAGCCATAGGATTACAATCCCCTATTTATTTAAAGCGAAAAATTTAACTAAAAAGCATATTACCTTGTGATTCAGAAGCCTAATCAATCACTTTCACCAGTACTCTTCATCAATTAAATTATTCTTATATTGCATTCATTTCCCAAACTGCTTTAATAAAAGCTAATTTAATAAAAACCAGTTGCCCATAAAACAAAAACTATCTAAGCAAATTTAAAAAACAATTAACGATTTTTCGTTTGCTTATAAGCCTCTTGCGCTATAGCCAAACTTTTCTTTTTGCCTTCAACTGTATCTGGAATCTCATTAGATGTTCCATTACCAGAATGGCGTTGCAGGTGTTGCTGTTGAGAATACTGATGCATTTCAGACTGAGTTTTTTGTTGCTGTATCGAAGTTTGGTTTGCAGTTCGCTGGGTTAATTTTTGTTGAAGTTGTTGCTGTGGATTTATAATAGCAGTTCCAGCACAGGGTCTAGATTGATAAGTTACTGAACCTTTTACCACACATTTGTGTACGTCTTTAGCAAATACATGATGAGAAATCCCTAAAGCTAAGATAACCAACAATACTTTTTTCACAACCAACACTCCATTTAAGTTTCAACAAAATATCAACAAATGATTTAAATTGCTATTTACACAGGAGTTTTCTTATTCACAGGAGTTTTCATCTACAATTAAGGTATAAATATGACTTTTTTTGCCAAGTTTTACAGCATTTTGTCATACGTCAAATCCTTCAGTTTCAAGATTTAATTTGAAGGTTTTTAAGTGATTGCTGAACAATAAAACCATGAACCATAGAAACAGGCAGCATATAAATTTTCCCAAAAAGATTATATGTCACTACACTGGTACATATCGTTAATTCATTTCTAAGCTCATCATATTCCTCGATTTGTAAAGCCAGCAATACACTCAAATGCTTATCTGTTGACTGTAAAAAAAGCTCACGATCAGAAACTTTAACCACATCAAAAAAATCTGCTTTCCCACCAACTTGAAGTGGTTTAGTTGATTCACCAAAGCCTTGAATAGGTTGCACACCACCTAAATGCCGGCTTAAAAAATCCCTTAGCTTAAACGCAGCCCTCAACCAAACTGGCGGCTTACTGGTCATTAGATAATAGGCTTGAGTACTGGTAAGATTTTTATCAATATATTGCTTGGCTTCGTGTAAAAAATTTAATTGATCAAGTGGAGCAACCAGTATTTTAGGATCTTTTTCTATGTTCATTCGATTAACCCCTTAAAATATAATTAATATTTTTTCAAACAACCGCTAAAAACAGTCTACAGTAATCAGTTGTTAGTGCAATTACTCACAGCCTAAAGTTTAATAAATATACTTAGATTCTAGAATAAAATAGACAAACCATAAATAACAAAAAGGCCTGCACTTGGCAGACCTTTGATTATACTGACTTTAGTGCGTTTATCTTTTTAATTAGCTATCCATATTTTCAATAATCGCTTGACCGAATTCAGAACAACGAAGCAAAGTTGCACCTGGCATCAATCGCTCAAAGTCGTAGGTAACAGTTTTCGCAGCAATCGCTCCCGATACACCTCGAATAATCAAATCAGCAGCTTCAATCCACCCCATATCACGAAGCATCATTTCCGCAGAAAGAATAATAGAGCCTGGATTTACTTTATCTTGGCCTGCATATTTTGGTGCCGTACCGTGAGTCGCTTCATATACCGAAATTGCACCACCAATATTTGCACCCGGCGCAATACCAATACCACCTACTTCAGCTGCCAACGCATCAGAAATATAGTCACCATTTAAGTTAAGTGTCGCAATCACAGAGTATTCAGAAGGACGCATTAAGATTTGCTGTAGGAATGCATCTGCAATCACATCTTTAATAATGATCTCTTTACCCGTTCTTGGATTTTTAATTTTTACCCACGGGCCACCATCAATCAGCTCGCCACCAAAACGATCAATTGCCAGTTCATAACCCCACTCTTTGAACGCGCCTTCGGTATATTTCATAATGTTGCCTTTATGCACTAAAGTTACACTCGGCTTATCATTATCAATCGCAAACTGAATCGCTTTACGCACTAAACGCTGAGTACCTTCTTTCGATACAGGTTTAATACCAATCCCACAGTTATCTTCAAAACGAATCTTGGTTACACCCATTTCTTCTTTTAAGAATTTAATGACTTTTTTCGCTTCAGGAGAATCCGCTTTCCATTCGATACCTGCATAGATATCTTCGGAATTTTCACGGAAAATCACCATGTCAGTCAATTCAGGGTGTTGAACAGGTGACGGTACTCCTTCAAACCAACGTACAGGGCGTACACAAACATAAAGGTCGAGTTCTTGGCGTAAAGCGACATTCAATGAACGAATACCACCGCCCACAGGCGTAGTTAATGGACCCTTAATCGAAACCACAAATTCCCGCAGCGCCTCAAAAGTTTCTTCAGGCATATAGGTACCGTAGATTTTATCTGCCTTTTCACCACAGTAAACTTCCATCCATTCGATCGAACGTTTGCCACCATAGGCTTTTTGAATTGCGGCATCTACAACAGCTTTCATGGCTGGAGTAATATCAACACCAATACCATCCCCTTCAATAAAAGGAATGATTGGATGATTTGGAACATTCAGTGACAAGTCTGCATTTACAGTAATTTTGCTACCATCAGCAGGTACTACGATCTTCTGATAACCCATTGTTCAGGTTCTCCCTTTTATTATAGTTGGCAAATCCAAAATAATTGCCAAATAGACAATACTTCTAACCATTCTTAGCGCATATCAGTCTAGTCTAATTCGTACATTTTTTGAGATTTATACGAGGAATAACAACATTTCTCTACTGAATAAAGCACAATGTTCCATTATTTAATGTTATTTAACCCGTCATTTTTTATATAAATCAATATTCTCAATCATTCCTAATGCTTAAAATAAAAATATTAGCCTTGCTTTTCCATGCACATAAATTTTCCAAGAATCAGATCTTTAAAAGTGAGAGCTACTATACATTTTCACTATAAACATTATTTCTAATTTTTTGATTTTATATTCGCCATTTAATTTAAAAATCTATAACATTTTGACAATAGATTGATGACCAAACCAGCCACCTTAAAACCACAATATATTCATATATTTCATTGCATTAAATTATGCACCACAATAGATCACAAACAAAAAAACGTACTTTTATTTTTATTATTGGTGTTTTTTGCCATTGCTTTATATTTTAAAAAAATAATTTTCACAAAACCACAATCAAGTTAAGATTAATTACAAAAGTAATTCACTTTTACTATATGTTTTCACATGAATTTTAATTAAAAAATAAATCAAAATTCATTTTTTAATTCCTTCTGCCTATCCTATGGCCTCCAATCAAATTAACCATCTTTGCAATTATTATTTAGTCTTAAAATCTTTAACATTATTCCTGTTTTTTAAATCGTAATGAATTTTGAATTTATTGTGATTCAACCTATCTCATGGATGTAAATAATGGATAAAACTTACACTAAAGAAGAGAAGCGAGGCCGTATACGCGGTATCGTCGGCGCAGCTTCAGGAAACTTAGTAGAATGGTTTGATTTTTATATTTATGCTGTGTTTGCGGCATATTTCACTAAAGCATTAACTGCACCTGATATGGACTCCGGTACTCAAGCAATTTATGTATGGGGTGTCTTTGCAGCCAGCTTCTTTATGCGACCAATTGGTAGCTGGGTTTTCGGACGAATTGCCGATAAACATGGCCGTAAAAAATCAATGGTCATTTCCATCTGTCTTATGGCAGTAAGCTCTTTCTTATTTGCCGCACTCCCAACCTATGAACAAGTTGGAATGGCAGCACCTTTCCTACTTTTACTTGTTCGCCTGCTACAGGGTTTATCTGTAGGTGGTGAATATGGTGCTGTAGCAACCTATATGAGTGAGCTTGGCTTAAAGGGTCAACGAGGCTTTTTTGCTTCTTTCCAATATGTCACCTTGTCGGGCGGTCAATTATTAGCAAGCTTGCTCGGTGTTATTATGCTGGCATTCCTATCAGAGCAGCAATTGCTTGATGGTGGCTGGCGTATTCCTTTTGTCATTGGTGGTATTGCTGCAATTATCTCCCTACTTGCACGTAGCCGTTTAGAAGAAACATTATCTAGCGAAGACAGTGATAAAGAAGAATCTGGAAGCTTAAGTGAACTGTTTAAGAATCACTGGAAAACCTTCTTATTGGTTGTAGGTTATACCTCTGCGGGTTCCCTCACCTTCTATGTAATTACAGTATATTCAAAGACTTACCTCACCAATATGGGTGTGGATAGTAAGACTGTCGGATTCATTATGACAGCTTCACTCTTTATCTTTATGCTTGCACAACCAGTGTTTGGTGCTATTTCTGACCGCATTGGCCGTCGTGCTGCAATGCTTGCGTTCAGTGGTACAATGGCGATTTTCATCTATCCAGTCATGGTGATCTGGATGCCACATTTCAGTTATTCACCATTGATGGTTGCTCTGTTACTTATTTTCCTCATGATGTTGCTTAGCTTCTATACCTCTATCAGTGGATTGGTTAAGGCAGAAATGTTCCCACCACATGTTCGTGCATTGGGTGTTGGTTTCTCTTATGCAGTGGGTAATGCAATCTTTGGTGGTTCTGCGCCATCTGTTGCACTACAGTTCAAAGCAGCAGGTATTGAAAGTACCTTCTTCCTTTATGTGATTGTCATGTTAGTGATCTGTTTCTTATGTAGTTTTAAATTACCGAAAGAGCCGGAATATCTAAAACATGACCACTAACTAAATAACATGGTTAAGCCATTATTAATAGCTTGTGATCACTGATTAAAATTTGAGATCTACACTATTCAAATAAGCTGTACTACCCAAAGGTGGTACAGCTTTTTTATTATAAGGCTTAGGTTCAACGGATGCTGTTTTAAAGTTACTATTGAATATTAGTCGCCTATGTTTTAGCAAAAAAATCTGCTCACTTCCATGTCCTTTTTCCTCAATAGTCATAGCATGTTTTTTATCTTTAATTTTTTTGGCTATAAAAATAACAAGAAAATATCACGATTAACGTCTATCAATATATTCCATATACCCACGGCCTGTTATTTTTAAATCATTAAATTCACCTTCCCACACATACGAAGTCACATAACCCGCAGCTAAGCCAAAACAATATGGCGTATCCACAGTTGCATTGATTTCGAGTATTTTTTTATGATCATGATATGCAATCCATTTAAACTGATCAGGCACTTGCATTGCATATCCATCAGGTGTTATTTCTTTATTGTCCTTAAACTTTGTGACCTCAAATACAATATCTCCATTGTATTGGATAGAACGACCATCTACATGTCGGTAATATACCGAGGTCAATATAGGCTGCGACTCATAACAAATCATCGCTAATAATAATTGCTGTTCTGCATCGATATTAATGACTTGATAGCTAAATATTTTTACTGGTAACTGGACATTCTCTGCTAACCATTTATTTTTAAGTACCGAAGTCGCTACAGCTTTCCACGACTCTAGCGTGCAAAGTCCTTGTATTTTTATACTCTTGTCTTTTTGAGTCAGAGTTCCCTCATATCTCATTAAAACACTGAAATGTTTATAAAATGGGCCATAAGCAAACCAAGAAATTGCTTTTGTTGGCTGAAGTCGAATATTAACGTGCAAATCCTCTCTATTGCTGACCAAAAAATACCCTTTAGCATCGTCTTCATACAATATAGATTGATCGTTAAAATTCACAGAAAAAGGATTTTGACTAAATTTTATATCGTCTTGTACAGAATACGTTGTATAAGCTTCTTCTGTTGTAGACAAGGCTGTTCCATGCACTAAAGAGGCTGTATCGCCCTTACCTCTAGCTGACATCTGATATTGCATATCTGTGATTGGAAATCCGACATATCCAATAACTGAAGCCCAAGATAAATAACGAAATGGTTCAGGCAAATCAGGAATCATTACCCCATAATGCGTACTTCCATATCGTTTATAGTCTACATGCGGACTTAGCTCATACTCTCTTGGTAACTTAGCTTGTCTTTCAGGACTAACTGCACCCAATAAAGCACCTGATATCTTTGCAATCTTCTTGTGTATTTTTTCACTCATTCCCAATGGCGGCAGCTTGCTACTCACTTGCATGGTTTACCTATACTACTTTTTATATTAAGCATCCATCTTATAATTTGCCTTTAAATTGTATATATCAATTCGACAACGATTATTGTCTAATGAGGACATCAGGATTAAGTAAAAATATAGTAGTCCGAACTATAAAATTTTAGAGAGGTCGTTGAAAATTGGCCCAAAATTTAAACCCAAAAATGTATATCGCTTATTCAGTTGCTTAAGATAAGCTCTAGCAAGATAAAACCACCACCACCACTCTAAAAAACCTCATACCTTCACCTAAGAAAAATGTATTTACAACTCAGCCTAGGTAAATAAATAAAGTTGAAGAATACAAAGCGTAATCTGATATAGTAGCGCACATATCGTAGTCTTTATCTTTACCCAACTCTCTTCAAACGGGTAACTTTATCAAACTCAAAAATTTTATTGATATTTATTAGTGGTCTAAAGTGAAAATTGTCATTCTTAATAAACCTTATGACGTCCTCTCCCAGTTTCGTAAAGACGAAGCACATATGACGATGTCTGACTTCGTAGATGACTCGACTTTGCGTTTGGCGGGTCGTCTCGATATGGACTCTGAAGGTTTAGTTTTTTTAACTGATCATGGTGGTTTAAATCAATACATTACCAACCCTGCCAATAAGAAATTTAAAACTTATTTGGTGCAAGTTGATGGTGATGTGACTGAAGAAGCCCTAGAACAGTTGCGTAAAGGTGTTGAGCTAAAAGATGGTATGACTTTACCTGCGCAAGCGAATAAAGTTGAACAACCTGAATGGTTATGGGATCGTGATCCACCAGTACGTTTCCGTGCCAATATTCCAACATCTTGGATTGAAATTTCTATTTGTGAAGGCCGTAACCGTCAAGTCCGTCGTATGACTTCGGCTGTTGGTTTTCCAACTTTACGTTTGATCCGTACCAAGATTGGTGCAATTGATTTGGTGCAAATGGGTTTACAGCCTGGTGAAACTAAAGAAATTGAACCATTACTTTACCCAGACTTCCAAAATATTCCAGCAGATGAACCTTATCGCTCACGCTCTTATGTGAAGAAACCTGGCGGTACAGGCGGAAAACCAATTGTTCGTAAGAATAAAGATGGTTCAACAAAGAAATCTGGAACTAAACGTATCTGGCAAATGGAAGATGGTGAAAAACCACGTCGTAAGACCAATGGTACCACCCGCCCAAATACCAAAGCACCACGTGGTCGTGGACGTAATGGTCGCTAGGATTTAGTCCTTCTAAGCTATAAAGCAATTGCCGCTTATTGTAAAAATGCCCAATGAAATTCATTGGGCATTTTTATTTTATAACCAAAAAAACTCAAGACCAATTAAAACCAATCGTCCCCTTATCATTTAAATTGATTCATGCATAAACTTGCAAATAAATAACTTAAACAAAGACTTACTACCTCAATAAAAAAGCCGATGCGTATGCATCGGCTTTTCTCACCAACAAGATCGTTGGTTTATAGCATTTAAAACTTAAACAGTTGCAAGTGTAGCGTTAAGCGTCGCACTTGGACGCATAACAGCTTCAACCTTAGCGGTATCAACTGCATAGTAACCACCGATATCCGCTGGCTTACCTTGAACAGCTGCAAGCTCAGCAAGGATTTTGTCTTCGTTCTCATCCAATGCTTTTGCAAGTGGTGCAAACTTGGCTTTTAATTCAGCATCGTCATTTTGTGCAGCAAGTGCTTCAGCCCAGAACTTCGCAAGGTAGAAATGGCTACCACGGTTGTCAAGCTCACCTGTACGGCGTGATGGTGACTTGTCGTTATCCAACAATTGACCAGTTGCTTGATCCAATGTTTTCGCCAATAACTTAGCACGCGCATTGTCTTCTTTGATACCTAGCTCTTCTAAAGAAACAGCCAAGGCCAAGAATTCACCAAGAGAATCCCAACGCAAGTGGTTTTCTTCTACAAGCTGTTGCACATGCTTAGGCGCTGAACCACCCGCACCTGTTTCGTACATACCACCGCCCGCCATTAACGGAACGATAGACAACATTTTCGCAGAAGTACCCAATTCCATGATTGGGAACAAGTCAGTTAAGTAATCACGTAAAATGTTACCAGTCACTGAAATTGTATCTAAACCACGAGCAACACGTTCAAGCGTATAACGCATTGCACGTACTTGTGACATGATTTGGATATCAAGACCCGCTGTATCATGATCTTTCAAGTATTTTTGTACTTTCTTGATCAATTCATTTTCATGTGGACGGTATGGGTCAAGCCAGAAGATTGCAGGCATACCTGAGTTACGCGCACGCGTTACCGCAAGTTTTACCCAGTCACGAATCGGTGCGTCTTTCACCTGACACATACGCCAGATATCGCCTTCCTCAACATTTTGTGACATCAACACTTCACCAGTTTCAAGATCTGTGATGTTTGCAACACCCGCTTCAGTGATCTCAAAAGTTTTGTCATGTGAACCGTATTCTTCAGCTTTTTGCGCCATCAAACCAACGTTTGGCACAGTACCCATAGTACGTGGGTCAAAGTTACCATTCCACTTACAGAAATTAATCATTTCTTGGTAGATACGTGCGAATGTTGACTCTGGCATAACGGCTTTACAATCATACTGCTTACCATCAGCACCCCACATTTTACCGCCGCCACGAATCATCGCTGGCATAGATGCATCCACAATCACATCATTTGGTGAATGGAAGTTGGTAATGCCTTTCGCTGAATCCACCATTGCAAGTGCAGGACGGTGTTCTTGGCAAGCGTGAAGATCTTCAATGATCTCTTCACGTAATGATGTTGGTAAAGTTGCGATCTTCTCATAAAGACCAGCCATACCGTTATTGACGTTAATACCTAACTCATCAAATAACTTAGCGTGCTTTTCAAATGCTTCTTTATAGTAAATTTTTACACAGTGACCGAACACGATCGGGTGTGAAACTTTCATCATGGTTGCTTTTACATGCAACGAAAATAAAATGCCTGCTTCACGGCAATCATCAAGTTCTTTCTCATAGAAATCGCAAAGCGCTTTCTTGCTCATAAACATTGAATCGATGATTTCGCCATCAAGTAATGCAACTTTTGGCTTAAGCACAATGCTCTCACCATTTTTGGTGATAAGTTCCATTTTTACGTTACGCGCACGGTCAAGTGTCATTGACTTTTCACCGTGATAGAAATCGCCCTCATCCATATGCGAAACATGTGTTTGTGACCACTGTTTCCATTCGCTCATTGAATGTGGATGTTTCTTCGCATAGTTTTTCACTGCTGCAGGTGCACGACGGTCAGAGTTACCTTCACGTAACACTGGATTCACCGCTGAACCAAGGCACTTGCTATAACGTACCTTAATTGCTTTTTCTTCTTCAGTTGTTGGATTTTCAGGATAGTCTGGGATTGCATAACCCTTTGACTGAAGTTCCTTAATACATGCGCTCAACTGAGCAACAGATGCACTGATATTTGGGAGTTTGATAATATTAGTGTCTGGATCTTGAGTAAGACGCCCTAAATGCGCAAGGTTGTCAGATACTTTCTGTTCATCGCTTAAGTATTCCGCGAATTCTGCAAGAACACGAGCAGCTACAGAAATATCAGTTTTGACAATCTCTACGCCAGCTGGCTTAGTAAAGGTCTCAATGATCGGCAGTAGCGAATAAGTCGCCAACAATGGCGCCTCGTCAGTCAGTGTGTAAATGATTGTTGACTTTCCACCAGCCATATATAGCCCCTTGCTTTAAATTGTGTTTTGAGAACCGAGCTTATGACCCAGCCCTTACGAACCGACTTGCTTAAATTTAACCCCAAGAGTATCAGCCTTCCTGGTATTACAGTCAACGTAAGATCTGTGATAACGACATTTCGTAAAAAAATGGTACATCACAAATATTGCATTAATATCAATATTTGCACAAAAATTAAGCATTTTCTTGTAAAAATAGCCATTCCGACCAAGAGCAACAACAATCCATGCCGTATTGTGCTTTATTGTTTTAAACATTAAAAATTTTATCTTGCTGATTCTTACAAACTGAGCAGCAAATTGAAAGCCATTAAAAACACATCGACGCGCTTCAGCGACATAAAACAAGCCAAACAGCACAAACAAAAAATCGGCTAGATACTGTTTAAATTTTAAACCATTCAAGTCTGTCTAAAAAGTGAATACGCAAATGAATGGAAAATTTATTTACTCCCCCCAATACTCTGGTCACGATATGACAATAAATATGCTTTGGTTAACTTATACTCACAAAACAACAATACTTTTACCTTGAATAGTAAGTGAAAAAATCGTTATTAATAAATTACATGTTTGATTTTTCATCATATCATTGATGGAAGAATAACCTTCAATGATGTATTTCCGATCCCAAAATTAATATTAAAACTGTAGAGGTAATATGTTAATGCTATTACTCATCGCAATACTTATTCAAATCATCTCACTCTGGGCCGTTTTCTTTTTTGCACTTCATCGAACAGTCGGAAGTATCACTACGATTGTCATTGCAATTCTGAGCGCTGTGATCAGCCCGTGGTCTCTCATCCTTGGTCTTCCGCTCATTCTCATCAGTTTAGTGTTACTGATTGAACCACTGCGAATGCAAGTTTTGACTAAACCGGCCTATAAAACATTAGCCAATGCAATGCCAAGCATGAGTACCACTGAACGTGAAGCATTGGATGCGGGTACCAGTTGGTGGGAAAAAGAATTATTTATGGGGGCGCCAGATTGGGAAAAATTTAACAATTATCCCTACCCGACGCTTAGCAATGAAGAGCAATCTTTTTTAGATCATGAGGTTGAACAACTCTGTCAGTTGCTAGATGAATGGGAAATTCATCAAAATAAAGACCTGAACGCAGAGACATGGCAATTTATTAAAGACAATGGCTTTTTTGGACTCATCATCCCTAAAACCTATGGTGGTCGTGAATTTAGCTCTTTTGCACAAAGTCGCATTATGAGCAAAATTGCTTCACGTTCTTTAACCACCGCTGTAACCTGTATGGTGCCTAACTCATTAGGACCAGGTGAGCTCTTACTGAATTATGGTACAGACGAACAAAAAAATCGTTATTTGCCCGGCTTAGCCAAGGGTGAGGAAATTCCTTGTTTTGGACTCACCAGTCCTGAAGCGGGTTCTGATGCTGGGGCGATTCCAGATACTGGCGTGGTTTGTTATGGGGAATTCGAAGGTCAACAAGTGCTTGGCTTAACAATGAATTTCTCAAAACGCTGGATTACCCTAGCACCCGTTGCAACAGTAGTCGGTCTCGCCTTCAAACTGTATGACCCAGATGGCTTATTGGGAGATAAAACTAAAACTGAGTATGGTATTACCTGTGCTCTTATACCCGCCTCTCATGCAGGCGTAGAGGTTGGACCAAGGCACCATCCGGGTGGTTCCCCATTTATGAATGGTACAGTCGAAGGTAAAGATGTCTTTATTCCGCTTGACTGGATTATTGGTGGCGCAAAAAATGCCGGGAATGGCTGGCGTATGCTGATGGAATGTCTGGCTGTTGGACGTGGTATTTCACTTCCTGCACTTTCTACAGCCGCAGGTGAAATGACGTATTTATCTGTAGGTGCATTCGCTAAAATTCGTCAACAATTTAAATTATCAGTAGGTAAATTTGAAGGGGTGCAAGAAGTTAGTAGTGACATCGTCAGCCATACCTATATGTTGGAAGCTTTTCGCTATTTAGTCACTTGCGGTTTAAATCAAGGTGGCAAACCCGCTGTTATGACCGCGATGGCAAAATACTATGCCACTGAAACGATGCGAAAAATCGTCAATCATGGTATGGACATCACTGGTGGTCGTGGTATTCAACAAGGTCCGCGTAACTTTCTTGCCAATATGTATCAAGCCATTCCGATCTCGATAACGGTTGAAGGGGCAAATATCTTAAGCCGTTCGTTGATGATCTTTGGTCAAGGTTCGATGCGTTGCCATCCTTATTTATTTGAGGAATTACAACTGTTACAGGCCGAAGATAAAGCCTCTGCCTTAAATACATTTAACACCATGTTATATCAACATTTAGGCTACACCTTAAACCGTGGCGCGCGTGCGTTCACTTATGGATGGTTTGGGGCAAGTAGTCAACGACCTGACTCATCAGATGCCTTTACTCAACCTTATTATAAAATCATCAATCGATTCAGTACTGACTTCGCCCTAACCGCAGATATGTGTCTTGGACTGTTAGCCGGTGATATTAAGCGTAAAGAAATGCTCTCAGGGCGATTAGCTGATATTCACTCCAAAATGTTTATTGCGACAGCCATTCTCAAATTTTATGAAAATGGTCAAAGATCCTCACAAGAACAGGTACATGCCAAACTTGCATTAGACGAAACGCTTTATGATGCCCAAGAAGCATTTTATGGCTTATTTGATAATTTTCCGATTCAAATTGCATCAAGTCTGGTTAAATTTGTTTGTTTCCCATTTGGTCGACCGATCAAAAAACCGAGTGATCGTCAAAAGAGTGAAGCAGCGGAACTGATCATGCAAGATAACCCGTTCCGAGATTATTTAAAAACGCAGGTTTATTATACTGTTGATCCGAATGATGCTTTTGGACGAATGGAAGCCACCTTCAATCTACTCACAACTGTTGAAGACGATTGGAACAGCTTTAAAAAAGCGGAATCTAAAGGTGAATATCAAGGGCTAACATTTGAAGAGCGCATACAGGATGCAGTCACTCGTGGCTTAATCAGCGATGATTTAGCCACAAAATTAACCCAATATAATGCACTTCGTTATGACAGTATGCTCACAGATATTTTTGATGAAAAATTAGAGCAGGTGTTGGTATTAGAAAATCCTCATCTTCACTCAACTTAAATCGATTTGGCAAATGTCATTTAAGAAATAAGACGATATAAAACCTTAACCATAAACAGCGATTCACCATCGCTGTTTTTTAACATAGACATATTGCCAATGGGTTATTTAACTATTTCGGTATAGTGTTAAAAATATAATAGCTGAGGAAAAAAGACGATGTCTCAACAAGATTATGAAAATGGCTTAAAAGTCCGTACAGAAGTGATGGGGGAAAGCTTTGTAAAACGCGCTCAAGACAACACTGTTGCTTTTACAAGACCTTTGCAAGACTGGATCAATGAGCATGCATGGGGTTCAACTTGGCAACGTGAGGGTGTTTTACCACGTAAATACCGCTCTTTGATTACCATTGCATTTTTAGTTGCACAAAAAAGCCCAACCGAACTAAAAGGTCATATTCGTGGTGCATTGAATAATGGCGCAACAGTTGAAGAAATTCAGGAAGTGTTATTACACAGTTTACCTTACTGTGGCGCACCCACAACCCAAGAAGCATTTCGTGCAGCGCTTGAAGTCATCAATGAATACCAAAAAGAATCATAGACAAGCAATACGTTCTATTTTTCAATATAGGCCATGCTCAAAACTATGGCCTATATTGCCGAGTTAATTCCAAAACACATTAAAGCTATAGAAAAACTCATCCACTTCAAAACGTATGTGATATCCCAATTGAGTTAACTCAGAAGAAAGCCCACGAATATCCTCTAAAGCTAGATGTTTAGGTAAAACTGTAAAAACAGCAGTATTGCCCTGCTTGGCATTCTCTTCAATCATTTGGGCTAAACGAACTTTATACAACTCTATATTTAAGTTTGAATTGGCTGCCAATCGTTTCGCATCTTCAGCATGAATAAACATTATTTAATTTCCATATTATTGTTTTCCAAGATGTCACTACAAGATATAAATAAATATCGGAATACGCTGTATGCTTTATGTTCGAAGGCATATACTCAAAAATATAGTCACGATAAAAATCGTTGTAACTATAAAAAATCATAAGAATTTTTTTACACGCTTTCTGGGTTCACTTCTAGCAAAAAACCTACTCACAAAAATCAAAATAAATCCAGTGCTTTATTTCAATGAAATTTAACTTTTGTATTTAAAAAGTAAATGATAATTGTTATTATTTACTTAATTTTTAACCTTTCATTATTTGATTGCCTATGAATAGCCAGACTGAACTCGATGCACTTAGCGCGTCAGTTTCAACTCCGACTGTATCTACACGAGCTAAATCCGCACCGTCCCTCATACAATATCGTGTCATGATTTTCTATCGTTTTGCTCTGGCAATTCTTGGTGGTTATCTGCTTGCGTCTTTGTCCGCTATAGTGATTGCAAAAACATTTGCTGATTATCGTGCCACGGCTGCGATGAGTGCAACGCTACTTGCTTTCTGTATTCACTGTGCTGCATTCATTTGGGTTTTTATGGTCAATAAGACATCAAAAGCCAGCTTAGGCATACTGATTCCAAGTATCATTTTATTTGTCATTTATAAAATGATGGGGAATTAAGATGCGCGTAGATGCAAAAGTTGAAGGTACACGCCAATCCATGTCATGGTTACATACATGGGCAAGCTTAATTCTTGGTTGGTTACTCTATGCAATTTTTTTGACGGGAACATTGAGTTTCTTTCAGTCGGAAATAACGGCTTGGATGAAACCAGAAATACATCAATCCGTTCCAAGTGATTCTCAGGTACAGCAAACCCAAGTTGCCTTAGATTATCTACAAAAGCATTATCCTGATGCAGGCAGTTGGACGATTCAATTACCTAATTCTAGACAGACCACAACTGAATTAAATATCCGTAAACAAGGGGAAGATCTACAAGCACGTCGTGGTGGGGAAAGGATCACCATTGACAGTGCAACTGGACAAGTTATTGAAGCACGAGACACCCGTGGTGGTGGTTTTCTATATCGCTTTCACTTTGAACTGTATGGATTTGATCGTATTTGGGCACGTTGGATCGTCGGTTTAGCTACCATGCTGATGTTTGTGGCAATTATCAGTGGCATTATCACTCATAAAAAAATTTTTAAAGATTTCTTTACTTTCCGTTCAGGTAAAGGACAACGCTCTTGGTTAGATGCACATAATGCCACAGCTGTTTTTGCCCTTCCCTTTCATATCATGATCACCTTCAGTGGTTTGTTATTACTAATGTTTATGTTTATGCCTTGGGGAATCAACCAAGTCTATAAAGATCGACAAGAGTTTTTTCAAGAGATGCGCGGAGGTGCAGTTCAGCAAAATAATGCTCGCAATAGAAATGCTGAAAACCGTACTGGTTCTGCAAATACAAGTCAAACTCAAGGTCAAAATGAACAACGCTCACGAGGTGAAAGAGGCAAAAAACATCAACAAGATGTTGGTCATCCTGCGCCACTCACCGACTTAACCCCGCTTATTACAACCGCACAAGCGCAGTGGAAAGAAAATCCGATTGCTTCTATTCAAATCATTGCGCCAAATACATCCAATGCCACCATTGAACTTCGCGCTTTATATGCGAAGAGTGTAGTTCAGCGTGGTGTTTACCCCATTTTAAAATTCGATGGCGTGACTGGCAAAGACATCAGCGAAGCGGCTCAAGCAAACAATGCCTCTATCCCAATGGGGATTTACAATGTGGTGACTGTATTGCATGAAGCACGTGGTCTTGATTTAACCTTCCGCTGGTTATTGTTCTTCTCTGGTGTAATGGGCACATTAATGGTTGCAACGGGGCTGATCTTATGGTGCGTCAAACGTGCACCGCAACAACAAAAACAAGGCTATAAATCATTTGGTTATCGTTTTGTTGAAGTGATGAATATTGCCGCTGTGATTGGATTACCTATTGCATGTGCAGCCTACTTCTACGCCAATCGTTTCATTCCATTTGAAATAGAAACACGTTTAAATTGGGAAATTAGAGCCTTCTTTATTGTATGGTTAGCTACGTTAATTTATGCAGCGCTTCGCCCACATCGTCAAGCTTGGCTAGAACTTCTATTGTTCTCTGGTGTTGCTTTTGCCCTATTGCCTATTGTCAATTTTATTACGGGTGGTCAAGCACTTTGGAACAGTATAGCCAATGGCCAATGGATGATTGCGTCTTTTGATTTAATGACATGGGCGCTTGCGATTTTGTTTTTCTACTCATTTTATAAAGTTAAAAAACATAAAGGGCTTCCTGTCAAAAAAGCCAGACATGTACCTTCAAATAAGGAGATTTCAGCGTGATTTTCTTCTTATTAATTTGGTCTTTGTCTAGCTTGGCTTTTATCGCGCTTGCCAGCGCAATGTCAAAGCATCAAAAACAGTTCTATGGACATGAACTAAGCCCCAAACAAACCCAACTTGCTTCTATTGCTGGTTGGGCTTTACTGCTGATTTCACTGATCATTTGTGTCATGTCAGGGCAGCTTAGTAACATGCTCAGCATTTGGGTTGGAGTACTGACCTTTTCAGCATTATTTGTTGGGGTGTTATTAAGCTATTACAGTTTAAAAATGAAATTGGCTGCCAGCTTTTGTGTGGGCATCAGCTTAATCACAAGTGTGATGCTACTCATTTAAACTGTTTCACAAAAATCAGTTATAATCATAAGCCAATCTACGGATTGGCTTTTTTTCTATCAAATTTATTGCCTGGTATTGGTATTTTTATGTCTAAACCACTTTCAATCCCTTCAGAATTACTCAATCGTGCGGCAATGGGCAATCCCGCTGCACAATTTGAACTTGCTGAAATATATATGCAAAGTGAAGATGAAGATAACAATCAACTTGCAGAAGAATGGGCACTCAAAGCAGCACAATTAGGCCATGTTGAAGCCATGTATTGGTTAGGTGAAGGCTATGCTTATTATGCAAAAGATATCCTTGAAGAAGATCCTAAAGAAGCCAAGGCTTATTTTGAACATGCCCACCGCTGGTTAGAGCAAGCGGCCAAACATCAGCATCCTGCTGCGATTTTAGAGTTATCCAATTTCTATCGTCGTGGCGATGTGGTTGAAAAAGATCTGGTGAAATCAGTAGAGCTGGTTGAGCAAGCAGCAAAACTGGGTGAAGTTCAAGCCATGCGTGATCTTGTTTGTATTTATGAACACGGGATGGGCGTTGAGGTTGATGAAGAAAAAGCTGATTTTTGGGCTGAAAAAGCCAAGTCAGCTGAAGACACCTCAGTATAATTTATAAATTTAAGCCCATATAAAATGGGCTTAAATTTGAT
This sequence comes from Acinetobacter sp. Root1280, assembly GCF_001425285.1. Lineage (NCBI taxonomy): Bacteria > Pseudomonadati > Pseudomonadota > Gammaproteobacteria > Moraxellales > Moraxellaceae > Acinetobacter > Acinetobacter sp. Root1280. Next base: position 40,771 of record NZ_LMED01000008.1, on the reverse strand, counting down.
TCACTTATTTAATTACGTAAATGCACAAAAATTACATCTAAATCTTGTTTAGGTACAAAGTTTTTCTCAACCATTTGGAATTGTGTCGAGTTAATTTTATTGACTTTACCTTTCCAACAAAACGATACCAACTCTCCCGGATCACGTTCAATGGTCAATTTAAAGTTTTCAATCGGTTTCGCCCAATTTGCCCCAGTAGTCAAGATATAACTCAGTGCATTAAAAGGCGAATGTTCCGACTGTGCTTTTTTCAAGCCTTTCTTAAAATTACTGTCCATACAAAATTGTTGATTATATTCATCTGGATATAATGCAACCGAACCACCCACTAAAGGTTTATATTGATGTTTTACCTGTGTAATTGAATTGGCTTTAAAAGTTTGCTTCCAGCTATAAACCACTTGTGATGACCAGTTGATGACTTCATCTGGATTTTTAGGCAAAATGCTTTTTACTTTAGGATTTGAGCAGCTTTTTAGTTTCTTTTCAAATACCCCATATTCATCACTTTTGCGATTCCAAGGATTTAACATTTCAGTTTGTGAAAAACCACATTGTTTAAATAACTCAGTGACATCAATCGCTTTAGACTTTTCATCTCTTTGTATAAATGTCTGCACATGCATTGTCGGTTGAACCGCTTTTCCATTAACCTGAATTTTAAAACTTTTTAATAAATCCTCAGTGTGGGCAAAATCGGATTCAAAAGTATTATCAACTCGTGGTAAAGGGAACAAAACAGTTTCAGTAATATCCTGATTACTGAGGTTTTTAAATTGATAATCGACCTTAATTAATTTTTTACTAATAAATAAGTCTTCACGTTGCATGGCAATATTTTTATTTTTAAGGTACTCAATTCCCCCTGTTCCCACATAACCTGTAGAATCATTGGCGAAAGCTGATGTCGCTGTCAGAATCGATGTGATCAATACGATTTTTTTCATTCTCTTTAATCCAAATCAGGAAATTCTATTGTTTGATAATGCACACAATAAATGGATTCATCAAAAATAATATGTGTAGCAATCTGTTTGATAATCTGTTCTTGTAAAAGAATTTCTTTTTCTAAAACTTCATTCCAATAGATTGAGTTTTCTGAAAAATTCTCATAATAATCCAATACTTCAATCATCGCATTAAACAAAGCCACTAAATGCTGGCTTTTGTTTTGATTTAATACCATCAAGAAAAAGGCATCCAAAGAAATCACTTCAATGGCCGCTAATTCCTCATAATCATCGGCATATTCATCTACTAAAGCATTTGATTGTCGAATTTGCTTTTGATAATCAATTAAATTTTCTTGATCAATATCCTGAAACAATTGTTTTTTATCAATTTTAATTTGATAATTTTGTTCAATAGCAGATTGAAACGTTGGTAATTTTTCAAAAAAAGCAAAAACAGCTTTCACCAAACTTTTCCGCTGTTCAAGAGAAGCCTGCTCAATGGCTTGTCGCAATGCAAAGCTATGCTGATCTATTATTTTTACAATATCCATAAATTTAATGTTCCCGATATTCACTTTTTAAACCCCAAAAACCAGATATAGAAAAAGCAAAGCACGCATCATAATCACAAATACTGTAATCATCGTTGCATAGCTCTAGCACTTGGCAAACGCTTAAACGCATCATCTTGATTTTATTTCTGTTTATATATCAATAAATACTGATCATATTTTTGCATAGCTTAGCGATTCAAAAACAATTCTATCTTTTAGTTGAATATTAACCAACTACATTTGAACTCTATTAAAATCTAGGTACAATAGTCGCCAGTCGAGGGATGCTGCGACTTTTTCACAGGCACATAAATGTGAAATCGCTAGGCTCGACGATTCGGTCAGACCTTCGTGCTGATCAACAACGGCATCCGCGAACTGAATGATCAATATTTTTTTAATATAAAGGAGATCGTGATGAACGCGGTTAATGCTTCATTTACAGATTATAAAGTTGCAGATATTTCCCTCGCTGACTACGGTCGTAAAGAAATCAAACTTGCTGAAGCAGAAATGCCAGCGTTGATGGGCTTACGTAAACGTTATTCAGCAGCAAAACCTCTTGCTGGCGCAAAAATTCTTGGTTGTATTCATATGACCATTCAAACTGCTGTTTTAATTGAAACACTGGTTGAATTAGGCGCAGAAGTACGTTGGACTTCATGTAACATCTTCTCAACTCAAGACCATGCAGCAGCAGCAATTGCAGCATCTGGTGTTCCAGTATTCGCTTGGAAAGGTGAAACTGAAGAAGAATACATGTGGTGTCTTGAACAACAAATCAATGTTAATGGTACACCTTGGGATGCCAACATGATTCTTGATGATGGTGGTGATTTAACTGCTGTTGTTCATGAAAAATATCCTGAACTTATTGCTAAAATTCATGGTATTACAGAAGAAACGACTACGGGTGTTCAACGCCTAAACGAAATGTTCCGTGATGGTACTTTAAAAGTTCCTGCAATTAACGTGAATGATTCAATCACAAAATCTAAAAACGACAATAAATATGGCTGCCGTCATTCATTAAATGATGCAATCAAACGCGGTACAGATATGTTGTTATCTGGTCGTCGTGCGCTAGTAATTGGTTATGGTGATGTTGGTAAAGGTTCTGCTCAATCACTTCGCCAAGAAGGTATGATTGTACGTGTAACTGAAATTGACCCAATCTGTGCAATGCAAGCATGTATGGACGGTTATGAAGTTGTTTCTCCATATAAAAATGGTGTACAAACAGGTAAAAAAGAAGACATTAACCTAGACCTTCTTCAAAATACTGATTTGATCGTAACAACAACTGGTAACTACCACGTATGTGATTCTGCAATGTTAGATACATTAAAAGCAGGTTCAGTGGTGTGTAATATCGGACACTTTGATACTGAAATCGATACAAACTATTTACGTGGTTACAAGTGGGTTGAAGTTAAGCCTCAAGTACACCAAGTGTATCGTACAGAAAATGAAAATGATTACCTGATTCTTCTTTCAGAAGGTCGTTTGGTTAACCTTGGTAATGCAACAGGTCACCCTTCACGCGTGATGGATGGTTCTTTTGCGAACCAAGTATTAGGTCAAATGCACTTATTCGCAGAGAAATTTGCTGATCTTCCAGAAGATCAAAAAGCAGCACAGATCCGTGTTGAACTGATTCCTAAGAAATTAGATGAAGAAGTTGCTGCTGCAATGGTTGCTGGTTTTGGTGGTGTATTGACACAATTGACTCAAGTTCAAGCAGATTACTTGGGCGTTGCAGTTGAAGGTCCATTTAAATCTGAGGCTTATAAGTACTAAGTTTTAATCCCCTCTCCCTAGCTTTCTCTCTTAGGGAGAAAGCAATATTCATTAACGTATTAATGAATATAAAGGCAAGGTCCTCTCCTTTTAGGAAAGGACCTCGGAGAGGCTAAAACAAATTAAAAAAGTATGAATAAAAAAGGATTTAACCATGACCAAACGTGTTCCAATTTCGTTTGAGTTTTTCCCGACCAAAACTGATGCAGGGGCGGAAAAACTTAAGCTTGTTCATCAAGAATTACAGCTTTTAAATCCAGAGTTTTTCTCGATTACTTATGGGGCTGGTGGTTCTACTCGTGAACGTACACTGGCCGCAATTGCTGACTTTAATGGTAAAGGCACACCTGTTGCCCCTCACCTTTCATGTATTGGTGATGACAAAGTACGTATTGCTGAATTACTCGATATCTATAAAGCTCAAGGGATTGATCGTATTGTTGCACTTCGAGGTGATTTACCTTCAGGTCAAGTCGGCCTAGGTGAACTGCCTTATGCGACTGATTTGGTCCGTTTTATTCGTGAACACTCAGGTGATCATTTTAAAATTGAAGTTGCGGCATATCCTGAAATGCATCCACAAGCTGACAACTTTGATGCAGACATTAAGCACTTTGCAGAAAAAGTCAAAGCAGGTGCAAATGCAGCCATCACTCAATTTTTCTTTAATCCAGATGCCTATTTCTATTTTGTAGAGCGTATCCAAAAAGAAGGAATTGATATTCCTGTTGCGCCAGGAATTATGCCAATTACCAATGCAAGCAATTTAATCCGCTTTGCAGATGGGACAGGTGCAGAAATTCCGCGCTGGATTCGTAAGCAACTTGCAACCTATGGTGATGACACTGCAAGTATCAAAGCCTTTGGACATGAAGTTGTGATCAAACTGTGTGAACGCCTTATTGCAGGAGGTGCACCAAGTTTGCATTTCTATAGCATGAATCATACTGAGCCAAACCGCCAATTGGTACTTGATCTCGGTTTAGCTTAAATCAAAATTGCATCATCAACTTGTGAGTAATACTGCATGCCCCGTTTTTATATTGAAACTGATTTAGCTGTCGAAACTACGGTTGAACTCACTGAAACAGTATTTCATCATTGGGTCAAAGTATTGCGTGCACAAGTGGGTGAAAAAGCCACCTTGTTCAATGGACAAGGGGGTGAATATGAAGTGACTTTAACAGCGGTCGCTAAAAAATCTGCTTCTGTTTTAGTCAATTCATTTAATCCAGATAACCGCACCCCTGCTTTTACAGCCCTACTTGGACAAGTCCTGAGTAAGGGCGATCGTATGGATTATGCGATTCAAAAAGCTGTGGAATTGGGCGTATCTCAGATTCAATTGCTCACATCAGAACGCTGTGAAATGCGTTTAAAATATGATCGAGATCAAAAGAAATTAGATCATTGGCAAGCTATAGCGATCGCAGCTTGTGAACAATGTGGTATGAATCTTGTTCCACAAATTTTAGCGCCTCTAAGCCTAAACGAATGGATCAAAACTGTATTACCGCAGAGCAAATTTGTCCTTGCGCCTGAAAAAGAGCAGACAGATGTACTGAAAGATATAAGCCCTGATATTGCCCTTTTGATTGGCCCTGAAGGTGGCTTAAATGAAGCTGAAATTGATCAGGCCAACCAATATGGATTTAAAAATTGGTGCATCGGTGATCGTATTTTAAGAACTGAAACAGCCCCTGTAGTTGCTTTATCAATTTTGAATTATCAAAGCTTTAAAAAGTGATGTATGTCATGTAAAATAATTGCAAATTGGATGATTTCACAGTATTTTAATTCCAAAGAAACTATTAATTAGCAAATTTTAAATAGTTGCTCCGTTAAACCTACACATTCTAAAAATAGCAGAGGTGCAAGCGCTAATGAATGATGTTCAGGAAGAGCTTCTTTCATATGATGTGAATTCGTCGAACATCAGAAAGATAACCAAAGATATCCGGATATTTTTTATCTGGGTATTTTTTACGTGTATCTGTGACGCTTTAATCTATATTTACTTATTTAATACTTCTTCTGAATTATTAAGTGGTTGGTTTATTCTGACTATTTTATTTATATTATCGGGATTTTTTTCTTCTACCTATCTTTTACAGCAAAATAAAGTCCAAGAATTTAAACATCTTGATCTTTTTTTTCAGTTTTCTTGTTTGATCTTAGGAAGCTTATTGGGGATTGGCGTTTATATCATCAATTTAGAATTTATGATGATGCCAAATGTGGTTGACCCATTTTTTTCATTTCTGTTATCTAGCTTTTTACTGAGTTTTTCATATGTTTTAGCAATGAATTTTCTCAATCAAAGATTTAGCTATTTTATTGCTTTATTTGTGCCTTCTGCAATTCCGGTGCTCACGCTCCCCCTGCTTTTTCCTCAAAATACCAACGAAATCTATAGCACTATTTTCATTGTTTGGTTCTCTTTATTATTCTTTAGCACTTATGCTTCACATAAAATTTATATTAATTCTGAAATATTAGACCTGAAAAATAAGTTTTTATTTAAGCAATCACAAGAACAACTTGCAAACTATAAAGGCTTAGAAATACAACTCAAAAATGAAATCTCAAAAACACAGGTCATGAAAAGTGAATTGCAGTTACATAATCATTTATTAGAACAAAAAGTAAAAGAACGAATTTTCGATTTTAAACAGATGAATGACCGTTTAGAAAATCATCAGGCCAACTTAGCTTTTGCCCATGAAACCGCGGGTATTCATTCTTGGGTCTGGAATATTGAAAAAAGAACTTTTGAAATTTCCGACTCAAAAAGCGGTGCAGAATTCAAACAACTCAATCTAAAACACAATAGCGTAGATGAATATGTTCATCCTGATGATATTGTCAATTATAAAACCATACTGAAACAACATCTCAAAGGCAAAACTGAGCGCTTTGAGGCAATCTACCGTGTTAAACGAGATGGTCAATGGTGCTGGATTCAAGACATTGGCAAAGTGGTTTCTAAGAATACCAATAACAAACCGCTCAGAATGGTGGGTATCCAACGTGACATTCAAAAAGAAAAGACTGACCAAGAAAAGCTAAAACTCGCAGCAAATGTATTAGCACAAGTAGCTGAAGGTGTTTTCATTTTAGATAATAATTTATGCTACTTAGAAGTGAACCCTTATTTTGAAAAGCTCTTAGATTATAAACAACACAATATCGTTGGAAATCATCTATTTGATATTACGATCAATAATAATTCTCGTACCCAACAGATGTATAATGTGATTACCCAAAGTTTAATTCAAAAGGGAGAATTTGAGTCTGAATTACAGATTGATTTTACCTCTGGGAAAAAACTTGCACTCTGGGTACACATCAATGCAATTTATGATGAAAAAAATAAATTTTCCAACTATGTCGGCATTATTACCGATTTAACTGATCGTAAAAAACAAGAACAACGACTCTCGTATTTAGAACATTATGACATCCTGACCGATTTGCCAAATCGCTTTTATTTCAAACAACAACTGCATAATTATTTAATTCACTATTCTGATTCATTTAAAAATTTTGCGGTTTTACGTATCAACATTGACCGTTTTAAATTATTCAATGAATTTATGAGCCATAAAGAAGGTGATGAATTATTAAAACAAGTCGCTCACAGATTAAGATTATGTTGTCCAAATGCCTCTTTGATAGCTTACTTAAATAATGATGATTTTGCAGTGATCTATAATTTAAGCAGTAATAACATCAATATTCATCAACATACACAACATATTTTAGATGCGTTTAAACAACCTTTTGATGTTAAAGAACAAGAACAAACCATCACCATTTCTATTGGCGTTGCGCTATATCCAGAGCATGGCTTACAGCTCGACAGTCTCAATGGTCATGCAGAATCAGCATTACACGAAGCCAAACGTTTAGGCGGAAACACCGTATATTTTTATTCAAACAAAAAAACTCCGTTGCTCAATCAAGGGATCAACTTAGAAAACGAATTAAGAAAAGCCATAAAACACAAAGAACTGACCGTACATTATCAACCTAAAATCTGTGTTAAAACTCAACGTATTTATGGTTTTGAAGCATTAGTCCGCTGGCAACATCCAACTTTGGGTTATATCTTGCCAGACATTTTTATCCCGCTTGCCGAAGAAACCAGCCTCATTTCAGATATTGGTTTAATTGTATTGCATGAAACCTGTAAGCAAATACAGCAGTGGCAATCCCTTGGTTTTGATCATTTTAGGGTATCGATCAATATTGTGGCACAACAAATTTACCGCGGACAGTTGGTTAAAGATATCGATTATGCCCTTAAAAAATATAATATTTCAGGTGATATGCTTGAACTGGAACTGACTGAATCTTCTTTGTTTGATAAGTCAGAAGAAGTTAATTTTCTCCTACAACAATTAAAAGATCGCCATATTTCTATTTCTTTGGATGATTTTGGAACAGGCTACTCATCTTTAGCTTATCTAACCAGTTACCCTTTTGATATCTTAAAAATAGATCGTGCTTTTATTTCAAAAATTGGACAAGAAAAAGACGAAGCAATCGTCAATGCGATTATTGCTATGGGCAATGCAATCGGCATTACCTTAGTGGCTGAAGGCGTTGAAACTAAAGAGCAAGCGTTATTTTTACAAAAACACGGTTGTTATATTTTACAAGGCTTTTACTTTTCCAAAGCATTGTCATCTGCGGACAGCACAAAATATTTGGAACAGCATAAACTTATAAAGATTTGTTAATTTTTTTAGACTTTATATCTATTACTTTGTTTGAAATAACTATTTTTTGACTGTCGGTATCGCTCAACAAATGTTATATTCGATGAAATTTAGTCAAACCACCAGCCTCGCTGGAACATGTAATAATCGAGATTCAGATGGATGATCAATCTTTAAAACAGCAAGCCCTTTACTATCACGAATTTCCAACACCAGGAAAAATTAGCGTTACGCCAAGTAAGCAACTTGTCAATCAACATGACCTTGCGCTTGCTTACTCACCAGGTGTGGCAGCGCCTTGTTTAGAAATTGAAAAAGACCCTTCAAAAGCAGCGCTTTATACTGCTCGTGGCAACTTGGTTGCAGTGGTCAGTAATGGTACAGCCGTTTTAGGTCTAGGTAATATTGGTCCATTAGCATCTAAGCCTGTAATGGAAGGCAAAGGCGTATTATTTAAAAAGTTTGCTGGTGTAGACGTTTTTGATATTGAAATTGCTGAAAATGATCCTGACAAAATTGTGGATATCGTTGCGGCTTTAGAACCTACTTTTGGTGGTATTAACCTCGAAGATATTAAAGCACCAGAGTGTTTTTATATTGAGCAAAAGCTTCGTGAACGCATGAAAATCCCTGTGTTCCATGATGACCAACACGGTACCTCAATTATCGTAGGTTCAGCCCTTCTCAATGCTTTGCAATTGAATGGCAAAAAAATTGACGAAATCAAAATTGTTGCTTCAGGTGCAGGTGCTGCGGCACTTTCTTGTTTAGACTTGTTGTGTGCAATTGGTGCTAAAAAAGAAAATATCGTGGTTGCTGACTCACGTGGTTTATTGACCACTAAACGTGAAGGCTTGGATGAGTCTAAAAAACGTTATGTGCAAGATATTGAGGGTACTCAACTTGCAGATGTGATTGCAGATGCCGATATGTTCCTTGGCCTTTCTGCGGCAGGCATTTTAACCAAAGAAATGGTTAAAGTTATGGCGGCTGATCCAATCATCTTTGCATTGGCAAACCCAGATCCAGAGATTTTACCTGAACATGCGCATGAAGTACGTCCAGATGTAATCATGGCAACTGGTCGTTCAGATTATCCGAACCAAGTAAACAACGCGCTTTGCTTCCCTTATATCTTCCGTGGTGCGCTAGATGTTGGCGCTACGACGATTAATGAAGAAATGAAAATTGCTTGTGTACATGCAATTGCACGTATGGCACATGTTGAAGCGGATGCCGCATCTTATGGTGAAAAATCTGCATCATTTGGTCGTGATTACTTAATTCCACGTCCACTTGATCAACGCTTAATTCTTGAAATTGCTCCTGCTGTTGCACAAGCTGCAATGGATTCAGGTGTTGCAAGTCGCCCAATTGCGGATTTCTCGGCTTATCGTCAACGTCTATCTGAATTTGTTTATAATTCAGCATTGATGATGAAACCAATTTTTGCACAAGCGAAAACAGCGCCTAAACGTATTGCTTATGCGGAAGGTGAAGATCTTCGTGTATTGCGTGCGATTCAAATCGCAGTTGATGAAGGTTTGGCACAACCTATTTTGGTCGGTCGTACTGCAGTCATTGAAGCAAATATCAAAAAATTAGGTTTGCGTCTTGAACACGGTGTAAATATTACCATCGTAGATCAAGAAAAGAATCCTGATTACGATAAGTTTGCAGATGACTATTACAACTTGATGCAACGTAAAGGTGTAACGCCTGAGTATGCACAACGTGAAACACGTCGTCGTTCTACCTTGATCGCAGCAATGTTGGTTCGTCATGGTCTTGCAGATGGTATGCTATGCGGTACTTATGCAAGTTATGATATCCATTTAGACTTTGTAAGAAATGTGATTGGTTTAAAAGAAGGTCGTAATAACTTCTTTACGCTTAATGCATTGATGCTTGAAGATCGCAATATCTTTATGGCAGATACATATGTAAATACCAACCCGACTGCTGAACAGCTTGCTGAAATGACTATTTTAGCTGCTGAAGAAGTTCGTCGTTTCGGTATGACGCCGAAAGTTGCATTACTTTCGCATTCTAGCTTTGGTTCAGATCAAAATGATCCAAGTGCACAAAAAATGCGTAAAGTATTTGAAATCTTGACTGAAATCGCACCTGAATTAGAAGTAGATGGCGAAATGCATGCGGATGCTGCACTTGATGAAAATATTCGTCATTTTGCATTCCCAAATTCACGCTTCAAAGGTTCAGCGAACTTGTTGATTATGCCAAATCTTGATGCGGCAAATATTTCATTCAACTTGTTAAAATCAACGTCAGGCAATAATGTGACTATTGGTCCTATCTTGCTTGGTGCTGCTAAACCTGTGCATATTTTAACACCTACAGCGACAACACGTCGTTTAGTTAATATGACAGCTTTAACCGTTGCAGAGATTCAACAAGCTGAAGGCTAAGCTTGAAGTCAATTTAACATCAATACCGCAGAACTTTAGTCAATCACTCAAGTTCTGTACTTGAGAAAACCTCTATTCTGTTGCATGATGGCATTAAGAATAGAGGTTTTTTCATGCAAGTTTATTTAGTAGGCGGTGCCGTTAGAGATCATTTACTCGGTCATCCCTATCACGAAAAGGATTATGTTGTTGTTGGCGCCACGCCAGAGCAACTTCTTGCCCAAGGTTATCAACCCGTTGGGAAAGATTTCCCTGTGTTTTTACATCCCCAAACAAAAGAAGAATATGCCCTAGCCCGTACTGAGCGTAAATCGGGACACGGTTATCATGGATTTGAGTTTTTTACCGATCCAGATGTCACCTTAGAAGAGGATTTAATTCGTCGTGACTTAACCATCAATGCCATCGCAATGGATGAAGCAGGTCAAGTGTATGATCCCTATCATGGACAAGATGATTTAGCGCATAAAATCCTACGTCACGTTTCAGACGCTTTTGCAGAAGATCCTTTACGCGTACTGCGTGTGGCTCGTTTTGCTGCTCGTTATGCACAATATGGTTTTCGTATTGCCGATGAAACACTTGCATTGATGCGTCAACTGGCTGAATCTGGTGAGTTAGAAGCACTGACACCTGAACGTGTTTGGAAAGAAACCTCTCGTGCTTTAATGGAACGTCATGCCGATGTTTACTTTGAAGTGTTACGTGAGTGTGGTGCATTAAAAGTGCTCTTTCCTGAAATAGATGCCCTGTTTGGCGTTCCACAACGACCTGAATATCATCCTGAGATTGATTGCGGTATTCATACACTGATGTCTTTACAGCAAGCATGTAAAGCCAATTATTCTTTAGATGTTCGTTTTGCAGTATTGGTACATGACTTGGGCAAAGCTTTAACACCAAAAGATGAATTACCTCGTCATATCATGCATGAAGAACGTGGGATTCAGCCTGTCACAGATGTATGTGATCGTTTACGTGTACCCACTCAAACGAAACAGCTTGCTCTAGCAGTATGTAAAGAACATTTAAAATGTCATCAGGCTTTTACCTTAAAAGCAGGCACCTTATGGCGTTTGTTACAGCGTTTAGATGTGCTACGTCGTCCTGAGCGGGTCGAAGCTTTTGCGCAAGCCTGTGAATGTGATGCTAAAGGCCGTTTAGGCTTAGAAAATCGCGAATACCCACAAGCGCATTACCTATTAGATGCAATGAAAACTGTACGCACGATTAAAGCATCGGATTTACCCTCAGATATTCAAGGTCCTGATATCGGTGAAATGTTGATTCAAAAACGTATTGAAGCGATTGCTGATTTAAAGCATGAGTTAGGTCATCATCATCATACAGTATAAAAAAAGCCTCTCAGCAATGAGAGGCTTTTTTGATTCTAATTTGCAACCATAAAAATTTGAAAGAATTAATATTTACCACTTGATTATGAATTTATCGAAAAAGGGCGATAGGTGCAGGGCTCGAACCTGCGTCCATTCGGTCCGAGAGCCGAACGTTCTACCACTGAACTAACCTATCATTTACAAGAAAAAAATTTATTCCTTTTCAAAATACTTGCTAAAAATGGATTACTAACCGCTACTCCATGAACTAACTCTGGAGTAGGTTTAAATTGCACAATACCATGTAATTTTGGTGCAATCCAACCAGATTTTTCAGGGTCTAAGTTCACTGCTAAACATTGATTAATTACTTTGCTTTTTGTACAAACCACTTGCCCTTGTAAAACTTCCCAAGGTAGAGGCAATTGAGACCAAACAAGTGTATTTGGATCAAGTTGTCCACCTGACTTAAAATGCCATGCAGCAACATCAGCTGCCATTAAACGTAACACTTTACCAAAACAGATATCATCCAATATTGCTTCTAAACCAATTGCATAAATCAACTGCATCCACTGATCACGTGCTTTATTCCAAGCACCTGCTGCGTGATTCCAAGTCGAAGAATCATTTCCCTTTTTTACGATCATGGTTTGTCTGTCAATATTATTGCTTCGCCAAAGTTCTTGTAAAAAATCAGCAATATTTTCCAAAACACTTGTCCATTTTCCTAATAAATTCCCTTTTTGAATTTCCGATAATTTTTTTAAGACTTCTGGCGTAATATAAAGCTGTGCGATAGCCCACCAATTCGTTGTTTGACTTTTTTTGCATCGATTTAAAAGCATCTCACAAATTTCATCAAATGGCTGTTCTTGTGATGCATTGGTAAAAACACTACGTAAGTTACATCGAGCAGTATAATACGCAATAAAACATGCTGTATTGATATCTTGAGTAAAACTCTCATGGCCAATATTATGAGCGAAACCATGTTTTGCAATTTTTTCATATTCCAGTTTTTGCTGTTCTTTCTGAATTGTTTGTTGCTTTTTTTCTATCCGTTTTGCTAAACGCCATCTTTTGTTATATTGCCGCTTTGATAATTGTAGTTGTAAATTATCACGCTCATTTTTATTTAGTCTATCTTTGGCAAAATCATTATGCTGGATCTTTTTAAATAAAACTGATTCTATATGCTGTAGAAGCGATTGAATATTTTCTGTTTTACAGTAGTCCAATTCAGCAGTTGCTTGAAAATGAAAAAGTGTATTTGCAGTATTAACTTGCTTTTGTGCTCCAACGACACTTCTAAAATCCTCAGACATCGAAGTATAAGCAATACTTCTACGCACTAATGCAAACTGTGCTGCCTTTTCTAATATTTGACGCTCATGCGAATTGAAATTAGATCCAACAATTTTTCTGATGATTTCAGCGATATCTTCTGGACGTCTTCTTTCATTCAAGGATTGATATAAAAACTCAATATCATTCATATTTTTATTGTTCCTCGTATAACGAGTATTTTAATTCATCATATTCACCTATTATCCATTCAAAAGCACAATAGGTGAAATTTTGTTTAAGAGGCATCCGCAGGAAATGTAATCACCTTTTCCAACTTCATTTGGTTCATCACCACCATTAACAAACGATCAATTCCCAAAGCAATACCCGCACAATCTAACATATTCGGTAAAGCAGCGAGCAAATATTCATCGATTGGCATCACATGTAAACCCAGCTTTTCACGCTCAGTATTATCTGCTTGAAAACGACTACGCAAAACCTCAGCATCAATTAACTCATCATAGGCATTGGCAAGTTCTAACCCTTCAATATAGAGCTCAAAACGTGCAGCAACTAACTCACCGTCCTCATCCAGTTTGGTCTTTGCCAACGAGGCCAATTCTGGGGGGAAATCAGTTAAAAATACCGGCGTATCAAAACCTAAACTTGGCTCAACCATATGAGAAAATAACAAATCAATATAGGCTAAACGATCATCACCCAAATCAAGATTGAGCCCTACACGGTGTGCCACATCTTTTAATTGTTGCAATGTTGCTTGCAGTGGATTCAAATCCAAACGATCGATAAATGCATGTTTATAACTGAGTACGGTTGGTCGAACTTCACCAAAACGTTCAGCCAAAACCACATTTAATAAATCAGTGACTTCTAGCATCAAATCTTTCAAGCTGAATTGCGGACGATACCATTCCAACATGGTAAATTCACTATTGTGCTTACGCCCATGTTCATCATCTCGAAAAACTTTACAAATTTGATAAATCGCACCACTGCCACTCGCCAATAAACGCTTCATGGCAAACTCTGGTGAAGTTTGTAAATAATGCGTTTGTTTTTTGCCATGTACATGACGCTGAGCCTGTACAGAAGCCAGATGGACATCAGTTACACCCGCTTGAGACAAGATCGGAGTTTCAACCTCTAAAACATCACGCTCAATAAAAAATTGGCGAATTTGTCTATAGAGTTTTGCTCGTGCTTTAAGCGCCTGAATATCACAAGTCGGTTTAAAATCTATGCTCATGCTTTTGGCCCTCCATGAGCAGCCCATTCACGGCGCAAAGGATAAGTTTTACGAAGGTAATCAAAAGCTTTTTGATCCACCTTGCCATCCTTTAAGCAATCTCTTAAATTTTCATCATCTCGCTGAATATTGTAAATTTCAGTTAAGTATTTTTTCAGCGTTTGTTTAATGTTATTGCCATAAAAATATTGTTCACATGCCGGTAATTGTGATTCAAATTTCTTATGTGCGGTATAGGCAAATGTTTTACAAAATGCATCATAAATCATCTGAGTACCGCGTGCTTTACCTTCGAGACTGTAACCCGCAATATGTGGCGTCACGATTGTAATTAAATCCAGTAGACGTTGTGAAATCTCAGGCTCATGTTCAAAAACATCCAACACCACTTTACGACGTGTTTTTAAGATATCTGCCATTAATGCTGCTTCTTCAACAACAGCACCACGCGCTGAATTAATTAAAATGGTCTCTGGCTGCATTAGCGCCAATGCATCAGCATTGATTAAATGATGTGTTGCAAACGGCCCTGTTTGGGTTAAAGGCACATGTATGCTGATCGCATCGGCTTTCTTTAATAAAGCGTCAAATTCAACTTGCTGAACATTTTCTCGTTGTACCAAGGGATCATAGCCAATTACATTCCAGCCCAACAACTGAGCCATATATGCTAATCGTGTTCCCACATTGCCTAGACCAATAATGCCTAAAGTAAACTTTTTCCCTAAATCTAGAAAATCTTGATTGAGATGCAGTAAAGCCGTAATCACATATTCTGCAACGGCTTGTGCATTGCAACCTGCTGCATTTGACCATGCAATTTGATGCTTTTCTAATGCTGGAATATCTAGATGATCTGTACCTATGGTTGCACTACCAACAAATTTTAGTGCTGTATCTTGGATCAATTGTTCATTGACTTTTGTTATAGAGCGTACCAATAACGCATCTGCATCATTCACATCATGATGAGTCAAATTGCGTCCTGCTGCTTGATGAATGGTTCCGAATTCTGAAAAGAAATATTCAGTAAATGCTAGATTTTCATCTGCAACAATTTTCATAGCGTCATCCACAAGTTTAACTGCCGCTATGATAAACCTTTGAACCACTTAAGACTATGCAGTTCATACATCAAATTTTTTAAAAATGGCATAAAAAAACCCGCAAGATGACTTACGGGTTTTTAATTCTGAATATTTGTTTAGAACAAACGATTCATACCATTCAATGTTGCCACACGATAGGCTTCTGCCATTGTTGGATAGTTAAATGTCGTTTCAACAAAATACTTAATGGTATTGTTTCCACTTTGCATCACTGCCTGTCCAATATGAATAATTTCGGCCGCATTATTGCCGAAACAATGCACACCTAATAACTCTAAGGTATCACGATGGAATAACAGTTTAAGCTCGCCGACTGTATCCCCTGTAATTTGCGCACGCGCCAAATGACGGAATGATGCTTGTCCAACTTCATATGGAATTTTTTCAGCAGTTAACTGACTTTCAGTTTTACCAAAGAATGAAATTTCAGGGATGGTGTAAATCCCAGTCGGAATATCTTTCACTGGTTTAACATTTTCTTCGCCGCTCATATTTGAACCAGCGCAACGACCTTGGTCATATGCTGCAGAAGCAAGGGATGGCCAACCCACAACATCACCTGCTGCATAGATATTTTCAACTTCGGTTTGATATTGATCATTTACCGCAAGTTGCCCACGGCTATTTGGTGTAATGCCTACATTTTCAAGACCTAAACCATCGGTATTTCCTGAACGGCCATTACACCAAAGAATGGCATCAGCTTTAATTTTTTTACCGCTTTGCAAATACAAGACCACATGATCATCAAACGTTTCTAAATGATCAATTTGCTCATTGTGACGCATTAACACGCCTTGTTCACGTAGGTGATAAGACAACGCGTCAGCAATTTCATCATCGAGATAACTGAGCAGCTGATGTTGTGTATTGATCAAGTCAACTTTATGGTCTAAACCAATAAAGATAGATGCATATTCACAACCAATTACACCCGCTCCATAAATAATAATTTTATGAATTGGGTAATCCAAATCTAAAATTTTATCTGAATCAAATACACGCGGATGGTTAAAGTCTAGACCTTGCGGGTGATAAGGACGGCTACCTGTGGCAACCACAAGCTGTTTGAAAACTAAAGTTTCTTTAACACCATCTTCACTAAAAATAATAACCGTATTTTTATCTTGGATATATGCGCGACCGTGAAATACATCAATATGGTTACGGTCATAAAAACGTGAATGGGTATCAACTTGCTGTTGAATCACTTTATGCGCATTACGCAAAACTTGCTTCATAGTGAATTGTTTCCAATCCCCTACTTTTTTAAACATTGGATCACGTTGGTAACGGATAATACTTGAAACTGTCTGACGTAAAGCCTTACTTGGGATGGTGCCGACATGGGTACAGTTACCACCAAGTTGCTCACGAATATCTACAATTGCAACACGCTTACCCGATTTAGCAAGCTTCATTGCCGCGCCTTCACCAGCAGGACCAGAGCCAAGTACGACCGCATCGTATTTCACAAATTTCCCACTAACGACTTCTTTCTTACGTGGCATTCAAAGCTCCTTATAGTAAATTCAGTCTATCTCTTGTCTTATGCGATATTATGACCTAAACCAAAACAATTTTCTGTATTTCGCATGCATATATTCTGTGATAACGACATTTAGTATATGAATAGTGTTTTTGCCCTATCTTTTTGCATTTCCGCTATAATGAGCATAATCTCCCCCGTAGAAAACAGTGGAAAAGTTGAATATGTCAGAGAACCGTAAACCAGAACAGGGTGTCAAATTACGTGGCGCGGAAAAAGTTGCTCGTATACCTGTAAAAGTTATTCCGACGGTTGAAGCACCACGAAAGCCGGACTGGATTCGTGTCAAAATGGCTGCGCCTGATGAAGTTCAACGAATCAAAACCACTTTACGTGCACAAAAATTACATACTGTGTGTGAAGAAGCAGCTTGTCCTAACCTTCCAGAATGTTTCGGTGGTGGTACTGCAACCTTTATGATCATGGGTGATATTTGTACCCGTCGCTGCCCGTTCTGCGATGTTGCACATGGTCGTCCAAATGCACTTGATCCTGATGAACCTCGTCATATGGCAGAAACCATCGCCAATCTCGGTTTAAAGTATGCAGTGATTACCTCTGTAGACCGTGATGATCTTTTGGATGGTGGTGCGCAACATTTTGTTGATTGTATTCAAGAAGCGCGTCAACTCAGCCCAAAAACACTATTAGAAATATTGGTTCCAGATTTCCGTGGTCGTATGGATATTGCACTGCGTATCATGACCGAATGTCCACCAGATGTATTTAACCATAACATCGAAACAGTACCTCGCCTCTATAAAGCGATGCGCCCGGGTTCAGACTATCAACATTCTTTAAACTTATTAAAAATGTTTAAAGAATACTGCCCTGATGTGCCAACAAAATGTGGTTTGATGGTGGGTATTGGTGAAACCGAAGAAGAAGTGATTGCCCTGTTAGATGATCTACATGCACATGGTGTCGATTATGTGACAATTGGTCAATACTTACAGCCTTCTAAAGAACATGCGCCAATTGATCGCTTTGTTACGCCAGAAGAATTTGAGCGTTATACTGCACACGGTCACAAACTTGGTTTCAGAAATATCTGGGCTGCTCCAATGGTTCGTTCAAGCTATTTTGCAGATCGTCAATATTATGGTGAACCTGTTCCAGTGGTACGTCGTAAAGTTGATCCTGCGAAAAAAATTGCGGTACAAGCCATCGAAGCTTAAGTCATTGTTCAAAAAATTTAAGCGTCAAAAAAGCACTCAAAATTGAGTGCTTTTTTACAGATATTTTTGATCTTTAACGACACTTCCCTGTAGTTTTACCTTCAACACTGCTCATACTGCTTTGTAGTTTCGTCAGTGTAGAGCATTGTAAATTTCCTGAAATCATTGATTTATTTAAGCTCAATATTGACGAAACCTGACCTGCAAGCACATCCCCCTCAACAGAAGAATTGACCAATTTCAATACTTTGGCGGTATTGGCTTGCACATTTCCACTCACTGAAGAATTATTTAAAATCAAACTCCCACCATTGAGTACATTCACATTTCCATCAACGGATGTACTATTTAAGGTACATGTTGCACCTGCTGGTACAGTTAAGTTTGCCACAGCATTATTACTGATTATACTTGAACAATTTGCAGCAAATCCAAGTGGAGCTATGCCTAAACCACATGCAATTGTGATGAGCTTTAAGAAACGCTTTTTCATTGACATTACCCTTTTGTATTATGAATTTAAAATAAATTTATTGTTGGATGATTTTAAAATATACAGTTAGAAAGTTTAATGACAAATATGTTGATTTCTTTTAACTGGGAATCATGAATTTAAAAATGGATGGCGCTTTAGCTTATTTACCTCATTTTACTGTTGTTGCAGATTTGGGTTAAAATAAATCATTTCCGATTCATAGACTTAGCGACTTTGACTGATTTCAAAATCAGAAAGTCGCTTAAATTAAAATAAATGTCTTTATTTTACTTTCTGCTTAAGTTCCTCAACGTAGTCTGCGTAATTCAACATTAAGCCCTTCCCAGTCAAATCTTCAGGGAGCAATTTAGTACAAAACCAATTGTCGGTCCAAGTATGATTTTGTGGAAAATATAAGCTTACTAGCTCACCTTTAACTTCTTTTTTAATCTCAGCAATAACCTTCTTTGTTTTTGCTGTCCCCATTTGTTTACTAAGATATTTGAATATCAGCTGTTGCAATTCCTTCTGGTAACGCCCGTGCTGTTGATACCACTGATCATACAAGCGTTGTAGTTCTGGCTCTGTCGATGCATCAAACTTCTTACATGAAGCAAGTGTTTTTGGAAACAAGGCTGGTACATCTAAATAAGCCGTATATAGAAACTGTAGCTTGCCTGTACCGTCTGCACGTGCAACAGATGTCGCTAATAGCAAAACGCAGCACAAAACTATCCGTGGAATGTTGAAAAGAGATTTTTTCATATTATATTTTCCTTCTCGCTGTCGAATGTATGATTCGCACATCGTGTTAGACCACGACAAAGTACATATTGGACTAGATTTAACCACCAACTATAAATAGTTGATTAATATTTTATTTATAAAAACTTAACAATAATCTTTGACTATACCATTTAAAAACCCACAAGGCTAAGGTTTGCTTCAGTTTTTTGACTGCCTCAAATCACATTATAATTAGTTGTATAAATCGCCAAGTACGGTATGTAAGTTTAAATCTGACAAAATTTTTATAGAGTATTTATCCAGTCAAATCGGTTTCTCACTTATGTAAGCATCTAAATAAAATACGCATCGTTTTTTAGACTGGCTCGTTTGCAAGCCTAAGCATTTCATTTGAAAACCTCTCAACAATACTGTTTTATCTATTATTTTAATTATCTATCTTATTGTTAAATCAATATTATTTTATTTTTCACACATCGTTAAATTTTAACGATTAATATAATTTTACATTTTTTTAACGGCAACACTTCAACTTGACCTTAACATAGTGATTTTAGTCTTAGTAAAAATTGATGATGAAAAAATTAACTTTAGCTATTTCAGCAACCCTATTTTCTGGGCTTTGTTTTGCCCAAAACCCATTAAGTGTACATGTATTAAATCTTGAAAATGGCTTACCTTCAAGCAATGTTAAAGTCATTCTTGAAGCGCAACAAAAAGATAAATGGGTAAAAATTAATGAGGGAAGTACTGATAGTAATGGGCGAATTTCATCTTTATACCCTGAAAACAAAGCCTTAGATAAAGGTGTCTACAAGGTTACTTTTCAAACAGGTGAATGGTTTAAACAAAATAACCAACGTGCTTTTTTCCCAGAAGTTCCTGTGGTTTTTGTGATTGATGGAAGTCTTGAACATTACCATATTCCTCTCTTGATTAGCCCTTATGGATATTCAACATATCGTGGGAATTGATTGATCATACCAAGTTAAATTTTAGGCATAAAAAAACCGATGTTTTTTTAACATCGGTTTTTCTTGATACACAACTTAATTAAGCCTTTAACCATTTCTCAGCTTTGGCTTGATCTAATACAGTTAACTCAACCGTAGTCAACGCAACTTCACCACCTTGCAACTCAAATTGTAAAAACTCATCACGACGGAATGCATAAACTGTAAATTGACCTTGCTGTTTTGCATATTGGTTTAAAAGTTTTTCAGACGCTTTTAAACCATCAATCGCAATGATCACATCATTGGCAGACAGCCCCGCTTTTGCACCAACACCATCACGACGCGCTTGCTGAATAATGACACCCTCAGCTTTTTCAGCAACTTTCAAACCAAATGGAAGTGCTTTTTCATTTTGTAAGCTATAGCTCAAACCAAATTCAGGGAACAATTGATCCAGTGGTAGCTCATCTGTGGTATTAATCAAATGATTAATCTGTTCGATCCAATTATCGCCAGTCAGTTCATTACACAGTTCGACAATCGTACGCTCATTGACTTGCATGCCCTTTTGGGTATTTTCATACAAACGGCGCATTAAAGCATCCAAACTAGAACCACGTAAACGTAGACCCAAATCTAAACTGAGTGCAACCAAACAGCCTTTATTGTAATAACTGGTTCCAGCATTATTTGAGTTTTCATCCTGACGATAAAATTTAATCCAAGCATCAAAACTAGACTCTGAAACAGATTGAATAAAACGTCCTGGATTCTGTAGATAACGATCAATTTGCCCTTTTAGCAACTTTAAATAAGATGCTTGAGAAATCACACCACTGCGATACAGAATTAAATCATCATAATAAGAGGTGAAACCTTCAAAAATCCATAACAGTGAGGTATAGCCTTCCTGATCCAAATCATAATTTTTAAAATTTTCAGGGCGGATAAATTTAACCAACCACGAATGAAAATATTCATGGCTACACAACCCAAGGAAGCGTTGATAATCCGCAGAAGGCTCTACAGGTTCATTTGCTTTAGGAAAATCATCACGTGGTGAAATCAGACTGGTACTATTCGGATGCTCTAAACCACCATAACTATTGCCAGTTGCCATAGTCATAAAAGTATAGTTTTCAAAAGGCGCTGAACCAAACATTGAAATTTCTGTACTACAGATTTTTTCAAGATCTTGCTTCATACGCGCTGCATTCATTGTATGCTGACCAGAAACCACAAATTCATGTGGAATCCCGTTCGCTTCAAAACTAAAACGGGTTTGATCTGCCAATTCAAATGGTGCATCAATCAATTGTGCATAATTATTGGCTTTTAAGGTATAGCGCCCTTTCACCAAGCTTCTTGACTCTAAACCTGTGGCAATTTGAAAATGCTTTAATTCTTCAGGTAAAAATACTTCAACTTCTATTGCTGATTCTTCTTGGTCTTGTAGCCCTAGGCAGACACAAGCAGGATTGACATATAAACGGGTTTGATCGACATACGCACCACGTACCGAAAGGTCATAGGCATAAACATCATATTCAACAGTAATCAGTTCATGGTCGGTGTTATATAAACGCCATTTATTTTTTTCAAACTTATTAATTTGCAGTTGACGACCCGCTTCATCATAGGCTTTCACAGATTCGATATGTTTAGAAAATTCACGGATCAAATAGCTACCAGGAATCCATGTAGGAAGTGACAAAACTTGGGTAGGGTTCGCCAGAAAGCGTAATGTGACATGAATGAGGTGCTGACGGTAATCGTCAAATTCAATCTGATAATGCAACATAAATATATATTCGAAAATAGACAGTGAGAAATTACCAATTAGATTAGCATTTTTTTACAAAGTCAGGCGATTTTAGTCGAAATTGTCTACGATTCTGACTAGCGAAGAGTGCAAAAAAGGCATAGCATTCGCAAAGTTTATGCACTCTTGCCATAGGATTGGCTTAAAGGTAAATCTGTTGAAAATTCTTGCTTCTTTTATCGCGATAACTGGCTTGGTTTGCTCCACGTTTGTTAACGCCGCTTTACTTAATATTAATCCGCAATCTGTTGAAGCTGAAGCTTGGACAATATTAGATACGCAATCGGGTCAAACCATTGCTGAATATAATAGTCATGTACAGCGCGCACCAGCATCCATGACCAAAATGATGGTCGCTTATATTGCGTTGAAAGAACTCAAAGCGGGTCATATAAAAAAAGAAGAGATTATTACTGCAACCCCTGTGGTTCAGATGGTGCAATGGGATGAATCCCAAATGTACCTAAAGCAAGGTGAGCAAATCTCAATTGACCAACTTCTTGCTGGATTGATTGTGATGTCTGCCAATGATGCAGCAGTAACACTGGCAGAACGTATCTCAGGTAGCGTACCTGCATTTGTTGCTCGTATGAATCAAGAAGCACAAGCCTTGGGAATGAAGGATACTCATTTTGCCAACCCTCCCGGTATTACCATGCCTGATCATTTTTCGTCAGCTCATGATATGGCGATCTTAGGTCAAGCAGTAACATCACAAACTCCTGAATATATGCATTATTCAGTGATGCCAAGTTTTAGTTATAACCAACATTTTCATCATGCCACTAACCTTGTTTTAAAGTCTGATCCAAGTGTAGATGGTTTAAAAACAGGTTTTACCAAAGCAGCCGGCTATAACTTAGCACTGACAGCGCATCGTCCTTCTGCCATTACAGAGTCTCCTGATCGTCGTTTAATTGTGGTGGTGATGGGTGCAAAAAGTGCAGTTAAACGCGCGGAAATTGCACATAAACTGTTAAACTTGGGCTATGCCTATACCCGTGATGAAGTCGCAATTAAAGACAAACAGCTGATTGCTGAGCTTCCTGTAGTTAAATCCACCTTGAAAATGTTTAAGGTTGAAGCAAAAAAACCTCAACTCATAACCACATCTTTATATAACGATGCGACACCAATTGATTTAGCGACTTTTGATGTTGTAAATAGCCGTATTATGAAAACTGAAGCAAATGGTCTATTGGCAACAGTTGAACCGCTTACAACAACTCAAACCCATTTGAATGTTGAACTGAATGAGACATCACTTACCGCACCTTTAGAAAAGATCATGCATTTGGCAAAAGTGAATGTTTACCAAAACAATCAACTGATTCAAAGTTTTGATATTGAAGATGAAGTGCATATCGAACAAGCCTCTTGGTTTGAACGTTTAATGGAATGGATCAAGTCAATTTTTGGAATTTAATTAAAACCAACCAATTTACTTAGATTTATTATAATTATGTAACCTGTAATACAAAAAAAACCTAAACAATTAAATAGAATGGCATATTTATGCCATTCTATTTTCATAACAACAATTTAGGTTTTCTATGTCAAATCTACATCATATCGTGATTGTTGGTGGTGGCGCTGGTGGTTTAGAACTGGTGACACAACTCGGTGATACTCTTGGAAAGAGTAAAAAAGCCAAAATCACCCTTGTTGACCAAAAACTCACACATATCTGGAAACCATTGCTGCATGAAATTGCGGCTGGCACCATGAACCCAAGTGATGAAGAAACCAATTATTATGCGCATGCAGCCAAGCATCACTATGAATTTGTCTTGGGCCGTTTTGAACATTTAGATCGTGATAACAAAACCATCGAACTTAGTAAAACCCAAACCAGTAAATATGAATCCAATCAAGAGCAAATCACACTGCATTATGACACCTTAATTCTGGCAGTCGGCTCAGTCTCCAATGACTTTAATACGCCTGGGGTTAAAGAGTTTTGTCATTATCTCGACAGTCGCCAACAAGCGGAAGTCTTCCAGCAGGACTTACTGCACTTGTATTTAGATGCTCAAAATAAAAATATTGATCGTGAATTACACATTGCCGTGATTGGTGCAGGCGCAACAGGTGTTGAACTTTCAGCTGAGTTGGTTCAAGCCAAACAGAACTTTTATAAATATGGTTTAAATAAAATTAACCCAAACAATGTCAAAATTACTTTGGTTGAAGGCGCTGATCGTATCTTACCTGCACTTTCTGAAAAAATGGCAGAGCATGCCACACAGCAATTACAACGAATGAAAATAGATGTATTAACGGGCAAACGTGTTGAAAAAGTAGATGCTGAAAAAGTCTATTTTAGTGATGGCACATCCGTAGAGGCACAATTAAAAGTTTGGGCAGCAGGGATAAAAACCCCTAAAGTAATTGCCAATTTAGCAGGCTTTGAAAAAGATCGCATGGGGCGTTTAAACGTATACGCAACCTTACAGACTCAGGCTGATCCAAATATTTTTGCCTTTGGTGATTGCGCCCACTGTATCTTAGATGCAAGAGAAGCACCACTTGGTCCACGTGCACAAGTCGCAAGTCAACAAGCTTCGTTTCTTGTAGATGCAATGAATGCACGTATCAAAGGGCGACCACAGCCAATGTTCCAGTTCGCAGACAAAGGCTCACTGGTATCACTTAGTGAAAATAAAGCGGTCGGTGAGCTACTTGGTCAGGTCAATGTTCAAGGTTTCGTGGCAAAATCGATGTATGTGTCTTTATATCGTATTCATCAAGCGACGATATATGGCTATGCTCATGCAGGCTTATTAACGGCTAAAGATTTTGTTACACGAAAAATCGCGCCAAAAATAAAATTGCATTGAAATTTAAATTTTTGCCCATATTTATGAAAAAATGGTCAAAATACAGATGAAAATGCAATTTTTTAGTAATTTTAGTCTACAAAAATTGCTTTTCACTTTATGATGTAGCCTTAAAATTATCGATTACCGAATGGATCAATAACATGACTGCTATTGCAAATAACAACGTGGTTTCTTTCCACTATACGCTGACTAACGCTGAGGGTGAAACTCTCGATAAATCACAAGGTGAACCACTTGCATATTTACATGGCGCAGGTAACATCATTCCTGGTTTAGAAAAAGCTTTAGAAGGTAAAACTGTAGGTGACAAATTTACAGTCACTATCCCAGCTGCTGAAGGTTATGGCGAATACAACCCTGACCTCGTTCAAGAAGTTCCTGCTCAAATGTTCCAAGGTGTTGAGAACATTGAAGCTGGTATGCAGTTCCAAGCTCAAACTGATGATGGTGTTCAAATCGTTACTGTTAAAGCAATCGAAGGTGACAACATCATCGTTGATGCTAACTTCCCATTAGCTGGCCAAGATCTTACTTTTGAAGTTGAAATCGCAGAAGTTCGTGATGCTTCTCCAGAAGAATTAGAGCACGGTCATGTACACGGTGCAGGTGGTCATCACCACTAAGATCTGCTTGATCTGATCGAAAAGGCAAAGTTTTTACTTTGCCTTTTTTATGCGTATTGGTTTAAATTGATGAAAATCTAGTGTGAATGAATCCATTCCTATCAATCCTATGCAAAAACAACTTCTCTGGTTCCGTCAAGACTTACGTATTCAAGACCATACTGCCCTATGGCATGCTGCACAAAGCGGTCCTGTAATTGCACTGGTGATTCTTTCACCTGAGCAATGGCGGATGCATGACGATGCACCAATTAAGCTTGATTTCTATTTACGTCAAATTCAAGCCATTCAACAAGAACTTGCTTCCATTCAGATTCCGCTGATTATCAGCACTGTTCCCTTATGGGAAAACATTGCAACAGAGATCGATCAACTCTGTCAAAAACTGGAAATTGAAAATGTACACGCCAATATTGAGTGCGGTGTTAATGAGTTAAATCGAGATTTCCAAGTTCAAACACAATTGAATCAAAGTAACCGTGATTTGGTTTTATATCATGATCGCACTCTGTTCCCTGTCGGTTCAATTCGCAATAAATCCAATCAACCCTATCAAGTCTTCGGTGCATTTAAAAAATATTGCTATGAACAATTCAGTATTTCGATCCCACAATGCTTCCCTATTCCTGAGACTCAAGCCTTAAATGATGCAGTAGATCTGGGCGAGTTGAATAACAATAGCCTGCCGACTTTGGCTGAGCTTGGTTTTATATTCGATCCGAATCAGATCAACAAACAGTGGCAAATTGGCGAACAATATGCCTTGAATGTCTTGGATGAATTCATTGAAAATAAAGTCCGTCATTATCAACTCGAGCGTGATTTTCCCCAAATTGAAGCCACCAGCCAGCTTTCAGCCTATTTAAATATAGGCATCCTTTCAATTCGACAGTGTTTCAATGCCCTATTTCGAGCACAATTCGGACATTTTTCTATTGATCATATTGGTCAACAAACATGGCTCGATGAGCTACTTTGGCGTGAGTTCTATCAGCATATCCTGTTTGATTTCCCGCGTGTGTCAAAGCACTTGCCCTTTAAAATGCCCACACAGCAGCTACAATGGCGCGATGCTCCAAATGATTTAAGCGCTTGGCAAACTGGTCAGACAGGGATTCCTATCGTCGATGCAGGTATGCGCCAGTTACTTCACACAGGCTGGATGCATAACCGGATCCGTATGGTTGTCGCCATGTTTCTCACTAAGAACCTATTGATTGATTGGCGTTTAGGTGAGCAATGGTTTATGCAACATCTTATTGATGGGGATTTGGCTGCCAATAACGGCGGATGGCAATGGTGTGCATCCACAGGAACTGATTCCGTACCTTATTTCCGTATTTTTAACCCTATCAGCCAATCGCAGAAATTCGATGCACAAGGTGATTACATTCGACAGTGGGTTCCAGAACTTGCAGATTTAGACGCAAAAACCATTCATGAACCTTATGCAAAAAATCCCAATATAGAGCTCAATTATCCAAAGCCAATTGTGGATTTAAAACAAAGTCGTATTCGAGCAATTGAAGCTTTTAAGCAGATTTAAAGTCACACTTAAAAGCGTTCTCAATGCGTTGATTAAATCGCTTGTTGAAACAATTTAAACGGATTTTGAGGATGGTTTTTTGGGCGTTCAATCGATTCAAAATAGCAGTAATATTTAAAGATGCGATCCAAAGAAACATAAAGCACTTTTTGTTCTGAAACTGACCAGATTTGCGCATGGTTAGAACCTGATAAGGTACTTCCACTCAATTGAAACAGATAAAAATCTTGTGTACGTTGAACTGGTTTTTGAGTAGCTTGCGTGTCTGAACTTGATGAAATCTGACTGGATGAATTTAATAATCGACACGGTGTATTAATTAGCCATTTTTCACTAAACCAAAGTTGTAACAGATCGCCCAAATACAGTTTTTTTTCAGTAAATGGCCAAACATCTAAATAGGCTTGTTCAACTTGGATAAAATATTGTTCAAAATCTTGCAAAATTGAAAGGTAGTTTTCTTGATAGACTGAGAAGTTTTCAAAAATTTGAGAAATAGTAAGCGTATTCATTCGCTGTCTCCTATTTAGCCATTTAGTGCTGGCAAGTTGGTTTTAAATCCACACTGTTTAAGTCAAACTTAAACACTCTTTATGGTTTTAATCTAACAAGACCGTTTCACTATTGCAACTGTCAGAATCAATTTTTTTAAATTATCTATAGATTGCTCAAATAAAAACCATACAGTGTACAAATGAAGAAAAGATGACAGGAAAGGCTTGACCCATAAAGATATATCCTTATAATCGCATTCAGATTCTCCAATAGCTCAGTCGGTAGAGCGACGGACTGTTAATCCGCAGGTCCCTGGTTCGAGCCCAGGTTGGAGAGCCAAATTCTAAAAGCCCACTTATCAAAGTGGGCTTTTTTATTTCAGAACTAGGCACAGGGTGTGACAAACTAAAGCAACAGTTACATCTGGTTCTTCTTAAACAGCCCAACAAAATAGACCAAAGCAATGCTTTGGTCTATTTTTTAAATTCAGTTTTTAATCAGACAAGCAGTTAAACCGGCACACCGCTATGGAAACGGAAAGTCTTATCAGGCGTTAAAATCAAATCCTTCTCTACTTCACGAATCAATTCGATGCGTTGCTGAATATCCTCTTCTGGATCTTTTAATTTAGCAGTTTTAGCAACATCTAAAGCCAAAGCTAAATAGTCCTCATAGTGACGAGATTCAGATTTCAGCAAGTAACGGTAATAACGACCCAACTCATCATCTACCAATGGCGCTAAGGCATAAAATCGTTCACAAGAACGTGCTTCAACAAACGCACCAATCACCAAAACATCAATCAAAGCTTCTGGTTCATAAGTACGAATTTCTTTACGCAAACCACCTGCGTAACGACCTGCACTCAGACCTTTCCATTCTTGACCACGCTTGGTCATAAACTCTAACACTTGTTCATAATGCAACATTTCTTCACGCACAAGTTGCGCTAATTTGATCTGCAAATCGGTAAAAAAACTGTAGCGAAACATCAAGTTCATTGCTGTTCCAGCCGCTTTCTTTTCACAATTCGCATGATCCTGCATGAGCAATGGGAGATTGTTCAATGCCTCATCCAACCATGCCTTTGGCGTTTCACAGCCTAAAAAAGCAATCACAGGTTGCATAAGCTCATCATAATTCATATTCGACATGATCAATATTCAACAACGTAAATCAAAAATTAAATTAACCAGCTGCATGAAGTGCGGCCTTCATGTCCTTTACAGCTTGTTCCAATCCAACAAATACACTTTCGGCGATAATCGAATGTCCAATATTGAGTTCATGAATCTGAGGAATTGCAGCAATTGCAGCCACATTGTCCAAATTCAAACCATGACCAGCATTAACGACCAAACCTTTAGATGCGGCGTACTCAGTACCTTTAATAATTCTTTCGAGTTCAATCTGTTGAGCTTCAGCAGTTTTAGCGTCTGCATAAGCACCCGTATGTAATTCAATAGTGGGTGCACCACAAGCAATTGCAGCATCGATTTGTGCAAAATCAGCATCAATAAACAAAGAGACATCACAACCAATTGCAGTTAATGCCTGAGTCGCAGCTTTAACATCTTCAAAATGCCCAAGCACGTCTAAACCACCTTCTGTGGTGATTTCTTGACGTTTCTCTGGCACAAAACACACATGATGTGGTTGAATCTCTTTTGCAAATGCAACCATTTCATCAGTTACAGCGATTTCCAAGTTCATTCTTGTCGTCAATACAGGTCGCATACGGCGCACATCATCATCTTGAATATGACGACGATCTTCACGTAAGTGTAAAGTGATGCCTTCCGCCCCTGCTTGTTCGCAAATTAATGCAGCTTTCACAGGATCAGGATAAGTCGTTCCACGTGCTTGTCTGAGGGTTGCAACATGGTCAATGTTTACACCTAGCAATGCAGCCATAACATTCTCCTAATTAACCAATAAATTAAAATTAACGGCTCAACGTTTTAGATTGAGCATTTTGAACCCAAAGCTGACGACTTTTTAATGGTCGATCACCTAAAAGTGAAGTAATCATTTGTCGATAGAGTTTAGCCAATAATTGTAACTGCTCTGGGCTAAAATCCCTACCCTTTTCATAATTTGCCATGCTTAGAATTTGTTGGCCCAGCAACGTCCCAGACGAGGTATATGACACTGGTGTAAAGCCTTCGGCCAATTGAAATTGATAACGTTGGGTCAGCATAATCTCTTGTTGATTTGAATCATGCCCATAATTCAGCGGATAACCCAGCTCTTCTAACAGTGCGTGTTCAAACTGGCGTAAAATTTGTCGAAGAAATAAATCAGCTTGTGGATGTTCAGCCAATTTTTGTAAATGTTGTAAAGTTAAATGGTATTGCTGAAATGTTTCAGACATCATTTCTTCAAGCGGACATAAACGAAGCAGCAGTTCATTTAAATAAAAGCCTGAAAAGAAAGCATCCCCATAAAAGAAAATCGGTTGATTAAGTATTTCGAGTTTTGAAAAGTTTTTAAGCTCGGATTTTCCCGACGCTTGTAAAGTAATCGGTTGATATTGTGGTGGTGGGGTTTGTCTAAGAATACCGTCGACACGACCATGCTCTTGTGTAAATAAGTGCACAATATGACTACGTTCTCTGTATTTTCGATGATGGATTAAATAACCATGCAAGATTTCATTACGCATCTAGCTTGAACTTAATCATCCTTTTGTTTTTTCTTATCATCGTCATCATCCCCGTCAGGAATAACAGCGCCTACAACCGCAGCAGTGCCTTTAACCACGCCTTTTGTGGTTTTATAAGCAACTTTGACGGGAACTGTCACAATTTTAGTGATACAGCCTTGTAACATGATTATGCAAGCAAGAATTGCTATAACTCGAATCATTTCAGTTCCCAAAAAGTCAATTAAATATCGCTGTAGCCTAAACTTTTTAAAGCACGTTCGTCATCAGACCAACCGCCTTTAACTTTCACCCAAAGTGTTAGCATGATTTTTTGCTCAAACATTTTTTCCATGTCGACACGAGCATCCATACCAATTTTCTTCAGCTTAGCACCTTTTTCACCGATCACGATGGCTTTTTGCCCAGGGCGATCAACAAAAATTGTGGCATCAATATAAGTACATGCAGCTTTAGGACGACCCGTTTTTTCATTCACTGTCGCTTCTTCTGTTTTAAATGATTCAATTTGAACCGTTAAATCATAAGGCAGCTCTTCGCCTAACTGACGCATAATTTTCTCACGAATGATTTCACTGGCAAGAAAACGTTCTGAACGGTCAGTTAACTGTTCTAAAGAGTATAATGGCGGCTGGAATGGCAGATACTTTTCAATCGCTTCACGCAAATGATCCAAGTTTGCACCACGTAATGCTGAAACAGGAACAATTTCAGCAAAATTCATCAACTTCGCACGTTCTTGGATCAACGGTAAAATCATACGCTTATTTTCTAAGGTATCGATTTTATTGATAATCAAAACGACTGGCATTTCTGCATTTTGCAGTTTTTCTAAAACCAAGTCATCATTTGGTGTCCATTTCTGGGCATCTAAAACAAATAGAACCAAATTGACATCACGTAATGCAGAATGTGCAGCTTTGTTCATCATTTTATTGATCGCACGCACTTCTTTCTTGTGCATCCCCGGTGTATCAACAAATACAGCCTGAGACTTTTCACGACTATCAATACCAATGATTTTATGGCGTGTTGTTTGTGGCTTACGTGAAGTAATTGACAACTTTTGACCCAATAAATGGTTCATCAATGTCGATTTACCCACGTTTGGACGTCCTACAATTGCAACAAATCCACTTCGATAATCCGAAGGGATTTCTGTACCTTGTGAGCTAAAAA
Source organism: Acinetobacter sp. Root1280 (assembly GCF_001425285.1). Taxonomy (NCBI): domain Bacteria; kingdom Pseudomonadati; phylum Pseudomonadota; class Gammaproteobacteria; order Moraxellales; family Moraxellaceae; genus Acinetobacter; species Acinetobacter sp. Root1280. The sequence continues at coordinate 9,227 of NZ_LMED01000008.1, read as the reverse complement.
ATTGATTAATTAACTCATTACCGCTTTCAGACGGCTCGTGATCAGCATCATTGTGATCGGAATGTGTACTCATGCAGTTTACTGCTCCAATATCTTTAAAAAATCCGCCGCGACTGCTTGTTCTGCAAAACGGCGACTTGATCCCTCACCCATCATTTTAGGCAAGCCATCTACTGTACATTCTACTTTAAAATGCTGGTTAGGTGCATCACCCTGAATATCTACGACCTCATAAACTGGGAGATGCTTTTTACGAGCTTGTAGATATTCTTGCAAACGTGATTTTGGGTCTTTGAGTTGATCTGTCGGTTCGATATGATCTAAATACGGTTCATACCATTTTAAAACAATCGATTCCAACAAAGGCAAATCTCGTGTTTCGGTATAAATCGCGCCAATAATTGCTTCAACTGTATCCGCTAATATTGACTCACGATGATGACCGCCTGATTTCAATTCACCTGTACTTAAAATTAAACTTTGACTTAGCTTTAAATCATTAGCAATTTTACCCAGTGCTTCTTGGCGTACCAAAGTTGCGCGCATACGCGTCAAACGTCCTTCATTTTCATGAGGGTACGCATGATATAAGTAATTTGCGATGATCATACCCAACAATGCATCACCTAAAAACTCTAGGCGCTCATAGTTGTATTTGTGACTCACCGAGCGATGAGTCAGCGCGAGTTGTAATAACTCGTATTGTTTAAACTGGTAACCGATTCTACTCTGTAAGCGAGGATCACTTACTTTCAACTGACCTTTGATCAAAACTCTTCTCGAAAGTGAGGACTAAATCTATATTCAGCATGAAATTTTTTCGTACTTCATATTTTTTAGTCACTTGTAAACCATCTTTAGTTGATACAGTCGCAATATCCTCAAGTTTAGTATCTCGGATATTGTTCATTTCTAACCGTTTATCAACTTCTGTTGCAAATTTCATTGGTGTGATTTCAGCAGAGCTATTCTTTATCTGCTCTACAATTTGGTTATTAATCACACGATCATCCCAGTATAAAGGCCATACAGCAACTATGATTTTCAACATAAAAGCTAAAGCAATTATCCCCAGTAAAATTCCAATATATGAAGCGCCTTGTTGATTTTTACGCATTTTTTTTATCCAACAGCTCAGAATGAATAATCTTTAATCGCAATTGAAAATAATCATATAATTGAGTCAAATACACTGCTGCAGACTCACTGATCATTTTCAATTGTTATAAATTTTTTATCCACTGCAAACCCTGGTGTGATAAAAAACTTTATCGCGCTATTATCCTTGAAACTGCATCAAGTTGCTAGTTTAAATCATTTGTTCTATTTCATTTTTCTTATAAATCAAGACAACTTGATAGCTTTAGCAGATAAAAATAAAGGTCAATATAAATTGACCTTTATTTGATTTTCTAAACTGTAGTCGATTAGTTAATTGCACCGTTGCGACTAAATGAAGGCATTTTTAAACCAGGTTCCTTATGCATCCACACATATATTGCATGACCAGTTAAGTTTTCTTCAGGTACAAAGCCCCAAAAACGACTGTCTGCACTTTGGTCACGGTTATCACCCATGGCAAAATACTGGCCTTTTGGAACAGTCACTTCCCAACTTTGACCATTTGATTTTACAAAGCGGTCATTTGCAGTTGCTACATAAGGTAGGTCTTGTTTTTTCTGTGCATAATTAAATGCTGAAACCAAAGTATTTTGACCTTCCAACAAACGAACTAAATGCTTATGCGTACCCATCGTTTCATAATAGTAGATTGACTTAGGCGTATCTAAAATATCTTTTTCACGACTAAACTCAGCAGGTACTTGCTCAACATTTTTACCATTGATTGTAAGTTGACCATTATTAAATTCAAGATGGTCACCTGGTAAACCAATAATACGTTTGATATAACTTATTTTGGGATTTTCTGGATAACGGAAAACAGCAACATCACCACGTTGTGGCTCACCAATATCAATTATCTTGGTATTGGTAATCGGTAAACGCACACCATACTGGAACTTATTCACCAAAATATAATCACCTGTTTCTAAAGTCGGTACCATAGAATCAGAAGGAATATTAAACGGTTCAAATAAGAATGAACGCAATACCAAAACTACTGCTAGAACAGGCCAGAAATCATATGCCCATGAAATGATGACATTTTCATTCCCCTTACCTTTTGTTGCACGTTGTTTCAGTACAAACTTATCCAGTAACCATAGCCCAAAAAATATAAGCGTTGCAGGAACGAGAATTAAATTAAAATCAAAATCCATGAGCAATAAGACCTCTAGTTTTTATCTTTCTACTTTTAACACAGCAAGGAACGCTTCTTGTGGGATTTCAACACTACCCACTTGCTTCATGCGTTTCTTACCTTCTTTTTGTTTCGATAACAGTTTCTTCTTACGAGAAACGTCACCACCATAACATTTAGCCAATACGTTTTTACGCATCGCTTTAACTGTTGAACGTGCAATGATTTGTGCACCAATTGCAGCTTGAATCGCCACATCAAACATTTGACGCGGAATCAAGTCTTTCATTTTTTCAACTAAAGCAATACCACGGTGACGCGCATCATTACGATGACAAATCATTGCCAAAGCATCAACCTTATCACCATTAATTAACACATCAACCTTAACTAGAGATGAACTCTCAAAACGCACGAAATTGTAATCCAGTGAAGCAAAGCCACGTGAGCAAGATTTCAATTTATCAAAGAAATCCATAACCACTTCTGCCATTGGAATTTCAAAGGTAATTGATACTTGGTTACCCAAGAATTTCATATCTTTTTGCACACCACGGCGCTCGATACATAAAGTCATGACATTACCCAAGTATTCTTGAGGCACTAAAATATGACATTCAGCAATCGGCTCGCGTAAATCTTCAACTGTTGAACCATCAGGCATTTTAGATGGGCTATCGATATAAATCGTTTCGCCATTTTTCATCAATGCTTCATAGATTACGGTTGGCGCAGAACTGATTAAGTCTAAATCATACTCACGCTCTAGACGTTCTTGTACAATTTCCATGTGTAGCATTCCCAAGAAGCCACAACGGAAACCAAAACCTAAAGCATCTGAGCTTTCAGGTTCAAAGAACAACGCAGAATCGTTAATTTGTAACTTATGTAGCGCTTCACGGAATGGTTCAAAATCACTGGCATCAATTGGGAATAAACCCGCATATACCTGTGGTTTTACCTTTTTAAAACCCGGTAAAGTTGCAACATCAGGTGTGGTTGCCAAGGTAATCGTATCACCAACTGGCGCACCAAAAATGTCTTTGATCCCTGCAATGATAAAGCCAACTTCACCCGCTTCTAAAATACCGGTATCGGTATGTTTTGGATTAAAAATACCAACCGAAGTGATGATGTGCGATTGACCTGTTGATTTCATCAACATTTTATCGCCTTTACGCACACGACCTTGTTTGATACGAACAAGTGATACAACACCTAAATAGTTGTCAAACCAAGAGTCAATAATTAAGGCTTGTAATGGTGCGTCACGGTCACCTTGCGGTGCTGGAATAATGTCAACCAATGTCTCTAAAACAGACTCTACACCTAGACCTGTTTTTGCCGAACATGTTGGCGCATGTGTTGCTTCAATACCGATAATTTCTTCGATTTCATGAATAACACGTTCAGGTTCTGCTTGTGGCAAATCAATTTTATTCAGGACAGGTAGTACTTCTAAACCCTGCTCAATTGCGGTATAGCAGTTTGCAACAGATTGCGCCTCAACCCCTTGTGCAGCATCGACAACCAACAATGCACCTTCACAAGCTGCAAGAGAACGCGATACTTCATAAGAGAAATCCACGTGTCCCGGTGTATCAATAAAGTTTAATTGATACTCTTGCCCATTTGGATGGGTATAGTACAAGGTTACAGAAGCCGCTTTAATGGTAATCCCACGTTCACGCTCAAGCTCCATAGAGTCTAGGACTTGAGCCTGCATTTCACGGTCTTGCAATCCACCACACATTTGAATGAAACGGTCTGCAAGTGTCGACTTGCCGTGGTCGATATGAGCGATAATCGAAAAATTACGTATATTGTTGATATTAACGGATTTCTTAGCTACTGCCATACACTACTCTAAAAATATGTACACAATCATGTACTCAATATCAAAAGTACTTATGACGTGCAAAAAATGAAATATCTTAATTGCTGCACAGTATAAGCAGAACATGGTCAAAAATATAGTAATTACATATAAAAATAAGACCTGCTGTGTATTGTTTTATCAACTGTGTCAATCCATGCTTTTAATCTGGTGACTCACAAGAACGAGCAGAACCAAGCGCTTTTTCTTGATACTTATGCATCCTGACACTTCTATTCTTAGCTAAATAGTGTTCCAGCATACTTGATGCATAGATGGATAATTATCTTTATAGATGGATAGTTATCTTTAACGCTGCATCAATCATTAGCCTTATGTTTTTTCATTGATGTCACCTTAATCATAGGAGATGAATCATTCGCTAATGCAGAAATGAGCGATGTTCATTCTGTACATAGAATCTGTAATCCTGTACATAGAATCTGTACTCGTCTTTTTAATAAAAATAGGATCGGACTCATAAAAAGTTTGAGCCAGACTATAAAAAAATAACTGAGTTAAATCTCATGATAAAAAAGAATGATTCAACAAAATATCAATAAAACACATAAAATAACTTCAGCAGCTTCAAACAAAATTAAAATTATTTACAACTTTTTGACTCTTTTTATATTCCTCAATCGTTTTAGTAATAGCTTATCTAAACAAAAACATTAACGTGGTGCTGTGCAGATAGAAATTAACCTTATTGGCGAATCTAAAGCACTTGATTCAAGCTCAATAGAAATCTTTGTTCAACAACAGATTACAGTGACCCCAAAATGACAAAACAGTCAGGTCATTGATATGAATATTATCCTTTTAGGTTGCAACGGCCATACCGCTGTGACCATGATTGAATGGTGAGACAATTTGAATAAAGACCATGATCCTAAGCCTAACATGCAACAGACCCAACTGATTACTCTGGCAGAACAGCTTCGCCCTGAACTGCATCGCTACTGTTCGCGACTAATGGGCTCTGTCATTGAAGGTGAAGATGTTGTTCAGGATACGCTTGCACGGGCATTGCTTGTGATTGACAAAATACAAGATTTTCAGATGTTACGTGCCTGGTTATTCCGTGTAGCACATAACCGAGCACTTGACTTACTCCGAAGTCGAGCCATTCGAATAACAGAAGCTGTAGATACTACTACTGACGATATTGAAGATATAAATACCTCTGATCCGATGGAGATGCTGATGCGCGAGGAAACAATTAAAATGGCCGTTTCACGATTTATGCAACTCCCAGTACTTCAGCGCAGTGTCATCATTCTTAAAGATGTTCTTGATGAGCCTCTTGTAGACATTGCTACCCTACTGAATCTCTCAGTAGACTCAGTAAAAGCCCATCTTTCCCGTGGACGTGCTCGACTGCGCGAACTCAACATAACCACTGAAGAAGCACAAATTGTCCGACAAACATCTGATGCAGTAGCAAACTATGTAAAGCTGTTTAACCTACGCGACTGGGATGGGCTAAAAGCATTACTTTCTGATGATGTCAAACTCAGTCAGTCTACTCATCCTATCCGTGTTGGCGCTGCCGATGTCTCCATGTTCTTTGGTGCCTACGCAAAAATTGACCATATCTGGCTTGTTCCCGCCTGGCTTGGAGATCGCGAGGTCATTGCTGTCTTTGAAAACCGTATAGACCTCAAACCAAGTTATATCATGTGGCTGGAATGGCAAGAAGGCAAGATTAGCTTTATTCGAGATTACCGCTATGTGCGATATGTTGCCGCTGATGCAGAGCTGATATTAACCCCAAATAAATAAACAATTAGGCTCGTCATCATACTCAAACCCACTCGCCATTGAGCATAGCTATTGTTGATGAGCCAAATGCCTTAAGGAGAATGCCATGAAAGCACAAGCAATCCGTATTCCAGATTTAGCACGTGAAGTATGTCCTTTAGAAAATATTGGCTATGAAGATGCTTTTAGCATTGATATTCCGACTCCCATGATGACTAAAAAGTACAGCGCTGAAAAATGGGCATATGAGATTTTTGCCAATGCTCCTCCAGCAATCAATCAGATCGTTAGTCAGTCATGGAATACCTTGGGATTTAAATCTAAATCTGAATCACACTGGCAATCACTAGAATCAGCAACAATGATCAAGCAAGATGATTTAATCATGATTGTTGTTCACTCTGATTCAGTTGATATTCAAATATGTATGGTCATCAACCTGATCGAATCTCAGGTGATCTTCTCTTCTTTCTTTAGCCGCGGTCATAAATGGTTCTCAACACCCACCTTGAAAATGATGACAGTTCCGCATCGCTTCATTGCACCATATTTACTTAACACTGCGGCTGAGCGTATGAAATTAAAATCATACATTTTTATTGTTTAAAAATAGCTCATCTCAAAATTGAGTAATGTCACTCATACAATTGCATGTTTTTTTTACAGATAAGCTCTCCATTGAGAGCTTTGTTTTATTTGTCTATCTTGCTCAAATTTTTCCTACCCCCTATATTCCCTTCTAATCGATGTTGTAATTTTGCCTAGTATGGCCAAATAGCCAATACATTATCCTGCCTTTTCGGCTGTAGATGATGATTTAAAGTGATTCAACACATTTAAGCGTAGATGATAAAAATCATGTCCTGCCAAAAAAATCACGTCAACTATCTTTCGATTCCACACCTGCCTCATCATCGCAAGTTATCAATACACATCCACATGATCAGAATGATCAGCGGCCCATCAACTGATATAAAAAGTCGAGTCGAAAGTACGTCGCTAGATCAAATTAAAATAATTTAGAGGCTTTTTGACTCTTTTCCAAGGCTTCAATCGTTTTAGTAGTACATCACTTTATTAGACATTGGAGAAATCGTCATGAATCTGAAAGACAAAAAAGTCGTGGTCACTGGTAGTAGTCGTGGTCTCGGTTTAGGTCTAGTTGAAGCACTGGTTGATCAGGGTGCAAAAGTAACTGTGGTTGCACGTAATGTAAAAGATCTTGATGCAGTCGCTGAACGGCTAGGTGTTTATACCATTTCAGCAGATATCACAGATGAAGCTGCGGCACACCGTATCATTGCAGACATTCGTCCAGATGTACTTGTGTTAAATGCTGGAGCAGCCCCTCGTATGGGGCTTTTGGACGAATTAACTTGGGAAGAATTCTCTATCAATTGGGAAACCGATGTCAAAGCAGCCTTTTTCTGGTTTCAAGCGGTATTAAAAACACCACTTGATCCAGGCAGCCGAGTTTTAGTGGGATCTAGTGGTGCCGCTGAGTCTGGTTCTCAAATGACAGGTGGCTACGCCAGTTCTAAACGTGCGCTTTGGTTCATGACCAAATATGCCAATTTGTTTGCGCAAGATAAAAATCTTGGTATTCAGTTTCAGGCCATCGTTCCACGGCTGATGGTTCTTGGTACAGGAGTTGGCGACTCAGCAGCAGGTGCTTATGCAGCAGCCATGGGAATTACACCTGAAGAATTTGTCTCCCGCTTTGGGGCACCTATGCCACCGAGAGCTTTTGGTGATCATGTGATTTCAATACTTAAAGAGCCTCAATTTGCTGAGAGTATGGTACTGGGACTCAATGGTAATGATGGCGTGACGGTTATCGATTTATAACCACCACTCAAAAGATCAGGGTTATACAGCCTGCGCTAAGTAAAGCTGTTATCTCCCTGATCATAATTTAAATAAGTTTATTTTCGCTCAAAACCTTATTAAGGCATCATCCTATGATCCACCTACATTACTGGCCAACGCCAAATGGCCATAAGATCACTATTTTTCTTGAGGAAGCAGGTCTTAAATATGATGTAACACCTGTGAATATCGGTCGGGGGGATCAGTTAAAATCAGCCTTCCTTGCTATTTCACCCAATAACCGTATTCCAGCAATCATCGATGATATTCCAGACGATGGTGGCGAGCCTTTGAGTGTGTTTGAGTCTGGCGCAATTCTTCAATATTTGGCTCAAAAGAGCGGATTATTTCTCTCCAGTGAACCCAGAGCACGAATCATGGCATTGGAATGGCTGTATTGGCAAGTCGGTGGGCTCGGTCCAATGTTAGGTCAGAATCAACATTTCGCAAAGTATGCACCTGAAAAAATTCCTTATGCAATCGAACGTTATGTCAATGAAACCCGACGCCTCTATAAAGTGTTGAATACTCATCTCGACGGACGTACTTTCATTACAGGTCAAGATTACTCAATTGCCGATATGGCAGCATATCCTTGGATCGTTCACCATGAAGAACATGGCATAAAGCTTGCTGATTTCCCTCATATTAAAACTTGGTTTGAAACAATCCGTGAACGCCCTGCTATTCAGCGTGCATATAAAGTTGCTGAGAAGGTACAAGTGATGGATCCAACTCAGGACAGCTTGGCACACAAAATATTATTTGGTTTGACTCAATAAAGTCAGGTCGTAACGAAATGAATTTGTTGCTGAACGATACATTATTTAGCAATAGTGTAAATGAGTCCTGAGATGCATGTCGTTACGATCAAATCCACTATACATTTACGACTCTGAAAATTTATTTCTCTACTGGTCTTTATTTAAACGATTTTTTGAAAATTTATGCAAATTACAATTGAAACCCGCACTTATATTTTAGATCCAGAAAAGCTACGATATTATAATGGAAACACGTATATTTATAATGAATGGCTAATTGGTCCACAACATAAACAGAGCTACCAAATCGATTATGAAAAATTGATAATATTGATCAATGTCGCCCAATATACCCCATTGATCAATGCAACGATTCCGCAAACGCTGATCTATGATCAGTTTCTCAGCCCAAAATTAAATAAACTACTGAATGGTTTAAAAAAACTGGATATTGAATTAAGCATTCAACAAGGTGAAACAATTTTATTGCCAAGTGATATACAAATAGATCTGGGTATGCAGGATACTGCAGTTAAAAAAGAATTTAGTAGAAATATGCTGATTAATAGACTTCTTTCATAACTCACTTTTTACTCAGTTCTAAATTATAAATACCTGCAATCAAATTGAACCTTAAGCCAAGTCTTTTCCCTCTATTTCGATAACGCTCTGCAAGGATTTTGAAAGTCTT